>NZ_JBVIQR010000002.1:267623-436853 GCF_055576875.1 Streptomyces sp. NPDC033229 | reverse complement strand
TGAATCCACCACCCTGTGCGTACCGCATACCTGTCGACGTACCGCAAGGATCAAGACCTGTCAGCACCTATGACAACACGAGTTCAGCCTCAGTAATGGCGGTGTGCAGGCGACTGATCTCGGCGAGGCACACGACAAGCCGGTCCATCGAACGCGTATCGACTTCTATTGCGGCCTCGCGCTGTTCGGCGGTAAGGCCGCTGCCAGGCTGACGAATGTGCTGAACGGCTGATCAGCCCACAGAGCCCCGTGCTCGTCTCCCTTTGCTGGGTGGCGGGTGCGGGGGATTTCGCGTTTCACCACGCGGAGCTGAACGCATCCGGTTACACGGAGTCTCCGCGTTTCCGCGATGGCTCTTCCACTTCTGCCATCAAGAGCCGCAGGGTGAGCGAGTGCTTCTCTGGGGGCAAGGCTTCCAGAGCCGCGCGTGCGTAGTCCGTGCCGCCTTGCTTGTCGCCGGATCGGGCAAGCATGAGTCCCCGGTGCATTTCGAGGTGCGTTGCGAACCTGGGCAACGAGTCCGGGAGTTCCCGTCGTGCAGCCTCTTGCGCATCCACTGCCGTCGTCTCGTCGCCGAGCCGTGCCGCCAACAGCGAGATGAACACGTTCATGCGCCACCACGGCACCGCGTAGTCCGAAGTCTGCTCATAGGATCCGGCCTTGTCGAACACCCGGCGCCCTTCGTTCATAAGTCGTCGCGCTGTATCGAAGTCACCTCGAATCGCTGCCGCGTGAGCTTTGCCCATGATGGCGTTCAACAGCCCCAGTGACGGCCTTCCGCTGATGGCCATTGCCTGATCGGCGAACACGTCGGCAACGCCGAGTGAGGCACCCTCATAGCCGAGCGCGATGGCTGCGCGCCCCCGAACCCATACACGGGCCTGATCATCCCCGGACTGGTCGGCAGCCTCAGCGGCGAGTCGGTACCAGTTCACCGCCTTGGAGCCGTCGGAGCCGGGAAACGTCTTCGCGTACAAGGTCATGAGGCGGGAAGCGACGGACCACAGCCGGGGGTTCTCTAACTGTTGCTGCACCACGATCAGTTCACCGGACACCCGGCGCTGAATGTCGGCAGCCCCCAGGCTCATGTACTCCGTGCCGTAGGTGGCCAGCTTCCCCTCCCAATCGTCCGCAGACGGCCCGCCCCGTAGCCGGGCGGCGAACCCGACACTGAGCAGGTCTGAGGCCACGACCGGCGCTATGGCGGTGGCTGCTACATCGGACAGGAACGTACGACGCTTCACTTCACCCTCAAGAACCGCTAGGGGCACGTCCAGGACGGCCGACAGACACCGTAGGTAGAAGGCCCCCGGTTCCACCTTGGAACGTTCCCAGCGGCTGACGTACTCCCGGTTGAGCCCCGTACCGAAAGCCTCGTTGATCTCGTCCGCCAGGCGCCCTTGCGACCACCCTCGCGCATGTCGCAGGTCCCTGATCAATACCCCGATGGCCATGGGCCCATCTTGCCCCTAGCTCTGCCCAGGGACGGGGCTAGTTCCGGTGTTCGAGCGCTACTTGCCCCTAGGCATGCCACTACGCCGCTGCCATTCCCGGCGGGACTATCACCGGGTCCCGGAGTCGGCGGAGAGAGCGGGCCATGGCGAGTGAGCGCACAACGACAGCCCCCGAAACAGCCGACGACGTTGCAGACCTGGCGGCGGCATTAGAGGAAGCCGGAGGCTTCTGGCGACTCGCTCCGGACTGGGTACCGCGCTCGGGTTACGTGAAGGCGACCCCGCAGCTTCTGCGGGCTGTCGAAGCCGGGCTGAGGCGGCTGATCGCGTGACCCGCAGCGAAGCCCGCCGCTTCCTCGCCCGTCTTTCCGAAGCGCGTGCGGTCGGCGGCGTACTCCTGGGACAAAGCGCGAACGTCGCTCCGGGCGATGCCCTGAAGTGGCCAAAGTGCCAGTGTGGCGCCCCGTGCTGCCCTGACTATGAGCCGCCCGTCGAAGGACTGAGCACCAAGGTTGCGGAAGCCAACAAGCAGAGCCGTAGAGGCGGGCTGTGATCCCTCGAACGGCGACGAATCCCACCCAGAAGCGTGAGCCCTCGCAAACCCCGGAGGCGCCCGCAGCATTGCCGCCCGTGAAGGTCCTGGAGTACTGCGGCGAGTGCACCGGACACCGCAAAGTCTGGTGCGACGACTGCTTGGGCTACGACGGTTGCCAGACGTGCTGCTTCACACGACGGGTCCCGTGCCCCCAATGCGCGGGTGGGTAGGCGGCGCTCACCCGCCTCTACTGCCCTGCCTAGTAGGCCGATCGGCTTCGGCGGAGCAGACGAGCGCTACCAAGCTGGTTCCGTGACGGCGAAGGGCAGCGGCCCCAGCGAATGGGCGAAGTCGTTGCTACTCCTTGCTCTGCCCATCGCCGGCAGACTCGTTCCGGTCGCATACGTACGTCCCGCGGTTCGGCACGGTGTAGACGAGCCCGTTCTCACGCAGCACAGCAAGCGCTGATCGCACTGTGTTGCGCGCGACCCCGTACCGCTCCACCAGCTCTTTCTCGGACGGGACCGGGCGACCAGGAGAGAGTTCGCCCCGCTCGATCTCTCCCGTCAGGTCGGCAGCGATCTGCCGAAAGGGCGGCTCGGGTGCCCGGTGATCAATTTCGCGCGCTGCCATGGGGTGCAGCGTAGACAACAGGCCACCCATCGGTCATACCTAGACAGGGTTGAGCATGCATAGACGGACCTATACCGGTTGCCCTACCGTCGGGCATGAAAACGCCCCGGCAACCGCTTAGGACCGGTTGTCGGGGCTCCGCCGCACAGCTATCTAGGAGCTGCACGAACATGCGCGACCCTATCGCCCGGTTCTTAACCTGGGTGCTCGCCCTCCTCTTCCCCGCACCCGTTGACGGACGGCACAGTGCAAACAGGACGCCCACTCGGGCAGGCCGGTGCATCCCCGCACCCACCTGCCCCACCCGACCCGCGCAGAAGATCTGCGGGGCAGCCTTCCCTGTCCCGGTGCACGTGCTCGCCAGGACGCTCCCCATCCCCGAAAGCACCCGCCCACTCGTCCCCCTCTACATGCAGCAATGGGTAGAGCAGCAGGAGAAAGAGCGGCAAGAGTTCGAGCGGCTGCAACAGCGCGAGCGGGGGCATGCAGCGGCAGCGGCGAGCGCGGGTTGCGACTATCCGTACACGTACCCCGGAGCACACGAGTGCCGCGCGGCGGTGTCCGCATGAGCATCGACGGCCTCACCAGTCCCGTCCCGGCCGCCCTGGCCGTCACCTGCTGCGAGTGCGGCAACGTCACCAGTGCCCCTGTGGAAGTCCGCTACATAGAGCGCCTGAGCGGCCCCGGGTTCCCCCTCTATGCCTGCCCCGGATGTGCGCCGAGTCTCGTCCCCGGCCCGCATCACAACGACGCTATCTGCGAGCGCTGACGCGTCAGCACCCTGCCCCGTCCGGTCAGGTGCCGGGCGGGGCATCTTCGTTAGAACTCCCCGTTACGAGCATCGGGAAGGGGCGGGTAGGGGAAAGGTCCCGCCCACCGCACCGCACCGCACCGCAGCCGCACGTCACCCCTCCCGATAAGCCGCGGCCTCCTCCAGGTCCAGCCGACGCAAAAGCGTGCGCAGCATCTCGTCATCAATACGCCGCGCATCCCGCAACGCCACGAACACCTCCCGCTCCGCGTCGATCATCTCCCGCGCCAGCCGCCGATACGTGTCGTCCGCCGACTCCCCCGTCACCTCGTCGACCGCGCCGAGCCGTTCCCACACCGCGTTCCGGCGCCGCTCCAGGACCGCGCGAAGGCGGTCGACGAGCGGAGACGGCAGCGCGTTGCCGCCCTCGGCGAGGAGTTCGTCGAGGCGGCGCTCGGCGGCCTGGGACGCCTCGCTCTGGGCCTGGGCCTCCGCGAGCGTCTCGGCGCTCGTGTCGCGGGCGGGCAGCCGCAGACGGCGGATGAGCGGGGGCAGGGTGAGGCCCTGGACGACGAGGGTGCCGATGACGGTGGTGAAGGTGAGAAAAAGGACGAGGTTGCGCGCCGGGAAGGGTTCTCCGCTGTGCGTGGTCACCGGGACGGAGAAGGCGATGGCGAGGGAGACGACGCCGCGCATCCCGGCCCAGCCGACGACGAGCGCGCCCTGCCACGTCGTGTCGGTCTCCCGCGCGCGGATCCGGGTGGACAGCGCGCGCGGGAGGAAGGTGGCGGGGTAGACCCATACGAAGCGGGCGGCCACGACGGTGGCGAAGACGACGGAGGCGTACCAGACGGCGGCCTCCCGGAAGCTGTACTCCCCGAGCCCGCGCAGCACGACGGGCAGTTGCAGCCCGATCAGCGCGAACACCGCGGACTCCAGCACGAAGGCCACCATCCGCCATACCGCGGCCTCCTGGAGCCGGGTGGCGAAGTCGACCTGCCAGGAGTGGTGCCCTAGATAGAGGGCGACGACCACGACGGCGAGGACCCCGGACGCCTCGACCTCCTCGGCGGCGGCGTAGGCGGCGAAGGGGATGAGCAGCGACAGGGTGTTCTGCAGCAGCGGCTCGCGCAGCCGTTTGCGCAGCCAGTGCAGCGGCACCATGAGGACCAGGCCGACGCCGATCCCGCCGACCGAGGCGACGGCGAACTCGCGGATGCCCTCGCCCCAGGTCGTGCCCACGCCGACGGCGGCGGCGAGCGCCACCTTGTAGGCGGTGATCGCGGTGGCGTCGTTCACCAGGGACTCGCCCTGGAGGATCGTGGTGATCCGCGAGGGCAGTCCGAGACGGCGGGCGATGGCGGTGGCGGCGACCGCGTCGGGCGGGGCGACGATCGCGCCGAGTACGAGGGCCGCGGGCAGCGGCAGGCCGGGGACCACCAGATACGCCACATAGCCGACGACGAGGGTCGCGAAGAGGACATAGCCGACGGAGAGCAGGGCGACGGGCCGCAGATTGGCGCGGAGGTCGAGGTAGGAGCTCTCGAGTGCGGCGGTGTGCAGCAGGGGCGGCAGCAGCAACGGCAGCACGATCTCCGGGTCGAGGGTGTAGTCCGGCACGCCCGGGACGTACGAGGCGACGAGCCCGGCGGCGACCAGCAGCAGGGGGGCGGGCACCGGCGTGCGGCGGGCCGCGCCGGCGATGGCGGCCCCACCCGCGACCAGCATCAGCAGTGGCATTACGTCCATCGGTCCCCGCCCGTCTCCATACGTGCCTCCCGCGCCGTCCGTCGCGTCGCCACCATCTGTCACCGTCCGTCAACGGCAGCCGAGGGCCGACGGCCGTTCGATGATCGTCGGTAGGGCGATCTAACCTGGCAATCATGAGCGAGTGCCCGCACGTTCCCGAGCTGCCGCGCCCCGAGCCGGCGCCGCTGCACGCCACCTGCCCGGAGTGCGAGGCCGCGGGCAGCCACCCCGTGCAGCTGCGACTGTGCCTGGAGTGCGGGCACGTGGGCTGCTGCGACTCCTCGCCGTACCAACACGCCACCGGGCACTTCACGGAGACCGGGCACGCGGTGATGCGCAGCTTCGAGCCCGGGCAGAGCTGGCGCTGGTGCTACGTGGACCTGCGGATCGTCTGACGGCGGCCGTCAGTTGCCCCCGCCGCCCCGCCCGCCGCACTTGCTCCCGTCATGACGCGCGCGGTCCCCGCACCGGCTCCGCGCCCCCGTTCCGGGGAGGCTGTCGGTCCGGCCCGCTAGCATGCATCCATGATCCGACCCGCGACGCCCGCCGACGTTCCCCTCATCCATGCGATGATCCGCGAACTCGCCGAGTACGAACGGGCGCTGGAGGACGCGAAGGCGACCGAGCAGCAATTGCGCGAAGCCCTGTTCGGGGCGGACGCCGCCGTCTTCGCCCTGATAGCGGAGAGTGACGAATCCTCGGCCGACGGCACGATCGCCGCCGGGGAGCCGGTCGGCTTCGCCCTCTGGTTCCGTAACTTCTCCACCTGGACGGGTACGCACGGTATCTATCTGGAAGACCTCTACGTCCGCCCGCAGGCGCGCGGCGGCGGGCACGGCAAGGCGCTCCTCGCGGCCCTCGCCCGGATCTGCGTGGACCGCGGCTACCAGCGTTTTGAATGGTCAGTGCTGGACTGGAACGAACCCTCGATCGCCTTCTACAAGTCGCTCGGCGCGGAGCCGATGAACGAGTGGACGGTGCAACGCATGTCCGGAGAACCGCTCCGCACCCTTGCGGGGTTCGCGCAGAGTGACGAAAATCCCAACAAGGCGACTTCTCTTTCGATTTGAGACCGCACGCCCCTACCCACTGTCCGTACTCATGGGTTTACCATGAGTGACAGTCGTGGGGCTGCGGCACGGAACCTCGGATCGCGATAGCGTCGCATCCGAACCATGTGCCGCGCCGGCCCGCCCCGCCCCTCGCCCGAGAGGCGCGCGACCGGCGCTCGTAACAGCTCAAGAAGCTTGTGCCACCTTGGAGGTGAGGGTGTCCCCAATCGCAGGCGAGCCCGGGACCCAGGACTTCGTGGAAGTCCGGCTGCCCGCTGCGGGTGCCTACCTGTCGGTGCTGCGGACGGCGACAGCCGGCCTCGCAGCCCGCTTGGACTTCACCCTCGACGAGATCGAGGATTTGCGCATCGCGGTCGATGAGGCGTGCGCGATCCTTCTGCAACAGGCCGTTCCCGGTTCTGTTCTCAGCTGCGTCTTCCGCCTGGTGGGCGACGCGCTCCGGGTGACCGTCTCGGCACCCACCACCGACGGCCGCGCGCCCGAGCGCGACACCTTCGCCTGGACGGTGCTCTCCGCGCTGGCCGGCGAGGTCGACTCGACCGTCGCCGACGACCGTACGGTCAGCATCAGCCTGCACAAGAAGCGCGGCGCCGGCCCCGGACAGCCGTGACGGAAGAGGGGGCTCCGTGAGTACTGCATCGTCGCGGGGAGTGCGCACCCCGGCCATCCCGCAGCAACCCGCCCGGCCGCATCCCTCGGATGTGGAGCCGGAGCGGGCGAGTGACCCACCAGAGCGGGCGGACCACATGGACCAGCATCAGCAGTGGCACCAGCACCCCCATGCGCAGGATCGCAGCGGTGCCCGTGCCCTGTTCATCGAGCTGCGGGCGCTCCCGGACGGCTCGCCCGAGCGGGCCGAGCTACGCAATCACCTCGTGCGGATGCATCTGCCGCTGGTGGAGCACCTGGCGCGGCGGTTCCGCAATCGCGGTGAGCCGCTCGACGACCTGACCCAGGTCGCCACGATCGGTCTGATCAAGTCGGTGGACCGGTTCGACCCGGACCGTGGGGTGGAGTTCTCGACCTACGCGACCCCCACGGTCGTCGGTGAGATCAAGCGGCACTTCCGGGACAAGGGCTGGGCGGTGCGGGTGCCGCGCCGGCTCCAGGAGCTGCGGCTGGCCCTGACCACCGCCACGGCCGAGCTGTCCCAGCGGCACGGTCGCGCGCCCACGGTCCATGAGCTGGCCGAGCACCTCGGGATCTCCGAGGAGGAGGTGCTGGAGGGGCTGGAGTCGGCGAACGCCTACAGCACGCTCTCCCTGGACGTGCCCGACACGGACGACGAGTCGCCGGCCGTCGCGGACACCCTGGGCGCCGAGGACGAGGCGCTGGAGGGCGTCGAGTACCGCGAGTCGCTCAAGCCGCTGCTGGAGGACCTGCCGCCGCGCGAGAAGAAGATCCTGCTGCTGCGCTTCTTCGGCAATATGACCCAGTCGCAGATCGCCCAGGAGGTCGGCATCTCCCAGATGCACGTCTCCCGGCTGCTGGCCCGCACGCTCGCCCAGCTCCGCGACCGGCTGCTCATCGAGGAGTAGCCACTCATCGGGGAGTAACCGCTCATCGAGGAGTAAGCGGACCCCGGGGAGCGGATCCAGGACTGCCAGGCCGAAAAACGGCCTGGCGTCATCAGCTCACGTCTCGCGCGGGCCGATGCCGAGCGCCTCGGTCGCCGTCGGGTTCACCACGAGCCCCAGGGCGGCCACGGCGACGAGCGCGAGCAGCACGGCGCCCGCGATCAGCAGGCCGCCGCCGTTGAACAACGTCCACGCGACGGGCATCGCCATGATCTGCGTGATCATCGCGGGCCCGCGACTCCAGCGCCGCCGCAGCCACAGCCCGCGCGCGGCCGCCAGCGGCAGTGCGGCCAGCGCGAGCACGGTCAGTCCGCCCGTCACCGCCTGCCGCATGCTGTCCGGCTTGTCCGTCAGCACCAGGACCAGCAGCGTCACCCCGCAGACGACGAGCGCCACCCCTTCCAGGCCCGTGAGCACCGCCGCGGCCGTCAGCCGACGCGGCCGGGGGCCGGTGGGCTCGGGGGCCGTGCGGGACGGGCGGGAAGGCCGCGCCGCCGCCTCCACCGTCGGCCGGCTCGCACGGGTGGTCTTGCGGGCGCCCTTGGGCGCTGACTGCTTGCTGCTCACCCATGCAGGGTAGCCCCGCCGCCCGGGAACGGGCGGCGGACCGGGAGGGGATCGGACCGGGGCTGGGACCGGGGCTGTACCGACAGGTAGGTAGGCTGGCGGTCATGCGTGCGCTTCTCGTGGTCAATCCGTCGGCCACCACCACCAGTGCCCGTACCCGTGATGTCCTGGCACACGCGCTCGCCAGCGACCTCAAGCTGGAGGTCGCCACCACCGAGTACCGGGGGCACGCCCGCGATCTGGCGCGCCGGGCGGCCGAGGACGGCAATACCGGGCTGGTGGTCGCCCTCGGCGGCGACGGCACGGTCAACGAGGTGGTCAACGGTCTGCTGCACGCCGGGCCCGACCCGGAGCATCTGCCCCGGCTGGCCGTGGTCCCCGGCGGCTCCACCAATGTCTTCGCCCGCGCCCTGGGGCTGCCCAATGACGTCGTCGAGGCGACCGGGGCGCTGCTGGACGCGTTGCGGGAGGGGACCGAGCGGACGGTCGGTCTGGGCCTCGCGGCGGGTACGCCGGGCACCGACGACGAAGCCGTGCCGCCCCGCTGGTTCACCTTCTGCGCGGGCTTCGGTTTCGACGCGGGCGTCGTCGGCCGGGTGGAGCAGCAGCGGGAGCGCGGCAAGCGTTCGACGCACGCGCTGTATGTACGCCAAGTGATGCGGCAATTTCTCGGCGAAGCGCACCGCAGACGGGGCACGATCACGCTCGAACGGCCGGGCGAGGAGCCACTCGCGAATCTCGTCATGTCGATAATCTGCAACACCGCGCCGTGGACCTATCTGGGCAACCGGCCGGTCTACGCATCGCCGCGCGCGTCCTTCGACACCGCCCTTGACGTGCTGGGATTCACCAAGCTGTCGACCGCGACGGCCGGCCGCCACGTCACTCAGCTGCTGACGTCGACTCCGGAGCGTGGCCCCCAGGGCAAACACGCTGTGTCATTGCATGACCAGACCGCGTTCACCTTGCATTCGCAGGCCCCACTGCCCTTCCAGATGGACGGTGACCACCTCGGACTGCGTACGAGCGTGACGTTCACAGGCGTACGCCGTGCACTGCGTGTGATTGTGTGAGTGGTAGGGCCTAAAGTCCTTCCACTCGAACGTTTAGGCTGGGTTCCACCCCCTGGAAGTACGGCTGTGACCTAGCCGACACCGAGGAATCAAAAAAAACTTTCCAGAAGGGGTTGTATCCGCAGCCGAGGTTTGCGAGTCTCTTCATGGCGATCGGGACGGCCGCTCATTCGGCCTCCTTCGAAAGCCCGAACCCCCTCCTCATTTACCTGGACCGCACCAGTCTTCCGACTGGGCGTCGGCCCTTCCCTTGCGGGGGGATTCGTGAAAGCGTTCACATTCACAAGCAACGTAGCCGCAATTACGAGGAGATGGAGCAGCCATGGACTGGCGTCACAACGCCGTTTGCCGCGAGGAAGACCCGGAGCTCTTCTTCCCCATCGGCAACACCGGTCCTGCGCTGCTGCAGATCGAGGAAGCCAAGGCCGTCTGCCGCCGCTGCCCCGTCATGGAGCAGTGCCTGCAGTGGGCGCTCGAGTCCGGCCAGGACTCCGGCGTCTGGGGTGGCCTCAGCGAGGATGAGCGCCGGGCGATGAAGCGCCGCGCCGCTCGCAGCCGGGCGCGTAACGCTACCGCCTGACGATGCCCCTCGGCTCCCGAGCCGCAGCGCGCAGTACCCCCCATATGCGCTAAGCAATAAAGCTTTGAGCCCCGGACCTGATTGAGGTCCGGGGCTCAGTGCGTTTTCGGCTCCGCCGGGGGTTGGTGGGCGCACCACCGCTGCGCGGCGGTGTCCTCAAGCGCCGGACGGGCTGCTATTGGCTGAGCTCAGCCGAAACCAGCCCGTCCGGCGCTTGAGGACGCGCCCGCAGGGCGCCCGCCGCCGCAGGCGGCACAGACCGGCCCGCAGTCAAAGGTCCGCCCGCCGCGAGGCACCCGCGCTACTTCTCCGCCTGTACGGGGATGTCGAGCACCACCCGCGTGCCCTGCCCGGAAGCGGGCACCATGTCGAACGTACCGCCCAACTCCCCCTCGACCAGGGTCCGTACGATCTGCAGGCCCAGATTGCCCGCGCGCTGCGGGTCGAAGCCCTCGGGCAGCCCCCGGCCGTCGTCCTGCACGGAGATCAACAGGCGGGCGTCGGTCCGGCCGCCGCCGCGCACGGCGGTGATCTCCACCGTGCCCCGCTCCCCCGGGCCGAAGCCATGCTCCATGGCGTTCTGCAGCAACTCGGTCAGGACCATCGACAGCGGCGTCGCGACCTCGGCGTCGAGTATCCCGAAGCGGCCCGTGCGGCGAGCGGCGACCCGGCCCGGGGAGATCTCGGCGACCATCGACAGCACCCGGTCGGCGATCTCGTCGAATTCGACCCGCTCGTCCAGATTCTGCGAGAGCGTCTCGTGCACGATCGCGATCGAGCCGACCCGCCGGACCGCCTCCTCCAGCGCCTCGCGCCCCTCGGCCGAGCCGATCCGGCGGGCCTGGAGGCGCAGCAGGGCGGCAACGGTCTGGAGATTGTTCTTGACCCGGTGGTGGATCTCCCGGATGGTCGCGTCCTTCGTGATCAACTCGCGTTCGCGGCGACGCAGTTCCGTGACATCGCGCAGCAACACGAGCGAACCGATGTGGTTTCCCTTGGGTTTGAGGGGAATGGCCCGCAGATGGATCACCCCGTCGTCGCCCTCGACCTCGAACTCGCGCGGCGCCCAGCCGCTGGCGAGCTTGGCCAGGCCCTCGTCGACCGGACCGCGTGAGGGCGCCAACTGAGCGGTGGTGTCGCCCAGATGATGCCCCACGAGGTCGGCGGCGAGGCCGAGGCGGTGGTAGGCGGAGAGGGCGTTGGGGCTGGCGTACTGGACGACACCGTCGGCATCGAGCCTGATCAGACCGTCGCCGGCGCGCGGGGAGGCGTCCATGTCGACTTGTTGCCCCGGGAAGGGGAAGGCCCCGTTGGCGATCATCTGGGCGAGGTCGGAGGCGCTCTGGAGGTAGGTGAGCTCCAGCCGGCTCGGCGTCCGCACGGTCAGCAGGTTCGTATTGCGGGCGATGACGCCGAGCACCCGGCCCTCCCGGCGGACCGGGATGGACTCGACCCGGACCGGGACCTCCTCCCGCCACTCCGGGTCGCCCTCGCGCACGATCCGGCCCTCGTCGAGCGCGGCGTCGAGCATGGGACGACGGCCGCGCGGCACAAGGTGGCCGACCATGTCGTCCTGGTAGGAGGTGGGGCCGGTGTTCGGCCTCATCTGGGCGACGGACACATAGCGGGTGCCGTCGAGGGTGGGGACCCACAGGACGAGGTCGGCGAAGGAGAGGTCGGAGAGCAGCTGCCACTCCGAGACCAGCAGATGCAGCCACTCGAGGTCGGAATCGTCGAGGGCGGTGTGCTGGCGTACGAGGTCGTTCATGGAGGGCACGGTGTGAGCCTACCGGCGGCAACGTTCGGCCTCGCCGGCCCTGCGGATCCGTGCAGGTGTTTCGCCTGTGCCCTGCGGGCCGTGTCGATGTGCACCACCGCTGCGCGGCGGTGTCCTCAAGCGCCGGACGGGCTACCGTGCCGTGCCCTCAAGCGCCGGACGGGCTGCCGTGCTGTGTCCTCAAGCGCCGGACGGGCTGCCGTGCTGTGTCCTCAAGCGCCGGACGGGCTGATTTCAGCCCGTCCGGCGCTTGAGGACGCGCCCGCAGGGCGCCCACCGCCGCAGGCGGGACAGACCCTAGCCCTCCACGACCACGCCGAACGTCCGCCGCAACCCATCCGCACCCGCGTCCGTCAGATGCACCACGCGCGGGCTCACGCCATACCGCAGCCAGCCCAGGCCGAACAGGCGAGCGGTGATGGCCGCGCCGAGCGCGCCCGCGAGGTGGTGCTGGTGCTCGCTCCAGTCGACGCAGTAGCAGATGGCCGGCCGTCGCTTGGGCAACCGGTCCGGGTCGACGCCGAAGGCGACGAGATCGCCACGGCCGGTGTCGGTCAGCCGGTAGTCGGTGTCCTGCCCGTATGCCGAGGGCCGGTCGCGCACGGCACGCTCGGGGCGGTGGACGCCGTCGTGCCCGGTGAGCACGTCGCTGTCGAGCAGGGCCCGCATGAGGGCGACGCCGAGCTGCCCGGCGAGATGGTCGTAGCAGGTCCGGGAGCGGTAGAGCGCGTTGGTGACGCTGCTCTCGCGCAGCGAGGTGACCGGCAGCGGCGGGGCGATGAGGGCGAGCGCCTCCAGCGCGGTGCTGATCTCGGGGCCCCGCAGCCGGTAGTAGCGGTGCCGACCGTCGCGGACGGCGGTGATCAGCCCGCCCTCGACGAGTTTGGCCAGATGGGCGCTGACCGTCGGGGCGCTGACGCCGGCCTCGGCGGCCAGGGCACCGGCGGGCAGGGCGCGCCCGTCGCAGAGGGCTTTGAGGATCCGGGCGCGGGAGGGGTCCGCGATCAGCGCGGCGGTACGGGCGATGTCGGTCTGACGGTTCAGCCGGTCGGCGGTCCGGTCGGCGCGCCGCCCGGCCGGCGGGGTGGTCTCGTCGCTCATGGCCTCACCGTATGCCGACAACACTTCGCTGCCCGACGAAGTATCCGGACCCGAGACTGAGTCCATGACCGTCAACTCCACAGCCGATCGGCGGCGCCCAGGGCCTGTCCGGCGGATCTTCGCGGGCTCCCGACGCCCGGCACGCCCGCTCGCCGCGTCGCCGGAGTCGCCCGAGTACGCCCGGTACGAGGGCGATCCCCCGCCTTCCGATCCCCCGCCTTCCGATCACACGCCTTCCGCCCACACGCTCCCCCGGCTACCGCCGGGAGGTGCCCCCAAGCCGCTCGCTGATCCACAAGGATCCGCCGCGCGCCCACCCCTCGCCCTCACCCCCCTGATCGCGCTGAGCCTCGGCTACTTCCTGGTGATGCTGGACGTCACCGTCGTGACCGTGGCGGTGCCGGACATCCGCGATTCCCTGCACACCGGCCCGTCCGCCCTGCAGTGGATCGTCGACGGTTACAGCACCCTCTTCGCCGGACTGCTGCTGCTCGGCGGCGGCCTCGGCGACCGGCTCGGCCACCGCCGGATGTTCCTCACCGGCCTCGCCGTCTTCACCGCCGCCTCGGTCGCCTGCGGCCTCGCCGACACCATGGCCGTCCTGGTGGGCGGTCGGCTGGCGCAGGGGGCGGGAGCCGCCTTCCTCGTCCCGGCCTCACTCGCCCTGCTGCAGGCCACCTACCCCGACCGGGCCGTCCGTGCCCGGGCGATCGCCATCTGGGGCGCCGTCGCCTCGATCGCGTTCGGCGCCGGACCCGTGGTCGGCGGTCTCCTGATCGCCGGTCTGGACTGGCGCGCCGTGTTCTGGCTGAACCTGCCCGTGGGCGCCCTCGCCGTCGCACTGACCCTGCGTCACCTGCCCGCCGCCACCCGCAAGCCCGCCACCCACCGGATGGACCCGGCCGGCCAGGTCCTCGGCGTGGTGGGGCTGGTCGCCCTGGCCGGCGGCATCAACGAGGCCGGCTCGCAGGGCTGGACCTCTCCCCTCGTCCTCGGCTTCTTCGCCGTGGGCGTGGTGGCCCTGGCCCTGTTCATCGCGGTCGAGCGCCGTCTGGAGGCCTCGGTGCGGACCCGGCCGGACGGCCGGGCCCCGCTGCTGCGCCTGTCGCTGTTCCGCACCGGCGCCTTCTCCGCGACCGCCGCGATCGGCCTGCTGATCAGCCTCGGCTACTACGGCATGCTGTTCCTCTCCACCCTCTACTTCCAGCAGGAGCGCGGCTACGACGCGCTGACCACCGGCCTGGCGCTGCTGCCCTCGGTCTGCATGGGCCTGATCGCGGCTCCCGTCTTCAGCCGGGTGGCCGCCCGCACCGGCCCGTACGTCCCCATGGCCGTCGGGCTCTTCCTCGGCGCCGTCGGCTTTCTCGGCTGGCTGCTCGCCGGGGCCGGCACCGCCTACCCCGTGCTGCTGTTCGCCCTGATCACCACCGGTCTCGGCCAGACCATGACGGCCCTGGCCTCCATGGCGGCGATCATCGAGTCGGCCCCGGCGGACGGCGCGGGCGTGGCATCGGCGGTCTTCAACGTCTCCCGCCAGGTGGGCAGCGCCGTCGGCGTCGCCCTCTTCGGCACGCTGGCCTCCGGCGGTCTCACGGGTGGCCTTCATCTCTCGGCGTGCCTGGCCGCGGCGGCCTTCCTGGCCGGCGGGTTCCTGGCCGTCGGCGCCGGGTCGCTGCCGCGGCCCAGGGTGTCCGGCGGATCTTAGGCCGCGGGCCCGGTCATGCCGCCTGCGGCGGCGGGCGCCCTGCGGGCGCGTCCTCAATCGCCGGACGGGCTTGATGGGGCTGGGCCAAGCCGCCATCCCGGGCAGCCGGTGCGGCCGACATCAGCCAAAACCAGCCCGTCCGGCGCTTGAGGACACCGCCGCGCAGCGGTGGTGCGCCCCCACGAACCGCCGGACTGGCCGCCGCACGGCGAACCCGCTAGATTGGTCTATACCACCAGCCCATTCTCCAGATCGGCAGGCCCAGCGTGGAAGTTGTCATCGTCCAGGACGCCAAGGCAGGCGGCGAACTCATCGCGGAGGCCATGGCCTCCCTGCTGAGCCGCAAGCCCGACGCTCTGCTCGGCGTGGCCACCGGCTCGACCCCGCTGCCCATCTACGAGGCGCTGGCCGCCAAGGTCCGTTCCGGGGCCGTGGACGCCTCGCGTGCCCGCGTCTGCCAGCTCGACGAGTACGTCGGGCTGCCCGCCGACCACCCCGAGTCCTACCGGTCGGTCGTGCTGCGCCAGGTCGTCGAGCCGCTCGGGCTGACCGAGGCGTCGTTCATGGGTCCCGACGGCACCGCCGAGGATGTCCAGGCCGCCTGCGAGGCGTACGACCGCGCGCTGCCGGAGGCCGGCGGCGTGGACCTCCAGTTGCTCGGCATCGGCACCGACGGGCACATCGGCTTCAACGAGCCGTGCTCCTCGCTCGCCTCCCGCACCCGGATCAAGACGCTGACGGAGCAGACCCGCGTCGACAACGCGCGGTTCTTCGACGGTGACATCGACCAGGTGCCGCACCACGTCATCACCCAGGGCATCGGCACCATCCTGGAGGCCCGCCACCTGGTGCTGCTCGCCACGGGCGAGGGCAAGGCCGACGCCGTGGCGCAGACGGTCGAGGGCCCGGTCTCCGCGCTGGTACCCGCCTCGGCGCTCCAGCTGCACCCGCACGCGACCGTCGTCGTCGACGAGGCCGCGGCGTCCAAGCTGAAGCTGGCGGACTACTTCCGCCACACCTACGCGAACAAGCCGGCCTGGCAGGGGCTGTAAACGGGGCTCCGCCCCGGACCCCGGTCCTCACACGCCGGACGGGCTGGACAGCCGGCCCGTCCGGCGTTTTGCGCGAGCAGGGCCCTAACCCCCCGCGATCACCTCGGCAGCAGCCAAGCCACAGACCCGCGCCGCACCATGCGTCGCGATGTGCGGCGAACCCACCGGCGGCGCCTGGTTCAGCCCCATCTCCACGACAACCGTGTCCGGCCGGGCCGCCACGAGGGCGCCCAGCGCCTCCGCCATCCACGGGTGCCGGTGCGCGTCACGCACCACGGCGACAATCCTCCGGCCCCCCGCGGCCCGCAGCACTTCCTCGGTTCCGGCCGCGTCACGCCCGTACGTTCCCGTCTCCGTGCCCGGCAGCAGCCTGGCCAGCTCGGCGGCCACGCCCCACGGCGTCTCGTCGCCGACGGCGATGTTCGCGACGGGGGTGAACGCGGCGACGTACGCGGGCCCGGCAATCGGCTCGTACGGGCCCGTCGCGGTCACGCGCAGAGCCCGCCGCGCCGCCGTCAGCCCCACCTCGGGGGCGGATCCGGCCCCTCCCCCTCGCTTCGCCGGGGGGACCCCCACCTGCTCCGCACCCGCCCCCGAGGTCCAGCGCGCCAGGGCGCGCACCCGCGCGGCGGCGTCGGCGAGCCGCTCCTCCGGCAGCTCACCGGCCCGTACGGCCAGCACGAGCGCGTCGCGCAGCCGCAGCACGGTGTCCTCGTCGGCCAGCCCGCCCCCGACGCAGATCGCGTCGGCGCCCGCGGCGATGGCCATGACGCTGCCGCGTTCGATGCCGTACGTACCGGAGATGGCCCGCATCTCCATGCCGTCGGTGACGATGAGTCCGTCGAAGCCGAGGCCGCCCTCGGTGGCCGGCCCGCGCAGCAGGCCGTGCAGGGCGGCCGGGCTGAGCGTGGCGGGCAGTGCGGCGTCCAGCGCGGGCAGCAGGATGTGCGCGCTCATCACGGCCTTGGTCCCGGCGGCGACGGCCGCCCGGAAGGGCACCAGCTCGCGGGCGTACAGCGTGGTCAGGTCCGCGTCGATGCGGGGCAGGTCGTGGTGCGAGTCGACGGCGGTGTCGCCGTGGCCGGGGAAGTGCTTGGCGCAGGCGGCGACCCCGGCCGCCTGCATGCCCTCGATGTAGGCGGCGGTGTGCCGGGCGACCAGGGCGGGATCGGCGCCGAAGGACCGTACGCCGATGACCGGGTTGTCCGGGTCGGAGTTGACGTCCGCGGAGGGCGCCCAGTTGAGGTTGACCCCGCAGGCGGCGAGGCGGCGGCCGAGTTCGTGGGCGACGGCCCGGGTCAGCCGGGTGTCGTCGACGGCGCCGAGCGCGAGGTTGCCGGGGAAGGAGGAACCCGTGCGGACCTCCAGGCGGGTGACGTCGCCGCCCTCCTCGTCGATGGCGACGAGCACGTCCGCCCGCTCGGCACGCAGTTGCGCGGTGAGCGCGGCGAGCTGCTCGGGCGAGGCGATGTTGCGGCCGAAGAGGCCGACGGAGGTGAGCCCTTCGCCGAGCCGGCGCAGCAGCCAGTCGGGGGCCGTCGTGCCGGTGAAGCCGGGCTGGAGGACCGTGAGGGCGTCTCGGGTGAGCGTGTCCATGGAAGTAGTGCTAGCCCTTCACTGCGCCGGACGTGAGACCGCCGACCGCCTTGCGCTGGAGGATGACGAAGAGGATCAGGATCGGGACGGCGAAGAGCGAGGCGGCGGCCATCGTGGCGCCCCAGTCGTCGCCGAAGGTGGTGCGGAAGCCGGTGAGCCAGACGGGCAGTGTCTGGGCCGCGGCGTCCTTGTTGAGGATCAGGACCATCGGGAACTCGTTCCAGACGGTGATGAAGCCGAACAGCGAGGTGGCCATCAGGCCCGGTGCCAGCAGCGGGAAGATGATCCGCACGAAGGCCTGGGTGCGGGTGCACCCGTCGACCATCGCGGACTCCTCCAGCTCCTTGGGCACGGCGGCGACGTAGCCGCGCAGTGTCAGGACGGTGAAGGGCAGCACCATGACCGTGTAGATGGCGGTGAGCGGCACGAGGCTGTTCAGCATCTCCGCGTCGCGCACGATCATGTAGTACGCGATGACCATGACCTCCCAGGGGGCCATCTGGGCCATCATCATCACCAGGACGAAGCTCTTGCGGCCCTTGAAGCGCATACGGGCGACGGCGAACGACGCGAGCAGCGCGATCACCAGCGACAGCCCGACCGCGATCAGGGTGACGGCGAAGGAATTGCCGACGAAGGTCCAGAAGCCGTCGGCGTTCACCGCCGTCTCGAAGTGGTCGAAGGTGGGACTGGTCGGGAACCAGACCGGGTCGTCGGCGACGATGTCCTTGTTGGCCTTGAAGGCCGTCGCGAACATCCAGTAGACGGGGAACGCGAAGCCGAGGAAGAGGACGACCGCCGTCGCCCCCGGCCAGACGCGACCGAGCAGCGAACGCCTCACAGCTCGTCCTCCTCTTGCTTCAGAACCAGGCGCAGGTAGTACGCCGTGAGGGCCAGCAGGATCACGATGGTGAGGATGGAGATCGCGGCACCCGTCCCGAAGTGCTGGTTGCCCATGCCCTCGACGAAGGCGTAGACGGGCAGCGTCTCGGTGAGCCGGTCGGGGCCGCCCTCGCTGATCGCGAAGACCTGGGGGAACGCCTTGAAGACCCAGATGACCTCGAGGAAGGTCGTCGCGAGGAAGAACGGCTTGAGGAAGGGGAAGGTCACCGAGGTGAACTGCTTCCAGGGGCCGGCGCCGTCGAGCGAGGCCGCCTCGTACAGCTCCTTGGGGATCGTGGTCGTCGCCGCGTAGAGGTTGATCGCCACGAAGGGTATGGACTGCCAGACGATCAGCACGGTGATGACGAAGAAGGTCGAGAACTGGCCGCTGGTCCAGTTGAAGTCGGCCATCGCGTGCCAGCCCAGCGCGTCCAGGACGTGGTTGACGACGCCGAAGCGCTGGTCGAAGAGCCACTGGAAGACGGTGGTGGCGGCGACGACGGGCATCGCCCAGGCGAGAACGAGGCCGAGCGAGAGCAGCAGCCGCATCTTGGTGCCCAGCCGGGCGAGCAGCAGACCGATCAGACAGCCGAGCGTCATGGTCAGGACGACGTTGGCGCCGGTGAAGACGACCGAGCGGCCGGTGACCCGCCAGAAGTCGGCGCTGCCGAGCGCCTTCTGGTAGTTCTCGACGCCGTTCCACTCGGTGATGTGCTGGATGAGCTGGCGCGGGTTGAGGTTCTGGAACGACAGCATGCCGTTCTTCACCAGCGTCCACCCGAGCAGCAGCACCGTCACGGCGGCGGCGGGGAGGATCAGGAGGTACGGCACGCTCTTCGCGGCCCGCTCCCGGCTGCGGCGGGGCGGCGGGGCACCGCCCTTGCTGATACGGGGCGCGGGCTCGGCCGCCGCCTCTTTGAGCTGCGCTGACATCGTCGTCCGCCTTCTCCCCTGTCAAACGGTGTTGCGTGTTGTGCGTAGGTGCGTCTTGTGCAGGCGCGGTGGAACGGGGGCCCGGCGTCGGCCGGCCCCCGTCATCAACCGATCAGGTCAGTTCTTCTGGCTGAGGCGCTTGTTCATGTCGGCCTCGACCTGCTTGGCGGCGTCCTCGGGCGACTTCCCGTTCAGGACGGCCGTCATATAGGCCTTGATCGGGTTCGGCGCGTTCTCCACCTGGGCCCACTCGGGGATCAGCGGGGTGGTGCCGCCACCCTTGGCGGCGGGGGCGGCTGCCTCGGCGGCCGCGTTGCCCTTCACGTTCGGGAGCAGGGAATCCTTGTTGGGGATCGAGCCGACCTCCTTGGCCAGCGCGCCCTCGTTCTTGTCGGACAGCGCGATCTTGAGGAATTCCTTGGCGAGTTCCTGCTTCTTGCTGCCCGTGGAGATGGCGAGGTTGGAGCCGCCGAGGAAGACGCCCTCGGGCTTGTCGGCCTTCTCACCGGGGATGGTGAAGTAGCCGATCTCCTTCTCGATGGCCGGGTTCGCCTTGATGGCGGTCTGGGCTTCCCAGCCCATTCCGATGAACGCGCCGGTCTTGCCCTTGGCGAAGATGTCGGCCTGCTGCGGGGTGGCCTCGTCCTTGTCCTTGGGGGCCTTGCTGAAGGCCTGGTACTGCTTGTAGATGTCCATGGCCTTGGCGACCTTGGGGTCACCGAGGTTGGAGACGTACTTCTTGCCGTCCTTCTTCACCAGGTCCGCGCCGGTGCCGATGGTGAGGCCGTCGAAGAAGTACCAGTTCTGGCCGGGCAGGTAGAGCGGCTCGGCGTCACCCTTCTTCTCGATGGCCTCCAGGGCCTTGAAGAAGTCGGCGCGCGTCTTCGGGACGTCCTTGATGCCCGCGTCGGCCCAGATCTTCTTGTTGTAGATCACGACACGGTTGGCGGCGTACCAGGGCGCCGCGTACTGCTTGCCCTCGAAGACGGACGGCTTGTTGAGGGACTCGGTCCAGTCCGCGCCGATCTCCTTCCTGAGATCGGCGAGGTCCTGCAGACCACCGGTCTGGGCGTAGGAGGGCGTCTGGGTGTTGCCGATCTCGACGACGTCGGGCGGGCTGGACTCGGAGAGGGCCGTGGTCAGCTTCTGCTGGATGCCGTCCCACTTCTGGATCTTGACGTTGAGCTTGGCCCCGGTCTTCTGTTCGAACTCGGCCTGTACCGACTTCGTCCACGCAGGCGGATTCGAGCCATCCATGAACCAGACGGTCAGGCTCTTGCCCTGGGAACCGCCGGCATCCGACTCCTTGTCCCCGTCGCTGGACCCACAGGCCGCAACACTCACCAACATGGCCGCGACACCCGTCGCCGCTATGAGCCCACGCTTCACAGCACTCTCCTCAAGGACCGAATGTGGTCTTTAATGGTTTAGACCAGTGCCCGCAGCTTGGCCTAGACCTTTTGGGGTGTCAAGGGTGTATAAGAGTCGCTGTCGGCTCCGTTACCGGACCGACACCTCGAGGTCGACCTGGGCGTCTCCGGGCTCCTCGGGCTCTGCCCGTGCCACGATGTGACCGCGATTTACGGAGGAGCCGGTGACGGCAGCAGGATCGGAGTCGGGAAGGCGCACCATGGTGACCGAGGGCGGTACGGCGGAGAGCGGCAGCGCCGCGGGGAGCGGGCGGACGGCGCGCGTTCCCAAGTACTACCGCCTTAAACGGCATTTGCTGGACATGACCGAAACCATGCCTCCCGGCACCCCGGTGCCACCGGAGCGGACGCTGGCGGCGGAGTTCGACACGTCCCGGACCACGGTGCGCCAGGCGCTCCAGGAGCTGGTCGTCGAGGGCCGCCTGGAGCGCATCCAGGGCAAGGGCACGTTCGTCGCGAAGCCCAAGGTCTCGCAGGCGCTGCAACTGACCTCCTACACGGAGGACATGCGGGCCCAGGGCCTGGAGCCCACCTCGCAGCTCCTCGACGTCGGCTACGTCACCGCCGACGACCGGCTCGCCGCCCTGCTCGACATCGCGGCGGGCGGTCGCGTCCTGCGCATCGAGCGGCTGCGGCTGGCCAGCGGTGAGCCGATGGCGATCGAGACGACCCATTTGTCGGCGAAGCGGTTTCCGGCGCTGCGCCGGAGCCTGGTCAAGTACACCTCCCTCTACACGGCCCTGGCCGAGGTCTACGACGTCCGCCTCGCCGAGGCCGAGGAGACCATCGAGACCTCCCTGGCCACCCCGCGCGAGGCGGGCCTGCTCGGTACGGACGTGGGCCTGCCGATGCTGATGCTCTCCCGGCACTCCCTGGACGCCCAGGGCGCGCCGGTGGAATGGGTCAGGTCGGTGTACCGGGGTGACCGGTACAAGTTCGTCGCAAGGTTGCAGCGGCCGGCGGAGTAGGAGGCCGGGGCCGGGCGCGGCGGCCGGCGGAGCAGGGGGCCCGGAGCCCGCGCGCGGCTGGGGGCTCCGGGGGTTGTCCCCCGGGAAAACACAGCGTGGCGAGGCTGCGGCGGCCGGTGGCGCAAGAAGTCCCGGGACCGCGCGGCTGAGGGTCTTTCCCCGGCCGAACGAGCGAGACAGCGGAGCGCCGCATCCGGATGACCTCGACGGGGACGCACGGTCAGCGGACCGCACAACCATCGGCGCAAGGCCACGGAACCCTCGGCACGCGGAGCCCCAGGCAGTCAAGTCCACCGTGGGCGAAGCTGATCAGTCGGCTACCGTTGAGCTCAGCATGACCATCGAGCCTTACCGACGGCGTCGCTGGAGGGCTGGATCGGAGTGACCAGGCTCAAGACGAGGACGAGGGCGCTGCGTACACTCGCGGCGCCCTTCACGGTCGCGGCACCAACGGGTGCCCGCATCCGTACCCGTTTACGCCTGTCACCCCAGGATGCCGACGTGTTGTGGCAGGTCGGTCGGCACCTGGGCTCGCACTATCGGGCGGATCTCGCCGCGCGTGTTCGGATCGGGACCGTTTCAGCAAAGGAAACCCGGCGCGCAGAGCGCAAGAAGGCGCTGACTGCGGTGTCGTCCTCACGATGGGCCGGGGCCATGACCCGGAGATCCGAAGACCAGTACCAGCTCGCCATGCGCACGCTGCGTGCCGAGGTGGTCTCCCTGGCCCGCACAGTCAAGGTCATCCGCAGCCGTCTCGCAGTCCCCTGCGGACAACGGGCGGGACGGATCAGCGGCTATCCGACTCGGTCCGAACGTGCCGCGAAGCAACGCCGCTTACACGTACTCACCGCTCGCCTCGACGCCGCTCGCAACCGGCTTGAGTCCGGCCACCCGACGATCGTTCTCGGCGGACGGCGTCTGCTGGGCACCCGCCACCACCTCGACCACACCGGCCTCACCGAACATGAGTGGCGCCGACGGTGGGATGCGGCGCGCGTGTTCCTCACCGCCGACGGGGAATCCGGTGTGCCGTACGGGAATTACACGATCGCCGTGGATCCGACGGATGGCAGCGTGTCGCTCGTACTGCCTGCGCCACTGCGCCACCTGGCCAACAGCCCACGCGGACGCTATCGGCTCGCCTGCACCGTAGCCTTCAGTCACCGGCGGGAGCAGTGGCTGGACCGGGTCACTGCCAACCGCGCGGTCCGTTACGACATCACGTTCGACGCGAGGCGCGGGCGTCAATACCTCGACGCCTCCTGGTCCACCCCGGCCGTCCCTCAGCCCGCACCGGAGGACCTGGCCGGGGAACGTCTGCTGGGCGTGGATCTCAACGCGGACCATCTCGCCGCTTGTGTCATCGACGGGCACGGCAACCCGATCGGCAACCCCCACACCATTCCACTGGACCTCAGCGGTTCCACCACCACCCGTGACGGACGTCTCCGCGCAGCCATCACCGAGCTGATCCGGCACGCCCGGCAACACGGCTGCGCGGGCATCGCGATCGAGAACCTGGCATTCACCGACGCGCGAACCACCGGCCGCGAAACCATGGGCCGAGGACGCCGGGGCAAGGCCTTCCGGCGCACCGTCGCGGGTATCCCCACCGGACGCTTCCGCGATCGCATCGCAGGAATGTCCCACCATGCCGGTCTCGTAGTGATCGCGGTCGATCCCGCCTACACCAGCCGCTGGGGCGGCCGGCACTGGCTTGCCGCCCTCAGCCGTCAGACCACCCACAGTCGGGCGACGCGGCACCACGCCGCCTCGCTCGTCATCGCACGACGCGCCCACGGACATGGGGCCCGGCGTCGGCCAGGTGTGACCCGCGCATGAACAGAGGATCGTGCCGGGAGAGCTACGGCCAGACCGGCTCCCGGACCATGGGCGCCCGGATAGCAAAGGGCCCGCCCAGGACACCGCGCACCACACCCATGGGCAAGACGCGGCAGCGCCACGGCGGAACCCCGGCTACCCAAGCCTCGAGGACCGTTCGCGAGGCGGCCGGACAGCATACGTCCGGAATAGGTGAGTTAGGCCGACGACGGCCGATAAACCAGGAACGGTCTAGACCTATTGACCTGCCCGACGCGGACTCATAGTGTCGCCACGCCGAACCTCTGGCCTTGCGAGAGCTGCGAGAGGAACACCATGAACGACACCGCAGGCGTGCGGAGTTATGACGCGGCCGCCCCCACCAACAACCGTCCCGGACTGCCCGTGGTCAATCTCGACCGGGCGCACTCCCCGCAAAAGGTCCTCGCCCACGGCGATCTGCTGCGCCGATTCGTGGCGGGCGAGGAGATCCGGCCCGTCCATATGCGCATCGGCATCATGGGCGCGTGCAATATGCGCTGCAACTTCTGCAACTTCCACTCCCCCAATGAAGAGCAGTTCTACGACCTTTTCTCCTTCAAGGACTCCATCCCGACGGAGAAGGCCGTCTCCCTCATGCGCCAGTTCGCCGCCAACGACGGCCGCGCGGTGACGTTCTGCGGCAGCGGTGAGTGCACCATCCACCCGGGTTACTCCGCTATCTGCGACGCCGGGCACGAGGCGGGGCTGCGCATCGGTCTGATCACCAATGGTTCCCGGCTCGGCAGGCCGGCGCTGGCGGAGTGCGTGGCCTCCACCCACACCTGGGTGCGGATCGGCCTCAACGCGGGCACCGAGGCCACGTTCGACGAGATCACCCGCGACCGTGAGCACACCTTCACGTCCTTCCTGCGGAATGTGAGCCGACTGCGGGAGTCGGCCATCGATCCCGACTTCCGGATCGGCTTCAACTACGTGATCACCGAGCGGAACCACCGGGAGATCCTGGCCGCCGCGCGCGTGGCCCGGGAGGCCGGGGCGCACTACGTACGGTTCGAGCCGGAGTTCTACAGCGCGCTCGGGCACGAGACGATCGAGGCGGTCATGGCCGAGGTGGCCGGGGCGCTGACCGAGGCGGCGGCGTTGGCCGACGACGGCTTCGAGGTGTCGGTCCCGAAGCTCGACCGGGGGCCGATGGACCAGGTCGAGGCCGTCGAGGGGGACTTCGACCGCTGCCACTACAGCCGCTTCGTTACCGCCGTCGGCGCCGACGGGCATCTCTACCCGTGCCCCCAGGTCCACCTCAACAGCCGCTACCGCATCGGCGATGTGATCGAGACGGGCTATGCGGAGGTGCTGGAGGGTGGCCCACGGGCCGAGTGGGAGGCCTCCAACCCGCTCCGGACGGACCTGTGCAAGTCCTGCTTCTACCGCCCGCAGAACGAGCTGCTCGAACTGCTGCGGCGCGGCCGGATCCGGCTGGACGACGCACTGGCCTCGTACGCGGTCGAGGTGCCCAGCACCCTGCACGCCGACTTCGTCTGACGCCGGACGGGGCCTGCCCGGCGTCATCGGTCCCGCGCATCCGGGCAGAGCACGCCCTACCGCCGACGACGTACCTCCTCCACCGCGAAGGGCTCCATGCAGATCCATCGTTTGCGTCAACTTCTCTCCGTGGAGCGGGCACTGGGGCCCGCCCCCGGCAAGGCGGCCGGGGTCGACGGGTTCACCGCGTGGTCCCGGCGCGTACGGGACGTCGTGGACCGGCTGGCGCGCGCCGAGCGCGGACCGGTCGCCGCGACGAGCGAGCGGCCGCCCGAGACGGCGGGCGGGCTGGTCCGGGAGAGGCTGCTGTTCGACAGCCCGGCCCGGGGCCGGTTCCGGGCCACCGCGCTGGCCCCCGCCGGGAGCGGGCCGCTGCCCGCCGTCCTCGTCGTCGGGGGCAAGAACGCCCGGCTCGGCCAGCTGACCGGCGAGGAGCCGCCCGACCACCCGGACCGCAACGTCGCCGAGCACCTGGCGCGCTCGGGTTTCCTCACCCTCGCCGTCGACCACGGCATCGACGGCGGTCTCGACCCGGACCGGCTCGCCGGGCGGGACGAGGGGACGGTCCTCGCGCACGCCTTCGCGCTGCGCGGCCATTCGCTGCTGGGCGCCCTGATCGGCGACGCGACCGCCGCCCTCGACTGGCTGCGCGCCCACCCCCGGGCCGCGCCCGGGCGGACCGGGATCTTCGGCCACAGCCTCGGTGGGGCCGTCGCCCTGCACACGGCCCTCCTGACGGACGGGCCTGACAGGCCGGACGGTCCGACGCCCGTCTGCGTGGCCGGTCACCTCGGCAGCTACCCCGCGCTCTTCGCCCGGCTGCTGACCGGTTTCGAGGGGGCGGTGCTGCCGGGCATCCTCGAATACGCCGACCTGCCCGAACTGCTGGGCGCCCTGGCCCCCGCCCCGCTCCAGCTCCAGTACGGGCTGCGCGACCCCTACCTCGACCCCGCCGACGCCCGCGAGGCCGCCCGTACGGTCCGTCGCGCGTACACGGCCGCCGGCGCGGCGGACCTGCTGGACGTGCTGGAGCTCGACATGGGCCACGGCACCGACCGGGAGCGGGCGGCCGCGTTCTTCACCCGCGCCCTCGCCGCGCCCGCCGCGCCCGCCACCGCCCCGGTGCCCGCGCAGCGCGTCCGCTTCACGGCGGAGGAGCGGCGGACGATCGGCGACCGGGTGGACGACGCCCTGGCCTGCGGGGTACTCACGCAGGGGCCGCAGGTGGCCCGGTTCGAGTCGCTGGCCCGCACCTGGACCGACGGGCGGGAGGCGGTCGCCCTCTCCTCGGGCACCGCCGCCCTGGAGATCGCGCTGCGCATCCTGGACGTCGCGGGCCGTACCGTGCTCGTCCCCGTCAACACGTTCTTCGCCACCGCCGCTGCTGCCGTCCGGGCGGGGGCGCGGGTGGGCTTCGTGGACCTGGAACTCGACGGGCTCGGCATGGACCCGGACGCCCTGCGGGCGGCGCTCGCGGCGGCCGGTCCGGTCGCCGCCGTCGTGCCGGTCCACATCGGCGGTGTCGTCTCGCCCGCCCTCGAACCGCTCCTGGAGGAGTGCCGGGCGCGCGGCATCCCCGTGCTGGAGGACGCCGCGCACGCCTTCGGCAGCACGCTGCACGGGCGGGCGGCCGGGGCCTTCGGGCGCTTCGGCGCGTTCTCCTTCTTCCCGACGAAGGTGGCCACCAGTGCCGAGGGCGGGCTGCTGACCGGCGCCGGGCCCGAGGACCTGGAGAGCGCGCGGCGCTGGCGCGACCACGGCAAGAGCGCCCCGGGCTCCACCCTGCACGACCGGCCCGGCGGCAACTGGCGGCTGAGCGAACTGCACGCGGCCGTCGGCACGGTCGACCTGGAGCGTTTCGCCCCGGCCCTCGCCGCCCGCCGGGCACTGGCCGCCCGGTACGACGAACTCCTCGCCGGTGTCCCGGGGTTACGCCCGTACGTCCCGCCCAAGGCGTCGGAGAGCAACTTCTACAAATATCTCGCCTATCTGGACGATCCCGTGGACCGGGGGCGGCTCAAGGCGAGGCTGCGGGAGCGGCACGGCGTCGCGCTCGCGGGCGAGGTCTACGACACGCTGCTCTGCGACCAGCCGTTCTTCCGCGAGCGGGGAGACGGAGGGGCGGCCTTCCCACGAGCCCGCTGGTTCGCCGAACGGCACGTGGCGCTGCCGCTCTACCCCACGCTGACGGAGGCCGAGCAGATCCGGGTGGCGGCCGCGCTGCGGAGCGAGCTGTCGTGACCGCGCGCACGGCCACGCTGCCCGCCTTCCGCCGGGCGGCCTGGCACCGCTCGGCGGACACGCTCCGGCTGCCCGGGCCGCCCGCCGAACTGGCCCTGGTGCCCGAGGTCGTGGCGGCGGCGGACCGGCGCTGGTGGGAGGCGGAAGTCCTCGCGCGGGAAGCGGAGTTCCGTCCCGCCGCCCGGCGGAAACTACTGGCCGAGGCGCTGGAGCTGTTCGCGGACGGCACCGTGACCATCGGCGGTTCGCTGGTCCAGGGCCCGGCGGAGTTCCGTGCGGCGATGTGGGCCACGGCGGGCGTTCCGGCCGCGCTCGTGGACCGCTGGTGCGGGCTGCTGCGCGAGGCGCTGCCCGACGCCGGAGTACCGGGCGCCGGAGGGCCGGACGAGGCCCTGTCCCTGGTGTCGCTGCCGGGCAACACCTTCTCCTGCCTGGAGTCCGTGCTGTCCGAGGCGTACCGCAGCGCGGCGGTCTGGGTGCGCCCCAGCCGCCGCGAACCCTGCTCCGCCGCCCGTCTCGTGGCGGCTCTGCTCGCGGTCGGCTGGCCCGCCTGGCGGCTCGGCCTCTACCCGTCGGAGCGGCGGACGCTGCGCGGCCTGGTGCGGCTCACGGATCGTCAGATCGTCTACGGGGGCGCGGGGCTGGCGGCCTCCGTGCGCGGCGCGCCGCGGCTGTCCGTGCACGGACCGGGGCGCGGCTGCGCGCTCGTGCCGCCGGGGACGGGCACGTCCGAAGCCGTGGCGTGGCTGCTGCCGCTGATCGCGGGTGACGGGGGCCGGTTCTGTACCAATGTCCGCACGGTCGTGTGTCCGGGTCCGGGGGCGGACGCGCTGGCCGCCGCCCTGGCCGAGGCCCTCGATGCCCTCCCCACCGATCCCGCCGCCCCCTGGCCACTGACCGCCTGCCGCGCACCCGGCGAGGCGGAGCGGGCGGCCCGGGGCGTGCGGGAGCGGCTGCGCCCCGGCGACCGGCTGCTGACCCGGCGCCCGCCGACGGCCCGTACCGGGACCACCGGCTCGGACGTGTACGCCCTGCCCACCCTCGCGCTGCTGGCCTCCGACGATCCCGGCCACCCGCTCGTCGGTCACGAGGTGCCCTTCCCGTTCGCGGCCGTGGTGACCACCTCACCCGCCGGGGCCGAGGCGATTGCCGCCGGCTCGCTGTTCGTCCACAGGCCCCCGGAGGGACCGGCATGACCACCGACCTCTACGCGACGATGCGCGAGCGCGTGCCCGAGCTGCGGATCGGGCTCGACGCGTGGACGCGGCGGATGATGCGCTGGCACTTCTCCCCCGCGACCGGCTCGCCCTTCTGGCTCTCCCGCCGCTCCGGCCTGGGGTTCGATCCGCTCACCGACATCGACGGGTTCGCCGCTCTCGCGCTCTTCGGCCTGTTCGACAAGGCGGAGCTGAGGGCCGCGAGCGCCCGG
This sequence comes from Streptomyces sp. NPDC033229, assembly GCF_055576875.1. Taxonomy (NCBI): domain Bacteria; kingdom Bacillati; phylum Actinomycetota; class Actinomycetes; order Kitasatosporales; family Streptomycetaceae; genus Streptomyces; species Streptomyces sp. NPDC033229. The sequence goes on along the minus strand of NZ_JBVIQR010000002.1, from coordinate 408,381 downwards.
GAGCTGCTGCCGCGCGGGTACGAAGGCCGCCCGTTCCGCGTCTTCGAGACCGGTGGCACCACCGGGCCGCCCTGCCGGATCGTCAACGTCTCCCGGCTCGCGTACGACGTGGTGGTCTACCGCGCGATGCTGGAGGCCCGGGGCGTGGCGGGCGGTGACGTCCTCGCGATGACGCCCGCCGGGCCGCACGCGTACGGGCACTTCGTGGAGGGGCTCGCCGACAGTTGGCGCGGGGCCGTCTTCGCCGTCGACTTCGACCCCCGGTGGGTGAAGTCGGAGATCAGGGCGCATGGCGAGGCCGACGCGTACACCGACCACCTCGTGGCACAGACGGAGGTGCTGCTGACCGCCGAGCGGCCCACCCTGCTCTTCACCACCGCCCGGTTGCTGCTGGCCCTCGCCATGCGGCTGCCGAAGCCGATCGACGCGTACGGGCTGCGAGCGGTGTGCACGGGCGGCACGTCCTGCACTGCGGCGGAGGCGCGGTACCTGCGCCAGGAGCAGCTGCGGGACGTGCAGTGGATCGACACCTACGGCAACACGCTGGCCGGGCACGCCCTCCAGGCCGACGGGCCGGAGCCGGGAAGCCACTCGTACCACCTGCCGCCGCCGTTCGCCGTGATGACGGTCGTCGACCCCGACGACCCGTGGCGGGAGGTGGCCGTCGGCGAGCGGGGCCGGGTGCGGGTGACGACACTGCTGGAGGACCTGTTCCTGCCGAACCTGCTGGAGCGGGACAGCGCGGTCAGGACCGGCCCCCACCCGTGGTTCCCGTGGGACGGCGTCGCGGCCGTACGCCCCTGGACGCCGGGGGCGGGCGGGGAAGACGTGGAGGGCGCCGTCGAAGGCGTCTACTGAACCGGGGGAGAACCATCATGACGACGCTGTCCTCGAACGGCCTTCCGCTGTCCTTCGACGAGGAGCTGTTCACACCGCTGCGGGACAGTACGGAGCTGCGCTCCCGGCCGTCCTCGTTACGGGCCCGGCTGCGCGCGGACGGCTGTCTGTATCTGCGGGGGGTGTTGGCGCGGGAGGACGTACTGCGGTTGCGCGAGGCGTACTTCGCGTCCTGCGATCCGGTGCTGCTCGCCCCGGGGACGACCCACCGCGAGGGGATCTTTTCCGGCCGGGTGCCGCCGGGGCTGCCCGCGCACGGTGTCCCCGGTCATCCGGCGCACGCGTTCGTCCGCTCCGAAGCGTTTCACCGCTTCCTGTCCGCCCCGGCGCCGGCCGCGCTCGCGGAGTCCCTGCTGGGCGGCCCGGTGCAGATGCTGCCCCGCCGCATCCTGCGCCACTTCCACCGGGGCTCGCGCCTCGCCTCCCGCGCCCACGTGGACCGCGACTACATGGACCGGGGCTCGGACCGGGTGCTGACCCTGTGGATACCGGTGGGCGACTGCCCGCCCGCCACCGGCGGCCTGGTCTACCTGGAGGGCTCCCACACGCTGCCGCCCGCCGCCTACGCACCGCTGCGGGCGGCGGGCGACCGCCCCGGCGACCGCCGGCCGATCAGCCACGACCTGGCCACGACGGCCCGTGCACTGGGCCGCCGTTGGATGTGGGCGGACTACGCGGCGGGGGACGTCATGGTCCACCTGCCGCACATCATCCACGCCTCTCTGGACACGACGACGGACGCGATGCGGTTGTCGGTGGACGCCCGGTTCATGCGGCGCGGCGACACGCCGGATCCGCGCTGGCTGCGGACGTGGTCGGGGGACGACGGGGCGTGAACCCTGAAGGGGAATGCCGCCGTTGCCCTTCTGAACACACGGGAAAAGCAAACCCCCTTCATCGAAGGAGTTCGTACGTGCCGAGCAGGACCCTTGCCGAGCGACTGACGGCCTACGCCGTGCTGGCCCACGACCCGGCGGTCCCGGGGATCGCAGCCGACTACTGGGAGCTGAGCGAGCCGCACTACCGGGCGGTGGACGCGCTGCTCTCCGGTTTCCTGGCAGCCCGGCCGGAGGTGGCGCAACCGTACAAGGACCTGGTCGCCGACCCGACCGCGCTCGCGCCGCAGCTGGAGCTGCGGCGGCGCCTCGCCCGGTCGCTGGAGGCGGGCGGGGAGGAACGGGCCCGGCTCGCGGCGGACGGTCGAGGAGGCGGACCGGCACATCTGGATCGACTACCAGGTGGGGGAGGGTGGCGAGGCGCTCCCGGCCGGGACACCGGCGGCGGGCCCGGGTACGGCCTCCGGCCCCGCCGTGGTCCACATCGTCATCCCCTTCCGGGACCGCGACGCGGGCGGCCTGCGCACCCGTAATCTCCTGGCCTGTCTGCGCGCCCTCGCCGACCAGGGCCCGGGCCCCGCGCACCACGTCACGGTGGTCGAGACCGACGACCGCCCGCGCTCGCGCGCCCGGCTGGAACCGCTCGTGGACCGTTACGTCTTCGCGGAGAACCCGGGGCTGTTCAACAAGTCCTGGGCGGTGAACGTCGGCGCCCGCACCGCCTGGGGCTCCGTCCCGTATCTGTGTGTCCTGGACGCCGACATCCTGGTGGACCGCTCCTTCGTCCGCCGCAACGTCGACCGGATCGCCACCGGCGCCCACGGCACCCACCTGCCGTTCCGCTGGTCGCTGTCCCTGGACGAACCGTCCAGCCTGCGGGCCATCCATGCCCGCACGGCTGTCGGCCTGCCGGACGTCCCGGAGAGCACGCTGCGCGGCCTGCTCCTGCGGGAACCGCCGGGCGGCTGTGTCTGGGTCCGCACCGAGGTCTTCCACCGGATCGGCGGCTTCGACGAGCGCTACGAGGGCTGGGGCGGCGAGGACGACGACGTCATCGCCCGGCTCACGGCCGCCGCCGGGGTCGTCCGCTTCGAGGACCCGCTGCTGCATCTGAACCATCCGCGCCCCCGGATGACGCGGGACGGCGTGCCGTTCAACGCCCATATCGAGCCGCTGAGCTGGACCGCGGAGGCGGGTTACGGGGATCCGTCGGCGTTCGCCCGCCGAAAAGATCTGCACTCCGACGGCCGCCCCGCCTAGGCTCCGGTCCATGCACGCACATGACGACGAAGCCTTCCTCGCCCATGTCACGCAGCGGCTCGCGGCCCTGCCGTGTGTGCACGCGGTCGCGCTGGGCGGCTCGCGGGCCACGGGAACGCACGGGCCCGACAGCGACTGGGACTTCGCCGTCTACTACCGGGGCGCGTTCGATCCCCAGGACGTGCGCGCACTCGGATGGCCGGGCGAGGTCTCCGGTATCGGCGGGTGGGGCGGCGGGGTCTTCAACGGCGGTGCCTGGCTGAACGTCGAGGGCCGACGCATCGACGTGCACTACCGGGACCTGGACGACGTCGAGCATCACCTCGCCGAGGCCCTGGAAGGCCGCTTCCGCGTCGAGCGGCTGCTGTGCCACCTGGCAGGCATCCCGACGTACATCGTCCTCGCGGAGCTGTCCGTCAACCAGGTGCTCCACGGGGTGCTGCCGCGCCCCGCATACCCCGAGGCCCTGCGGCGGCAGGCCCCGGAACGCTGGTGGGGCGACGCCCGGCTCACCCTCGCCTACGCTCGGTCCGCCCACGCCGAACGCGGCCACCTCGCCGACACCGCCGGGGCCATCGCCACCGCCGCCTGCCAGGCGGCACACGCGGTGCTGGCGGCGAAGGGCGAGTGGGTCACCAATGAGAAGAGGCTGTTGGAGCGGGCGGGGCTGCGCGGCATCGACGGGGTGCTCAGCGGCCTGTCGCCTCGGCCCGAGGCTCTGACCGGGGCGGTCGACAAGGCGGAGGCGTTGCTGGAGGCGGCCGTCAGGGCTTCCTGAGCCGGTACACGACGTTCGGGCGCAGCGGCCCTTCGGGGAAGTCGAGGTCGTCGAAGTCGTCGGCGGGGTCGCGTGTCATGCCGATCCGGGCCATCACCGCCTGGGAGCGGACATTGGTGGCGGTCGTCACCGCGAGGATCTCGGTGAGCCCGACCGTCTCGAAGCCGAACGCCAGGACGGCCCGGGCGGCCTCGGTGGCGTATCCGTGCCCCCAGGCCGGGCGGGCGAGCCGCCAGCCGATCTCCACTCCGGTGAACGGCAGGTCGTCGTCCACGTCGTCCAGACCCGCGAAGCCGATGAACTCACCGGTGGCGGTCACCTCGACGGCCCACCACCCGTAGCCGCGCTCGGCGAAGTCGGCCTGGAACGCCGCCACCGAGGCATCGCTCTGCTCCCGCGTGAGCGGCTCGCCCAGGAACCGCCGGACCTCGGGATCGGCGTTCATGGCCGCCCACGGGGCGAGGTCGGCGTCCCGCCAGGGGCGGAGCGTGAGGCGCTCGGTGCGTAGTTCGCTCATGCGGCCAAGGAGACGCGAGCGGTGGCCGGAACGTCCACCGGATTTCGGGGCCCTGGCCAGTCTTCTGGGTGAGGAATGGCCGATTCTTCCGTAGTGGGACGGTTCGGACTCCGGTGGGATGTGACCCGTACGGGGGTTCGACATGGGCCCCTGTCATGTGCGCTGCCGTTTTGGTGACCGTCTTCAGTGACCGTCGAAGCGACTATCGAGGAGTCCCGTGGGCCACTCGTCCGCGTTACGTCTGCGCTCCGCCGCCGTAGCCCTTGCCGTCGCTTCGGCGTGCCTCTTCGGAGGTGTCACATCCGCCCAGGCGGCCCCGGCCGGACCGGGAGGTGGCCTGAACGGACTGAACCAGGAGCTCCTCGCGCCTCTCGTCGCGCCTGAGGTGAGGACGTTCACCGGCAGCGGGACGGGCACTTCGCCGTCCCAGGCGGTGGACGGCGCGGCCCGGATGGCTTACACGTTCGCCCAGTCGGCCGGCTGGCAGGCGAACCAGTGCCACGTGCGCGCGACCGACGTCAGGTCGGTCGGCGGTGGGGTGTACGCGGCGGTCGCCAGCTTGTTCTGCCAGCGCTGACTCGCATGGTTTCCAGTATTTCCAGGATTTCCACCAAGAGGGGGATACCGACATGACCTCGATGCTCATCCGGGGTGGGGCTGCCGTCGTTCTCGCGGGCCTCGCCGTGCTCGCGCCGACCGCCGCGTACGCCGACGCCGGCGTGCGCTCCGACGCGAGCGTGCGCGCCGACGCCGCCGCTGTGCAGGAGACGCGGGCGTTCACGGGCTTCGCGTACGAGAACAGCCCCAAGGAAGCGAAGCGGGAAGCCGAGAAGAGGGCCCGCCAGAACGCGCTGATCAGCGGGTTCCTCAATGAGCAGTGTGTGCTGCTCTACGCCAACTCCACTCGGCTGGCACCCGGTTACTACGCGGGCGACGCCGCGATCAGCTGCACCCGCTGAGTCGCTGAACCTCCCGCTGAGGCGAACCCGTGCCCGCCTCAGCGGGATGCCACGCCCTGACTAAAGCCAGCTGACGCGGGCGTCGGTGACCGGCTCCTCGCCGGCCGGCCGCCTGCCGAGCTCACCGGCCCGTACCCCGGCCAGCAACCGGCTGACGGCGTCCACGATCTCCGGGGCGGCACGCCGAAGATCGGCCGCGTCCGTCGCCCCGACCTCCTCGCGGGCCGCACCCGCGGTCTCCAGCACGCCGTCGAGATCGCAGAGCCGCTCGGCCAACCACCCCAGGGGATCGGCGGACAGCTTCTCGTCGAAGACCCGCGCGCCGGGCTCCCAGCCCTGGAACCGGGGATGGTGATGGGTCCGGTCGAAGCTCCCAACGGGCCCGGCCACCGACTCCAGCAGGTCCACTCGCCACAGCGGGCGGTCGATCCCGATGGGCCGCGCGGAGTACATCGACCCCTTGAGGCTGCCGCTTTCGAAGTGCCGCAGCTCCAGACGCACGCCGCGTTCGGCGCCTTCCTGCCCGGGCTCCGGGTGGGGATCGACGAAGTACAGGTCGCTCACCACTACCCCGACCCGCTCAAAACCGTATGCGTAGAACACGAGACCGTCCTCACGTCCGGTAGGGAAGTCGCATGGCCCGGCCCGGGCCGGTGCCGTGCACGCGGGGCGTGTTGGCTGAAGTGGCGCTGCGCCGGGCCGTGTTCACGGATTTCGCACTCCAACGGTAGCGTCGGCAGGCGCACGCCTGGGCCTTCCGGCGCGAGCCGCGACACCGCCCGCTCAAGGGGAGCCGGGCGGCCGGGCCCCTCACGCCACCGCGACCAGTACCCGACGCTATCCCTGGCAGGCCGCAATCGACGCCCTGCCATAAGCCGACGGACGACCTCAATGAGGGCCTGGGCCCGCCCTCCGTCAATGGGCTGAATTCATCCGCAGCGCAGGAAAGGACACCCCCTCTTGTCCGTCCGCCTTCACCGCCACGGTCATGCCGACGCCCCCGCCCTGCGTGAACTCCTTCTCGACATACACGACGACTGTTACGCGGAGTCCGAGAACCGCGAAGGGTTCGACTCCCGAGAGCGGTTCGCCCAGTTCGTCGACGCCTGGTCGGGTCGGCCTGGATGGGACTGCGTCATCGGCTACGACGACACCGAGCCAGTCGGATTCGCCTACGGAGCACCCCTCCCCACAGGCACCCCCTGGTGGTCGAAGATCAGCGGCCTCGACCCCGAGTTCACCCACGAGACCGGCAGTCGTACCTTCGCCGTCAGTGAGGTCATGGTCCGCCCCCGCTGGCGCAAGACCGGCACAGCCGAACGCCTTCACCACGAGCTGCTCGCCGGCCGCACCGAAGCCCGCGCCACGCTCTTCGTCGACAGCTCCCACCCCAAGGTCACGGCGCTCTACGAGAGCTGGGGCTATACCGGCGTCGGCGAGTCACAGCCCTTCGCCGACGCACCGCTCATGATCGCCATGGTCCGCCCACTCCGTCACCGCCCGGCATGACAGCCGCCGGCCTGCCGTAGCCGACGGACGCCCGTCTTCCGAGGCAGACGGGCCCGAGCCCCATCGGTTCGAGCCGGGCGTGAGCCGGCGCCGGAGGGCGCCGGCCACGCCGGGCCTACGAACGGTCAGTCATCGCCATGGCTCTGCCAGGCCGCGCGCTGGCGCAGCGAGATCCGGTTGCCGTCCGGATCCACTGCCTCGATGCGGATCCCGAACCCGTAGTCCTCCGGTTCGGGCTGGTCAAAGGTCACACCACGGTCGCGAAGCACCTCGAAGTCCGCCCGCAGGTCGTCGGATTCGAGGAAGATCGGACCGGGCGTGCCCGGCTGCATCTCGACCGGCTGCCCCGAGGGCGCAGCGTGCGGCAAAAGAATGATCTCCAGCGGACTGCCTGGGACGCCTACGGTGAGGAAGCGTCCCTCAGAACCGGGGTAGTCGACGCGCTTCTCCAGGCCGAGCTGCTCCGTGTAGAACCTCAGCGCGCGTTCCTGATCAGTGACATAGAGCGTTACGTACATGATGTTCGTCAGCATCGTGTCGTCCTTCCATCAGTCGCCAGGCGGTCTGCCTCACTGCACTGACGGACGCCGATGGAGGAATGTGACCGGTCGGCGGAGAAAACTGAGGGGACGCCGCGCGTGCTTCTGCCGAAGGCGCCTGACCTGCGTAGCCCTGAGTCGGCTGGCACCCGGGCACCGCAGCTTCGGTCGACTCCACACCTGCCGAGAGCTCGGCAGGTGCCCACGGTGTAGAGAGCTACCGTCTGCTGCCGTCTAACGGCCCGGCCTCACCTCAGATGCCGGGCGAAGAACCGCGTCGCGGCGTCCCCCGCGAACTGCGGGACGCCGGTGTGCCCGCCCATATTGGCCTCCAGGGTCTTCTCCTGGGAGCCGAAGGCGTCAAACAGATCCAGGGCCGACTGCCGGTCGTTCCCCTCGTCGTCCCACTGCAACAGGACGTGCAGTGGAATGGTGACCCGGCGAGCCTCCTCGAACATGGCGCGAGGCACGAAACTCCCGGCGAAGAGAACGGCGGCCACAATGCGCGGCTCGACCACCGCCAGCCGGGTCCCGATGGAGATCACTCCCCCCGAGTACCCGACGGGGCCGCCGATCTCGGGCAGCGACAGGAGGGCGTCCAGGGCGGCCTGCCATTCCGGGACCGCCTTGTCGACCAGCGGGAGGACGAGGGCGTCGACGATCTCGTCGCTGACCGGCTCGCCTGCCTCCATCGCCCGGCGCAGGTCGGCGCGGGCCTGATCGACGACGGCCCATCGGGGCCGGTCGCCGCTGCCGGGGAGCTCGATGGTGGCCGTGGCGAAGCCCTCCGCCGCGGAGTGCCTGGCCCGGGCCACCAGGCGGGGGTACATCTTGCGCAGCCCGAGGGGAGGGTGGCCGAGCAGGATCAGCGGCGACGGTGCGGATGTGGCTGCGGGCGTCCACAGGATGCCCGGGATCTCACCGAGGGTGAACTCGCGTTCGAGGACGCCATCGTCGAGGCGCTGCTCAGAAGTGAATTGCATGGTCGTGCCTTTCGGGAGGGCTCGGAAACGGCGCTCCCGGACGACGACCTATCGCCCGACCGTGACCCCGGAGGAGAGCACCCACGTCGATACTGCGTTCACGGGTACCACCTCCTCGATCTCTCGCACGGCTCCCAAAAACGTAGCAGTGGTCGCCCGCGTCCCTCAAACGGGTTTCGCGGAGTCGGCCTCCCTGGCCTGGCTGTTGTCGCTCACCAGCCCCAGGAGCATCTGACAGCTACGCGCCATCTCCTGGCACCACACGTGCGCGGCATCCACATCGACCCCGGCATCGGGACACTCGGCGTGGGTGAGCCGGTAGCGCACGTACATCAGCCCGTGTCCGACGAGCCCCGGCCCCCGCGACGAGCGACGCGTGCCGTGGACAGCGACAGCACGCGGCAACAGGACATGCGCGCACTCGACCAGTCGCTGCGCCGTGGCGGTGACCACGACCGGGTCGAGGCGGTCACCCACGGGCAGCGGCGCAAGCGCAGCTTCGATGGCCCGCCGAACACCGCCGACGTCGAGTTCACCCCTCGCAACCACGGCCGGGCGACTCGACGAGTTATCCGCCGCGCTCACCCGGCCTCCTCGCTCGTGGCATCGGCTGCCGCGTCAAGGACCCGGGCAAGTCGGGCAGCGACATCCGCCCGACAACCACCGAGATCGACGAACCCCCGGTGATCCACCGGCTCGGAACTGCGCACCGACGGGAAGACCAGACCGTGTCGCGCAAGTGCCGCTCGCAGGTCCGCAACCGCCGCGTCACTGACATCGAGCGCGGCATGCCGCCGCATCCAGTACTTCTTGGCCGCCTCGGTACTGATCACGGTCGCCCCTTCGTGCGGTCGTGAACGGACAGCGGCCTGTCGGCTGCCGCTTCGCCTACCCACGGCTCCCAGGGAGCCGGGTTCTCCTCCGTCATCGATCTGCCCCTCCGCGCGCACGCCCTGGGCGGCCCAGCAGGGCAGTGCAAGCTGGTCGGTCGTCCGCGCGACCGCCGCCCCGGCGAACAGGTCAGCGTGCGACGGGGCACGGCGCCCTTGCGAGGGAGAGGCGGAACGCGGCAGACGATCGCGGAACACGGCCGACGATCAGGGAAGTCCCGAGTCACGACGAACAGACTGGACCGGTTTACCGGTCCAGTCAAGTCAAATGCCCGAGCTCATCGGGTAGTTGTTCACCCGTTCCCATAGATCGGACGGCGTCAATCCCTCCTCGCACACCAGTGCGCGACCTGTTTCGTCACGCGCAACATGCAGGTCGACCGCCACCGCCAGGGGCTGTTCGCGCTCGAAGCGCCCAGCTTCCTCCGCCGTGGCGAGTCGAACCGTCGTGGTGTCGGTCCCCTCGAACGGCCGTCGACCGGTTTCGCGCGTCACGTAGTTGGTGGTGCCCTCGATGATCGGCCCAGTCTGTGCGAGTCGAGGACAGCGGTCGGCTACATCCGGCGGGAACCAGGCGCTCACCAGCGAAAGCGGGGCTCCATCATCAAGCAGAACGAGCCGGTCCCTCCTCAGGGCCGACTCTTCAGGCCGGAGGCCGAGAGCGTCTCGAATCCGGTCGGGCGGTACTTCCCTGGCAGGGGTTCCCAGCCTGCGGAAGGGACGGCCACCGGTCACCCGCGTGTCATTCGCACGCCTTCCGCCCGCCGGCCTGGCCAGGGGCACATCAGTGACCCGGAACCCGAGGCCCTGCCGCGAGACGACCACGCCATCGGCTCGCAGTATGTCCAGCGCCTTGTTGACCGTGGCCCTCGACACGCTCCACTGCTCACAGAGGTCCCGGCCGGACGGCAGGAGGTCACCCGGCCTGAACTCGCCCTCGGTGATGCGCCTGCGCAGCGAATCGGCGATCTGTTCGTACTTCAACGTGGGCATTGCCTTACCACTCCGTCTCTGGACAGGTTGACCGGTCAAGGGACAGCATGCTCCCCATGACCATTCCGCCCGCTGTCGCCCCCGAGATCATCGCCTTCTACACCGAAGGGTCCGACGAGGCAACACGGCTGACGTCTTCTGCTGACGGCAAGTTGGAACTGATCCGCACTCAAGAACTCCTGCGCCGCCACCTCCCGTCGGCACCCGCGAACATCCTGGACGTAGGAGGCGGGCCCGGCGTCCACGCGCAGTGGCTGTCCGCCGACGGTTACACCGTCCATCTCGTCGACCCAGTTCCTCGTCACATCGAAACGGCACAACACGCAGGGTGCACCGCAGAACTCGGCGACGCACGGCAGCTCAGCGCACCGGCCGACTCCTACGACGTCGTGCTTCTCCTCGGGCCCCTCTATCACCTGCTCGACCAGGAAGACAGGCTCCGAGCCCTGGCGGAAGCCCGGCGGGTCCTCAAGCCAGGGGGGATACTCGCGGCTGCGGCGATCAGCCGTTACGCCTCCCTGTTCGAACACACGGCGACAACTTGGCTGGATCGCGAACGAGTCCACGACGCGGTGAAGGACATCCTGTCCACCGGGCGGCACGATCCGGGGCGCAAGGGCTTTACGGCTGCGTACTTCCACACGCCGGACGGCCTCGCGAGTGAACTGAACCTTGCCGGCTTTCAAGAGGTGGACGTCTACGGCATCGAGGGACCGACCTGGTCTCTGCTGAAGGCCACTGAACAGCACACTGGCGATCATCTCGCCGACACACCGATGTTTCGTGCCGCATTGGAGGCGGCCCGCCTGGCGGAGCCGTACCCGGCTCTGTTGGCCGCCAGCTCCCACATGCTTGCTGTCGGGCACATTTGAGAACGATCTGGACCACAGCGATACCGCACCCTGCGTCGCCCACTCGACGAGTGACCATTACCGGAAAGTGGTCAACTGACACGTATCCACACGGGCGTTCACGATCTGTGCGCTACCTTGGCGAAAACAAAGCGGCCCCCGGCGGTGCTACCAACACCGGTCGAGGGCCTACACCACGAGGTCTACGGAGGACCCCGGGATGCTTCGGCATGTTATCGCCCCTGAGCGTTTCTTCACCCAGGTACCGAACGAGATCATCCGCCACCCACGCCTGTCGGCGCCCGCCGTGCGGCTGCTGATGTGGCAGCTGTCGCTTCCGGACAGCGTGGACCCCGAGCCCCCGGCCTTCACCGCCCCCATCGCCGCCCCACAGCCACTGCGCTCCTGCGCAGGCACCTGCGACCGCGTCTTCCGACCGGTGGCCGACGAGACCAAATGCCGCGACTGCCGACAGGACGACGCACAGGCCGCGTACGCACAGAACCTGAGCCGGGGCAACGGCCAAGGTCCCCGCCAGGCCCGCTGGGCCTAAAGCTCAGGCCCAAGCTCGCCGCGCGGAATGTCAGTGGTGTGGGTCACAGTAGGGGGAGACGTGGACGCACGCGGCGGCCGCGGCATCAAGGGGACGTCCGATGGAATTCGCGATCCAGGCGGAAGGCCTGGCGAAGAGCTTCAAGGAGACCCACGCCCTGGCCGGCGTGGATCTCGCCGCTCGTACCGGTACCGTGCTCGGCCTGCTGGGGCCCAACGGCGCGGGGAAGACCACCGCGGTGCGCATCTTCGCGACGCTGCTCACGCCCGACAGCGGGTGGGCGCGCGTCGGCGGCCACGACGTCGTACGGGAAGCGGGCCTGGTCAGGGCCATGATCGGGCTGACCGGGCAGTACGCCGCGGTCGATGAGAAGCTGACCGGCACCGAGAATCTGCTGATGATCGGCCGACTGCTCGGCATGGGCCGGACCGAGGCCCGGGCCCGGGCCGGCGAGCTGCTGGAGCGGTTTCATCTGGAGGACGCGGCGGGCCGCGCCGCCAAGACGTACTCGGGCGGCATGCGGCGGCGCCTCGACCTCGCGGCGAGCCTCGTGGGCCGGCCACGGATCCTCTTCCTCGACGAGCCGACCACCGGCCTCGACCCGCACAGCAGGGGCGAGCTGTGGGACATGCTGCGCGGCCTGGTCGCGGAGGGTGTGACGGCCCTGCTCACCACGCAGTATCTGAACGAGGCCGATCAGCTCGCCGACGAGATCGTCGTGATCGACAAGGGCAGGGTGATTGCCGAGGGCACGCCCGACCAGCTGAAGTCGCAGGTCGGCGGGCAGGTGCTGCAGCTACGGCCGGTGCACTCGGCGGATCTGGCCAAGGCCCATGCGCTGGTCAGGGAGGCGGCGGGGCGCGCCAGGATCGAGGGCGAGGAGATCACCGCCCCGGTCAACGACCTGGAGCTGCTGCCGTCCGTGGTGCGGCGCCTGGACCAGGCGGCGATCGCGGTCGGCGAGCTGACCTTGCGCCGCTCCTCCCTCGACGAGGTCTTCCTCGTCCTCACCGGCCACCGCGCCGAGCCGCAGCAGCCGGACGAGGACGCCCCGGACGTGGGCGACGAGCAGGAGAAGGTGGGGACCCCGTCATGACCGCCGCGACCGCCACCGCCCCCGTGGGCGGGAAGGGCAGCGTGCGGCCGTTGGCCGCGCTCCGGCAGACCGGCACGATGGCGTGGCGCAGCCTGGTCTCCGTCAAGCACAATCCGCTGGAGCTCGTCGACTACAGCGTGACGCCGATCATGTTCGTGTTCCTGTTCACGTATGTCTTCGGCGGGCAGATGGCCGGGACGCCGAAGGCGTATCTCCAGTACGCCCTGTCGGGGATCATCGTCCAGAACACGCTGTTCATGAGCATGTACACCGCGATGTCGCTGAACACGGACCTCACCAAGGGCGTCTTCGACCGGCTGCGCAGCCTTCCGATAGCCCGCTCGGCGCCGCTGTTCGGCCGGATCGCGGCGGACCTCGCCAAGCAACTGTGGGCGATGCTGCTGATGCTCGGGCTGGGCGCCGCGCTGGGGTTCCGGATCACCGGTGGGCTGGGTGGCTTCCTGGGCGCCACGCTGATGTTGATGATCTTCGCGGCGGCGGTGGCGTGGACCGCGGTGCTGATCGGGATGCTGGCGGGCGACGTCGAGAAGGTGCAGGTCTTCGCGTTCGTGCTGATCTTCCCGCTCACGTTCACCAGCAGCGCGTTCGTCCGTGTCGACACCATGCCGGGCTGGCTGCAGGCGTGGGTGAACGTGAACCCGGTGACCCATCTGTCCGACGCCTTCCGCGGGCTGCTGCTCGGCGGCGAGGCGGCCCGGCCGGTGCTGTGGTCCCTGCTGTGGGCGGCGGGCATCTCGGCGGTCTTCATACCGCTGGCCATGCGCGCATACCGATCACGCGCCTAGAGCCCGTCCGAGGGAGCGACTGAGCCGCCCGCATCGGCGGCCGGCGGCTCAGTCCGTTCGGCTCTCATTGCCGGGTTGGTGTTACCCGATACAGCCGGGGACGGGAGAGGGACTGCCGGTGCAGTTGGTGGGGGTGTTGGCGGTCACCGAGGAGGTGTTGAGCGTTGCGGAGCCGGCGACGTAGTAGATGCCGCCGGGGTTGATGGCGGCGGCGTTGCCGTTGACCACGCTGCTGGTGAGGGTGAGTGTCGCCCGGTCGCTGGCGATGCCGGCGGCCTGGTGGGCGGTGTTGTTCTTGACGTTGCTGCTGGTGAACGTCGCCGATGCCGCACCACCGGTGCTGTAGATGCCACCGCCGGTGCCGTCGGCGGCGTTGTTGGACAGCTCGCTGCCCGTGAGGGTGACCGCGCCGAAGTTGAGGATGCCGCCGCCGTTCGTGGCCGCGTGACCGCCGCTGAGGGTGACCGCCTTGAGGGTGAGCCCGCCGGTGGTGCTGACCTGGGCGATACGGAACGTGGACGCCCCGGAGTGAGTGATGGTGTTGGCGTTGCCCTCGAGGTGATGGGCGTGGTGATGATCGGCAGCCCGCTGGGGCCGTTGACGCCGTCGTTGCCGTGGGCGGCGGTGAGGGTGTAGGTGCAGCCCGGGGTGAGGGTCACGGTTCCGCCGCCGGCGGCGTTGGCCGCGTTCACGGCGGTGATCAGCGATGTCTCGTCGCACGCGACGGCCATGATCCGGGCCTGGGCGGTCGCGGGCAGAAGGGCGGTCGTGCCGGTGGCCAGAACAGCGGCCCCGGCGAGGGCGAGAAGGGCACGACGGAATCTCATGGAACCCCCTGGAAATGACTCGGCTGACCCGCTGGTGCGGGCATTGCGTCGATGCGCAGTGAGCCCAGACGTACCCTCTCGGCTTCCCGTGGATGCGCGGGGATGCTTTTCCCTTCATACCGAAATGCGTAGGAGTGGTCATCCGTTGGAAGGATCGCCGGCCCCTCAATCTCGAATTTCCCACCGATCGCTCAACGTGAGTGCGGGCGCCCCCTCGGCGCCGGCGCCGGCTTCGGGCACAGCAGCGTGTCCCCCGTGCGGGTGAGCCCCAGCCGTTGCCGCCATGGCAGTGAAGTGCCTTGGGAACTATGGGAGTTACCGACCTCAAGGAGCGTTCATGGGTGTACCCATCGTTGGCGGCCTGATCGATAGTGTGATCGGCATCGTAACTGGCGCAGCGGCCGGCATCGCGCCTCAGGCTCTGGCCCTCGTGCGTGGTCTGGGCGTGCCGGTGTGAGCGACTTGGGCGTGCCGTGACGCGATAATCGTCCCCGTTTTACCGCGACCCCCTTGCGGGGACTCCTTGCGGATTACGTACGGACAGTTTCCTGCGTATGCCCGTTCGTCCACGGTTGAGCAAAGGAAAGACAACGCCGGGCGCGGGCCTGAAAGCACCCGTCGGCCCGCGACTTGGCGCACTCCGGAACGACGAAAAGGACGGTGCCCCGCCGAGGGTCTGCGTGGACCTCGACGGGGCACCGTCCGTGGAGAACAGCGGGCCGTGTACGGAAGCGGGCGGTGGAAACCGCGGGTCATGAACCGTTGGGGCGGCAGCGGCGTACGTAGTAGGCGTAGGTCAGCACCAGGACCAGCGGGCCCCACAGCATCCCCGGGGTGATGCACACCTTCGCCAGCAGGTCCCACCAGTCGTTGGCGTACCCGGCGGGCTCCAGGCCGAACGCGCCGAACCAGGAGAGCAGCGTCGGCGCCCAGAAGGCCGTCGCGCACAGGCCGCCGATGGTGGCGATGGTGATCACGACGCGGGGTGCGAGGTGCTTGCCGCCGATGACCGGTAGCCACGAGGGGGCGACCTCGCCCCAGCCCCGCACCAGCCCGAAGCAGAGCAGCGCCAGCCCTTCCGTGAGCACGCTGAGCCCGAAGACGTAGGGGATGGACACCCACGGCGACGACGGCATCTCCCCTTCGACGTTCAGCCCCATCTCGAAGTGGAAGGCGAACGGCAGCCGCCACAGGCACTGGGGAAGCAGGAGGAGAGGGATCGCGTGGGCGGTGAGGTTCGCCCATCTCGGGACGGGCCGCTCGGTGCGGAGGGGGGTCCCGGCCGGCTTGAGTTCGCTGATCGTGGTGGTCACGGGAACCAGCTTCTTCGATCTCCACCGGCCGGGCATCGGCTCCGCGGGCGATCCGCCTCCCCCCTATGGCGGAGGGCCCGATCACTCCCCGGGAGCAGAGGTTCCACCGAAAGCCCTGTTTCCGGACCGCGAGTTGGGGCCTCGCCTGTCGATCATGCCAGCGCGAGCGCGATGACCTCGTCCACCAGGGCCGCCTCCGCCACCGGGCAGGCCGGGGCCCGCCCCTCCCCCGCCGCCGCGACGAAGTCGGCGATCAGCGGTGCGTGCGGGTTGGGCACCGCCCCGGTGTCCAACGGGTCGAGCACGTACGACCGCCCGGCGGCCCGGGCCTCCAACCGGTCCCGCGCCGGCCCCTCCGCCCAGTCGAAGAGGCACTCGGCCGTCACTCCCGACGCCCACGCGAGCGTCAGCCGGGCCCGCCGCTCGCCCCCGGCCGGGAACCGGCGGCCCACCCGGCTCGCGACGTGCGACGGGCGACCCAGCACCCCGAACAGCAGGTCCAGCCGGTGGCTGCCCGCGTCCGCGAGGACTCCGCCCCCGGCGACGGCCGGGTCGGTGCGCCAGCGCATGGGGTGCTCCGGTCCCGGGTCGAAGGGGGCGCGGAAGTCGATCCGCACGTGCGAGGCGCCGTCCCGCAGGGCCGACGCCAACCACCGGGCCGCCGGGCCCAGCCGACGGTAGTACGCCACCCCCGCGCACCGCCGTGCCGTGCGCGCCCGCGCCGCCAGCTCCGCGCCACCGCCCAGCGCACCGGCGAGGGGCTTCTCGACCAGGACGTGGCAGCCGGCTCCGAGCGCCCGCGTCGCCAGCGGCACATGCGCGACGACGGGCGTCGCCACGTACACGGCGTCGACGCCCGCGAAGAGCCGGTCGGTGTCGTCACCACCCTTCGCGGCGCCGTGGGCGGCGGCCGTACGGGCCGCCCGCCCGGCGTCGCGCCCCCATACGTACGTCACCTCCTCGCCCGACTCGGCCAGCGCGGGCAGGACGCGGCGCGTCACCACGTCCCCGTACCCGGCGACGGCCCACCTCACGGGCGGATCGCCACCTTGAGGACCTTCGGCGGTGGGCCGGCGTACGGCGCGGGCTCGCCGTCCGGGTACAGGGCGCGGCTGGCGGAGAGGAGTCCGACGGCCCGGGGCAGTTCGGTCAGCGGCAGGACGTGGGTGAGGAGTTCGTCCAGGCGCAGCCCGTCGGCGCGCTCGGCGGCCAGCCGCTCGGCGACGGCCATCGCACCGGCCCGCGCGGTGTCCGTGGGCTCGGCGGAGCTGTGCACCCGCAGGCCCTTGCGCTCCCACGTCACCAGGTCCACGGTGACCTTCGTGTCGACGTGGTGCGTGCCGAGCATGACGACCAGCCCGTTCTGCCGGACCAGTGCGACGCAGGCGTTCAGCGTCGTGGGCGTGCCGACGGCATCGACGGCGACGTCGAAATCCTCACCGACCCCGGCCAGTTCCCCCATCGTGCCGTCCACCCGTCGGCAGACGTCCGCGCCCAGCCGCCGGGATCGCTCCAGCCGCCAGTCGTCGAGATCGACGGCGGTCAGGGCGGCCGCCCCGCGCGCGGCGGCCATGCGGAGCGCCATGAGGCCCACCGGTCCCTGGCCGATGACGGCGACCCGGTCGCCGAGGGTGATGCCCCGGGTGGCGTGGACGGCCAGCGGCAGCAATTGCAGGATGGCCCCCTGTTCGAAGGGGATCGCGTCCGGCAGCGCGCCGACGCTCACCTCGCGGGCAACGGCGTAATCGGCGTATCCGGTGGTCAGGGGCGTACGGACGAAGACGCGCTGCCCGGGGCGCACCCGGGTGACGCCGGGGCCGACGCGCTCCACGACCCCGGCGATCTCGTGTCCGAAGCAGCCTTGTGCGCAGTGGTCGCGCAGCCCGTAGTAGTGGAAGTAGGCGAGGTCGCTGCGGTTGCAGACCGTGCAGGCGCGCACCTGGACGAGCACTTCCAGTGGCCCGGGGACGGGTACGGGGACGTCGTCGGCCAGCCGGATCTCCCGGCGGCCGACCAGGTCATAGCGGCGCATGCGCCTTCTCCTCCGCACGGGGATCCGAGGTGGTCACGGCGGTGACCCGGCCGGCGAGCAGGCACGCGCCCCCGGCCACGGTCGCGGCGACCGCGAAGACGAGGGCGAAGGCGCCCGCGTCGTGTCCGGCCCGGGTGTGCGCGGCGTTGAACGCGGCCCCGCAGGCGCCGACGAGCAGGACGCTGCACAGGTTGTCGGCCAGTTGCAGGGCTGCCGAGTCGGCGCCCTGCCGGTCGGGCGCGGAGCGGTCCAGGGTGAGGACGCCCACGCCGGGCAGCAGCAGCCCCATCCCGAACCCGGCGACCACCAGCCCCACGGCGGCGGTCGCGGCGGGCAGGGCGCGCAGCACCCCGGCGATGGTGAGGGCGGCCGCGCAGAAGTGGACGAGAGCGCCGATGAGGACGACGCGCTCGCGCGTCACGGGCAGGCGGGGGCGGCCCTGGAGCCAGGCGGCACCGGCCCAGCTGAGGGCGGCCCCGGTGAGGGACATCCCGGCGGCGGTGGGCGAGATGTCACGCTCGTTGACGAGCATCAGCGGGATGAACGACTCGACGGTGAAGTACGCGGCCGCCGCCACTCCGCGCAGCAGCACCAGGGACGGGAGCCCGCGCCGGGCACGCAGGGTGCCGGGTGGCAGGAGGGTCCGTACGCTCACGGCCAGGAGCGTGAGGCCGAGCGCGGCAAGCGGCAGGGCCTGCCATCCCTTGGCCGAACCGGCGTAGCCGATCAGCCCCGCACCGACGGCGACCGTCACGGCGGCGGGGACCCGCCGGGTCATGACATCGCCCGTTGTTCCGGGTGGCCCGATCTTCCGCAGGGGCCGCACCAGCACCACCATGGCCACCACGGAGAGCACGGCGATCGCGTGGAACACCCAGCGCCAGGAGAGCCGTTCGGTGACGGCGCCCGCGACGGGCGGGCCGAGCATGGACGGCAGGATCCAGCAGGCGGTGATCAGCGAGAACATCCTCGGCCGCAGCGGCGCCGGGTAGGCCCGGCCGACCACCACGTACAGCGCGACGGTCACGGCGCCGCCGCCGAGGCCCTGGACGCAGCGGCCCAGCAGGAAGGGCGGCATCGAACCGGCGGTTCCGGCGAGCAACGCGCCGGCGGCGAAGCTGAGCAGCCCGGCGAAGAGGGCGGGTCCCGGGCCGTGCCGGTCGGCATGGCCGCCGCCGACGACCGTGCCGACGATGGACGCGGCGAGGAAACCGCCGAACGCGAGGGCGTAGAGGGAGAGCCCGCCCAGTTCCTGCACGGCGACGGGCATGGCGGTGCTGAGGGCGAGCCCGGCGAAGGCCACGAGCACGAAGGTGCCGGCGACGGCGGTCGTACGGGCCCGGTGCGGCCGGGAGAAGAGGCCGTCCACGCACCCCACCCCCGTTGGATCAGACCAATCGGAGACTCGCACAGCCCTTCGGGGGCCGTCAACCGCCTTTGCCCGACCCGGGAATGACCTCTAGCGATCTCCAACTGAGGCTCCAGAACGGCCTATTCAAACAGCTCAGGCACGCAGTACGGCCTTGACACCCCCATTGGTACAGTCCAACATCCCGATTGTCCCGTCCCGTTCTCGCGGGCACCGGCACCATCGGAGGTACCCACCCATGCAGTCCCACGGTCGCGGCGAGCCACTGACCCGGCTGACGCACGCGGTGCTCCAGCCCGGCTTCGAGGGCACCGAGGCCCCGGACTGGGTCCGCCGCCGGATCGCCGAGGAGGGCCTGGCCGCCGTCGTGCTGTTCGGCCGCAACATCCGCAGCCCCGAGCAGGTCGCCCGGCTGACCTCGGCGCTGCGCGCGGAGAACCCCGACCTGATCATCGCGATCGACGAGGAGGCGGGGGACGTCACCCGCATGGAGGCGTGGACGGGCGCCTCGCGCCCCGGCAATCTGGCCCTCGGCGCGGTGGACGACCCGGCGCTGACCGAGTCCGTCGCCCACGACATCGGCCGCGAACTGCACGCGGCGGGCATCTCCCTCAACTACGCGCCGAGCGCCGACGTCAACTCCAACCCGCGCAACCCCGTCATCGGCGTACGGTCCTTCGGGCCCGCCACCGACCTGGTCGCCCGGCACACCGCCGCCTGGGTCCGGGGCCTGCAGTCCGCCGGGGTCGCCGCCTGCGCCAAGCACTTCCCCGGCCACGGCGACACCGCCGTCGACTCCCACCACGACCTGCCCCGCGTCACGGCCTCCGCCGAGGAGATCGCCGCGACCGCCCTGCCGCCCTTCACCGCCGCGATGGAGGCGGGCGTCCGGGTCGTGATGACCGGCCACCTGCTCGTCCCCGCCCTCGACCCGAAGCTCCCGGCGACCCTCAGCCGCCGGATCCTGGTCGACCTGCTCCGGGGCACGCTCGGTTTCGACGGCCTGGTGGTCACCGACGGCATTGAGATGAGCGCGGTGACCGGCCGCTACGGCATCGACGGCGCGACCGTACGGGCCGTGGCGGGCGGCGCCGACGCCGTGTGCGTCGGCGGCGAGAGCGCGGACGAGGCGACCACCGAACTCCTGACGACCGCAGTGGCCAAGGCCGTGCACGACGGCACCCTGCCGGAGGAACGACTGGCTCAGGCGGCGGCCCGGGTCGCGGAGTTCGCCGCCTGGTCCGGTCGGCGCGCCCGGTCCCGCACATCGGCCGACGGGGTGCGCTCCGACATCGGCCTGGTGGCGGCCCGACGCGCCCTGCGCGTCGCCGGGCGCCCGGACGGCACCCTTCCACTGCCGGCCGACCCGCACGTGGTCGAGCTCGTCCCCACCTCGACCCTGGCCATAGACCGGCAGACCCCGTGGGGCGTGGCGGGCCCCCTGCGCGCACTGCGCCCCGGCGCCACGTCCGTCCGGCTGGCCCAGCCCGACCTCGCCGCCGACGCGGACCTCCTGGACCGCACCGCCCTGACCCCCGCCACCGGCCGCCCGCTCGTCGTCGTGGTCCGCGACGCCGCCCGGCACGCGTGGATGTCGGAGGCGCTGACCCACCTGCTGACCGGCCGCCCGGACGCCGTCGTGATCGAAATGGGCGTCCCCGGCAGCACGACCCCCGGCGCCGTCCACCTCGCCACCCACGGCGCGACCCGCGTCTCGGGCCAGGCGGCGGCGGAACTCCTCGCCGGAGTAGCCGATTCCGCACCCGCCAAGAGCTGACACGGTCCAGCCGCCGGGGCCGCCGCCCTGCCGCCTCAGCTACCGGCAGGCCGCGCCTCGACAGCGAATTCGATGTCCAAGGCTTCCGGGCGGGCGAGCACGCCGCGCCCCGCACTTCTCCGCCACCTGACGTTGCCATACCGATATGCGGACAGGGGGTGACGCCCAGTAGCACCCTCCCCTAGATTTCCTGCGCATCACGCAGTGATCACACAGGGGGGAGTCACCACCATGACGGAACCACCGACCGAACCACCCGCCGAGCCGTCGGCCGGGTCGGCAGCGCAGCTGCCCCAGCAGTCGACGACGTCACCGTCCACGGCGTCGTCGGAGGGCAGGCCCAAGGGTGGGCGTACGGCGTCCGCCGTCACCGTGCCCATGGTCGTCGCGGGGGTGTGCCTGGCGATCCCCTTCGGCGCGATGCTGTGGGTCGACTCCTACTCCCGGCTCACCCCCACGTTCATCGGTATGCCGTTCTTCTACTGGTACCAGATGCTGTGGGTGGTCCTCTCGACCGCGCTCACCGTCATCGCGTACGTGATCGTCAGGCGCCAGGAGCGCGCCCGGAAGGGTGGTGAGCGGCGGTGAAGGACGGCGTGAACGGCGTGGCGCTCGCCGTCTTCATCTTCTTCTTCCTGGCCGTCACGGTCATGGGGTTCCTGGCCTCGAAGTGGCGGCGCGCGGAGAACGCGAACAATCTCGACGAGTGGGGGCTGGGCGGGCGCTCGTTCGGCACCTGGGTGACCTGGTTCCTGCTGGGCGGCGACCTCTATACCGCGTACACCTTCGTGGCCGTCCCGGCGGCGATCTACGCGGGCGGCGCGGCGGGGTTCTTCGCGGTGCCGTACACGATCCTCTGTTATCCGCTGGTGTTCACCTTCCTGCCCCGGCTGTGGTCGGTCGCGCACAAGCACGGCTATGTCACCTCGTCGGACTTCGTCCGCGGCCGGTTCGGGTCCAAGGGGCTGTCGCTGGCCCTCGCGCTCACCGGCATCCTCGCGACGATGCCGTACATCGCGCTCCAGCTCGTCGGCATCCAGGCCGTGCTGGACGTGATGGGCGTCGGCGGCGGATCGAACTGGTTCATGAAGGACCTGCCGCTGCTGATCGCCTTCGGTGTGCTCGCCGCCTACACCTATTCCTCCGGGCTGCGGGCGCCGGCGCTGATCGCCTTCGTCAAGGACGCGCTGATCTACATCGTGATCATCGTGGCGATCATCTACATCCCGATCAAGCTCGGCGGCTTCGACGACATCTTTGCGAAGGCGGGCGAGGCGTTCGCGGTCGAGAACCCGGCGACCGGCAAGCCGCGCGGCTCCCTGGTGACCGGGCCGCAGGCGCAGTGGGCGTACGCGACGCTCGCCCTCGGGTCGGCGATGGCGCTCTTCCTCTATCCCCACTCGGTGACGGCGGTGCTC
Source organism: Streptomyces sp. NPDC033229 (assembly GCF_055576875.1). Classification (NCBI taxonomy): domain Bacteria; kingdom Bacillati; phylum Actinomycetota; class Actinomycetes; order Kitasatosporales; family Streptomycetaceae; genus Streptomyces; species Streptomyces sp. NPDC033229. The sequence goes on along the minus strand of NZ_JBVIQR010000002.1, from coordinate 386,178 downwards.
TCCAGCCGCAGCCGCAACGTCATCCGCCGCAACACCACGATCCTGCCGCTGTACTCGCTGATGCTCGGGCTGCTGGCGATCCTCGGCTTCATGGCGCTCGCCGCCGGGGTCAAGGTCAAGAACGGCCAGCTGGCCATCCCGCAACTCTTCGAGAACATGTTCCCCGACTGGTTCACGGGCGTCGCCTTCGCCGCGATCGGGATCGGCGCGCTCGTCCCGGCGGCCATCATGTCGATTGCCGCCGCGAATCTGTTCACCCGCAACATCTACAAGGACTTCATCAGGCCGGACGCCACGCCGGAGCACGAGGCGAAGGTCTCCAAGCTCGCCTCGCTGCTGGTGAAGGTCGGCGCGCTGGTCTTCGTGCTCACCATGGACAAGACGGTGGCGATCAACTTCCAGCTGCTCGGCGGCATCTGGATCCTGCAGACCGTCCCGGCCCTGGTGGGCGGGCTCTTCACGCGCTGGTGCCACCGCTGGGCGCTGCTCGGCGGCTGGGCGGCCGGAATGATCTACGGCACCTGGCGGGCGTACGACACGCCGAGCGCCACGCAGGACCACTTCGGCAACACGAATCTCGTCCCCCTCATCGGTGAGAAGGGTTACATCGGCCTCACGGCCTTCGTCCTCAACGTCATCGTGGTGATCGTCCTCACCTTCGTCCTCAGAAAGCTCGGCGCGCCGGACGGCGTGGACGAGACGAAGGCGTCGGACTACACCGCCGACGCGGGCGACCCGGGCGTGGTGGAGAAGCTTCCGGCGGCCACCGCGGGTGCCCCCGGCGGCCACTGACCCCCACACCCCCGACCGCGCCTCTGAGGCCGCCGCTCCCCGACGAACAGGGGGGCGGCGGCCTTCGCCTTGCGGGCGCCGCCGGGACGCTCGCAGAGGCCCTTCGGGGGCCTTCGCGGGAGGCCTCGGAGGGCCGTGACGGGGGCTCAGGCGATAAGCGATTCGAGGTCCAACACCCGGGCGCTCTAGCACATTCCGCACCCAGCTCATTACCGCGCGACACAACATGTGGGGGCGCGTACGAGTGGCAGCACTAGATGTATGCTCGTCCTCGCTGTCGCCGCAGGGGAATCCGGTGGAAATCCGGAACTGTCCCGCAACGGTGTATGTGTGCGGTTTTACGTACCCAAGAGTCCGAGGACCTGCCGACAGCGCGCCCGCCTTTCGAGCCTCCGCTCGGAACAGGGCGTCGAAATCGTCCGGGTCTCGCGGGTTGGGCCGATGGACGCTGCGTGGCATGCCCTGGTGCAGGGGTGTTCCCGTACGCGCCCGTCGCGCCCGCCCGCCCGGCCCACACCACTGCCGAGCGAGGGAGAGCCCCACGTGACCATCGCGCCCGCCGATCCGGTCTCAGCGACAGCGGAAGCGACCGGCGGCCCCGGGACCGCGCTGCTGCGCACCCTGACCGACCTCACCGCCGATCTGCCCGCCACCGACCCCGGCAAGGTCGCCGCCGCCGCGCTGCGCGGCCGCCACCCGGGCTCGGACGAGGCCGAGTTGCGGTCCCTGGCCACCGAGGCCGCCGCGGGGCTCATCGCCGAGGAGCCGGAGTACTCCCGGCTCGCCGCGCGACTCCTCACGCGTGCGATCGCCGACGAGGCGGCCGGACAGGGCGCCCTCTCCTTCTCCGCCTCCGTCGCGGTCGGCCACCGCGAGGGTCTGATCGCCGACGAGACGGCCGCGTTCGTCGTGACCCACGCCGAGCGCCTGGACGCCCTCGTGGACGCCGCCCTCGCCGACGGCGCCGACGACCGCTTCGGCTACTTCGGCCTGCGCACCCTGCACAGCCGCTACCTGCTGCGCCACCCCATCACCCGCCAGGTCGTCGAGACCCCGCAGCACTTCCTGCTGCGCGTGGCCTGCGGCCTCGCCGAGGACCACTCGACGCGGGCCCTGGACGACGTGGCCGAGCTGTACCGGCTGACCAGCACGCTCTCCTACCTGCCGTCCTCCCCCACGCTCTTCAACTCCGGCACCCGCCACCCGCAGATGTCCTCGTGCTACCTGCTGGACTCGCCGCTGGACGAGCTGGACTCGATCTACGACCGCTACCACCAGGTGGCGCGGCTGTCGAAGCACGCCGGCGGCATCGGCCTGTCGTACTCGCGCATCCGCTCGCGCGGCTCGCTGATCCGCGGCACCAACGGCCACTCCAACGGCATCGTGCCGTTCCTGCGCACGCTGGACGCCTCCGTCGCCGCCGTCAACCAGGGCGGCCGGCGCAAGGGCGCGGCCTGTGTCTACCTGGAGACCTGGCACGCGGACATCGAGGAGTTCCTGGAGCTCCGCGACAACACCGGTGAGGAGGCCCGCCGCACGCACAACCTCAACACCGCGCACTGGATCCCGGACGAGTTCATGCGCCGCGTCGAGGCGGACTCCGACTGGTCGCTGTTCTCCCCCGCCGACACCCCCGAGCTGGTCGACCTGTGGGGCGACGAGTTCGACGCGGCGTACCGCAAGGCCGAGGCCGACGGCAAGGCGATCAAGACGATCCCGGCGCGCGTGCTGTACTCCCGGATGATGCGCACCCTCGCGCAGACCGGCAACGGCTGGATGACCTTCAAGGACGCGTCCAACCGCACCGCGAACCAGACCGCCGAGCCCGGCAAGGTCGTCCACTCCTCGAACCTCTGCACCGAGATCCTCGAGGTCACCGACGACGGCGAGACGGCCGTCTGCAACCTCGGTTCCGTCAACCTGGCGCAGCACCTGGGCACCGACGGCGAGATGGACTGGGAGAAGCTCGACCGCACGGTCCGCACGGCCGTGACGTTCCTCGACCGCGTCGTGGACATCAACTTCTACCCGACCGAGCAGGCCGGGAACTCCAACAGCCGCTGGCGCCCGGTGGGCCTCGGCCTGATGGGTCTCCAGGACGTCTTCTTCCGGCTGCGGCTGCCCTTCGACTCCGCCGAGGCGAAGGAGCTGTCCACCCGGATCTCCGAGCGCATCATGCTCGCGGCGTACGAGGCGTCCGCCGAGCTCGCCGAGCGGCACGGCCCGCACCCGGCGTGGGCCGCGACCCGCACCGCGCGCGGCGTGCTGCACCCCGACCACTACCCGAACGCCGAGCAGCGCTGGGCCGACCGCTGGGACGCGCTGCGCGCCCGGATCGCGAAGACGGGCATGCGCAACTCGCTGCTGCTCGCCATCGCGCCGACGGCCACCATCGCCTCCATCGCGGGTGTGTACGAGTGCATCGAGCCGCAGGTCTCCAACCTCTTCAAGCGCGAGACGCTCTCCGGTGAGTTCCTCCAGGTCAACACCTACCTGGTGGAGGACCTGAAGCAGCTCGGCGTGTGGGACCGCACCACGCGTGACGCGATGACGGACGCCAACGGCTCGATCCAGGACATGAACTGGATCCCCAAGGAGGTGCGCGACCTCTACCGCACCGCCTGGGAGATCCCGCAGCGCGCCCTGATCGACATGGCCGCGGCCCGTACGCCGTACCTGGACCAGAGCCAGTCGCTGAACCTCTTCATGGCCTCGCCCACCATCGGCAAGCTCAGCTCGATGTACGCGTACGCCTGGAAGCAGGGCATCAAGACGACGTACTACCTGCGCTCGCGTCCGGCGACCCGGATCGCCCGCTCGGCCGGCGCCGCCGCCACCATCCCCGTCCAGCAGGCCCCCGTCCCCGACGCGGACGCCGTCGCCTGCTCCCTTGAGAACCCCGAGTCCTGCGAGGCATGCCAGTGACCGCCCCCGTACAGAAGAACCTGCTCGACCCGGGCTTCGAGCTGACGCTGCGCCCGATGCGGTACCCGGACTTCTACGACCGCTACCGCGACGCAATCAAGAACACCTGGACCGTCGAGGAGGTCGACCTCCACTCGGACGTCGCCGACCTCGCCAAGCTGTCCCCGGGCGAGCAGCACATGATCGGCCGCCTCGTCGCGTTCTTCGCGACCGGCGACTCGATCGTGGCGAACAACCTCGTCCTCACGCTGTACAAGCACATCAACTCCCCCGAGGCGCGGCTGTACCTGTCGCGGCAGCTCTTCGAGGAGGCCGTGCACGTCCAGTTCTATCTGACGCTGCTGGACACCTACCTCCCCGACCCGGAGGACCGTGCCGCCGCCTTCGACGCGGTCGAGAACATCCCCTCGATCCGTGAAAAGGCCCAGTTCTGCTTCAAGTGGATCAATGAGGTCGAGAAGCTGGACCGGCTGGAGACGAAGGCCGACCGCCGTCGCTTCCTGCTGAACCTGATCTGCTTCGCGGCCTGCATCGAGGGCCTGTTCTTCTACGGCGCCTTCGCCTACGTGTACTGGTTCCGCTCGCGGGGTCTGCTGCACGGCCTGGCGACCGGCACCAACTGGGTCTTCCGCGACGAGACCATGCACATGAACTTCGCGTTCGAGGTCGTGGACACCGTCCGCCAGGAGGAGCCCGACCTCTTCGACGACGAGCTCCAGCAGCAGGTCACCGACATGCTGCGGGAAGCCGTCGAGGCGGAGCTGCAGTTCGGCCGCGACCTGTGCGGCGAAGGCCTGCCGGGCATGAACACCGAGTCCATGCGCGAGTACCTCCAGTGCGTCGCCGACCAGCGCCTCCAGCGTCTGGGCTTCGCTCCGGTCTACGGCTCGGAGAACCCTTTCTCCTTCATGGAGCTGCAGAACGTCCAGGAGCTGACCAACTTCTTCGAGCGCCGCGCGTCCGCGTACCAGGTGGCGGTCGAGGGTTCGGTCGCCTTCGACGACGAGTTCTGATCGACGCGACGCGTCAGCCGTAGCCGAAGGGCCCCGCTCGATACGAGCGGGGCCCTTCGTCGTGCGTAAAACCACGCATACCGGTACGGATCAGTCGTTCGGGACGATCTCGTAGCGCGGGGTGCCCTCGGCCATCTGCTGGAGGGCGTCCTTGCGCTCGCGCTTGGAGAGGCGGTCGATGTAGAGCCGGCCGTAGAGGTGGTCGGTCTCGTGCTGGAGGCAGCGGGCGAAGTAGCCGGTGCCCTCGATCGCGATCGGGTTGCCCTTCGCGTCCTGGCCGCGCACGACCGCGTAGTCGGGGCGGGCCAGCGAGGCGTAGGCGGTGGGGACCGACAGGCAACCCTCGTTGGAGTCGTCGAGGACGCGGCGGTCGGCCGGCAGCTCGTCGAGAACCGGGTTGCAGATGACACCGGTGTGCCGGACGCCCTCGTCGTCGGGGCAGTCGTAGACGAAGACCTTGAGGTCCACGCCGATCTGGTTCGCGGCGAGGCCCACGCCCTCGGCGGTCCGCTGGCTGGCGAACATGTCGTCGATCAGCTGGGCGAGCTTGTCGTCGAACTCCGTGACGTCCTTGCACTCCCGGTGCAGAACGGGGTTGCCGACGACGGTGATCGGACGGGAGGTGCCGCGCTCACGGTACGCGAGCTCGCGCGCCTCGCAGTCCTCGGTGTCCACGATGAACTCGCCGTTCACCGGCTGCTCGCTCTCATGCTGCGCCATGTCCGCCGTATGCCTCTCTCAGAACCCGGAAAACTCATATCCCACAGGATCTATACAGAGTACGGGGGACGCGGCGGCCCCAGAGGCCCCCTGCGGGCCTCCGGGTCAGCAGACCTCTTCGAGATCCCGCCATTCACGGGAGTCGGGGCTGTCGGCGACCCAGCCGTCCAGCAGGCCCCGCACCAGGCCGGCGGGTGCGGCGATCCCGGCCTCGCGCTCGGGCACCCACAGTGAGCCGGAGCCCGCCGTGCGGTGGCCCAGCGGGCCCGGGTGGCCCGGCTCGCTGTGGTCGTGCGGGTCCAGGTGCTCCCCGTCGCCCTCGTCGCTGGGCATCCGGCTCTCCGAACACGTACGGCACAGCAGCCGCACCGAGGAGGACCAGTCCTCCGCGGCGAAGCCCGCGTCGGCCGCCAGCCGCTCCAGAGCGTCCCGGTCGGCCTCGGTCGCGGCCTCCAGGAGCACCACCCAGGTCGGGACGGGCGAGGGGGCCCACAGCTCGATCTCGTCGAAGACCGGGTACGAGGGGCCCGCCGCGGTGACGCGCTCACCGTGCGGGACGCCGTCGTGCAGCACGACCTCGCCCCAGCGGCGGCCGGACGACGGCAGCGGGATCGACAGGACCTCCATCCGGGCCGGGTCCAGCCGACGGCCCCAGACGACCTCGGCCTCGCCCTCGGGCGAGAGCCGCACGGCCGCGCTGCCCAGCTCCATGCCGACCGGCTCACCGGCCGGGCTGCCCTCGCCGGGCACCCGCAGCCCGTACGCCTGCCAGGCGCGCCGGGCCAGCGGCCAGTCCTGGAGCGCCGTCGCGGCGATGCCCACGTTCCACCAGTCGGGAGCGCCCGTCTCGCGGTCGAGCAGCGCCACGGCCCGCAGCCCGGCGGCGCGGGCCTGCTCCCAGTCGTGCCGGAACTTATGGAGCAGCGCGAGATTGAACCAGGACTCGGACAGCCACGGCTCCATGTCGGCGGCCCGCGTCAGCAGCGCGCCCGCGTCCTCGTACCGGCCGTCGCCGATGAGTGTGAACGCGCGGTCGGTGGCCTGCCGCCACGAGGCGGAAGGCCGGTGCCGTACCTTGCCGAAGATCCTCACGATTCCCGCCTGCCGGTTTCTGCGTGCAACCACGCCGGATCGCCCTGGTGGCGGCCGCCGTCCTCCCTGACGACAAACCTGCCACACCTCATGTGCTGCGGGGAGCGGCGCCCACCACACCTCCTTGCCGACGCGGCGCGCACGACACCCCCGGTTCCCGCATTTTCTTCGTCTCTCGCATCCAACCATGCCCCTTTGGACGCCCGCTCATTACCCGTGGGTTCAGCGGGCTAGTCAAGGTTTCCCGGACTATCGGAGGTCGGCGGGTGCAGGGGCGCACCGGGAGAGCACCCGGGCGAGCGCCTCCACCACCCGGGGCTCGTGGTCGTGCGCGGTGGCCAGCCGGAGCCGCTCCAGCGCGCGCAGGGGCCCGCACGCCTGGTCACCGGTCGGATCGTCGTAGTCGGGGTGGCCGGCGCAGGTGGTGTAGGTGTCGTAGGCACGGACGGTGGCGACGATCCTGGCAGCGAACGGTTGGGCCCGGTACGGCTCCCCCTGCCGCTCCACCGCCTCGGCGACCGCGGCGGGCACCCCGGCCCGCCGGGCCACGGCCGCGGCGAGCAGTGCGGCGCGCCGCCGCTCGGCGGGCGGAGCCGCGTCGGGGAGGGCGAGCCGGCCGACGTCACGGAGCAGGGCCGCGTGCTCCACCGCGTCGAGCTCGGCCGCGCTCAGGCCGAGTTCCCGCCCGACGGCGCGGCCGAGCGCCGCGACGCGATGGGACCGCCCGGTGGGGGCGTGGCCCGCGATCTCCGCGGCGCGGGCGAGGGCGGCGACGGTCTGGTGCCGGACGGCCCGTGCGGCCTCCGGGCGACGGGCGCCGAGCTGGACGAACAGCAGCGGCAGGCCGAGGACCGGCAGCGCCCACAGCCCGGCGGCACCGACGGCCGGTGCGATCACCGCACCGGTCGCGTGGATCGCGGTGCCCGGGCCTTCCACGGCCCGCAGCTCGGTGCGGAGCGCCCGACCGTACCGGCCGCCGGTGCGGGCCCGGGCGAGCGCGGCGGCGAGCAGCGCGTCCCCCAGGGTGCTGAGCACGAGGAGGGACAGGAGGTAGATCACGTAGTACGGGCCGTGGCCGGGCCACCGGTCCAGGGCGCCGGCGTGGTGCGGTGGCTGAAAACAGCCGGCGACGAAGGCGGTGGTCAGCACGCGGCGGGCCAGTTCGTCGAGCGCGGGCGGCCGCCCGACCGCCCCGACGAGGGTGGCGGCGAACACGACGGCGACCACCTGCGGCACGCCGTGCGTGGCCTCCCGGCCCCCGATCTCGCCGAGCAGCGCGTACGCGAGCGCCCCGGCGGCCCCGACGGGCGCGGGCGGCGGGGGCGTCTCCGCCTGCCCGCCCGGGTGCGGCCGCCACGTCGCCTCACCGAGCGCGATCAGCGCTCCCCAGGCGAGCGCCACCTGCGGCTGCGCCACCCCGTGCCACGCGGTCCACCCCACCGCCAGCACGGCGACGGCCCCCGCGACGGCGTGCACTCCGCGCACGAACCGCCGACCGGCAGGGGTGTCGCCCTCGGCGCCGGCGGCGGGCCACACCCGCTGCCGGGCCCAGAGCCCATCGGCCGACCTGGCCGGATCACGCCCGTCGGCCCCGGGCGCCCGAACGTCCGGCGGGTTTCCCCGACCCGGCCGGACTCCAACCCTCCGCGCACCCGCCGGCCCGGCCTCGACCCCGGCCGACAGGCCGCCCGCTTCCGGCCGTGCGCCGCGCCGCGGCTGCCCCGGCCGTGCGTCGCGTGCTCCCGGGCGCACCGAGCCGCCCGTCGCTTCCGGCCACCCGCCAGGGGCGCCCGTGGGTGCCCCTGACTCCGCCCCCGCGCCCGGGGCGCCCCCGTCGGAACCCCACCGGTACGGGGCCGGCCACGGTGACGGCCACGGCTCGCCGCCGGGCCACTCCTCGGCGTCGAAGCCGGGGCCCGGGGCCACCGGGTGGCCGGGCGGGGCCGCCGTCCCCTCGGCGTCGGCCGGGTGGACGTCGGCGCTCGGGCCACGGGCCCCGCGACGGGTCATCGCTCGCCCCCGCGGCCCACGGCCGCATCCGCACTCCAGGCCGAAGGGACGTTTCGGCTGGCGGAAAGGGCCAGGTCGGAGGCGTCCGCAGGGACCATGAGGCCCCAGCCCCGGCGGTCCAGGGCGCGGGTCAGGGCGGCGACCACGCGGGGGTCGAAGTGGGAGCCCGCGCACCGGTGGAGTTCGGCGAGGGCGACGGGGACCGGGCGGGCCCGGCTGTAGCTGCGACTGGAGGTCATGGCGTCGAAGGCGTCCGCGACGGCGACGACGCGGGCGAACTCCGGGATCTGATACCCCGTCAGTCCGTGCGGGTAGCCCGTGCCGTCCAACCGCTCGTGGTGGTGCAGGATCGCCGCCCGCGCCTCGTCCAGGAAGGCGATGCCGCGCACGATCTCGTGGCCGTATTCCGGGTGGAGTTCGATGACGCGGCGCTCCTCGGGGGTGAGCGGCCCGTCCTTGCGCAGCAGCCGGGTGGGGACGCCGATCTTGCCGATGTCGTGCAGCACGCCCGCGAGGCGCATCGCCTCCAGCCGCTCACCGGTCATGCCCAGCTCGCGGGCGATCAGCACCGAGGCCCGCCCGACGCGCTCGCAGTGGGCCCGGGTGTAGCGGTCCTTGAGGTCGACGGCCTGCACCAGCGCCCGTACCGCGGCCTGCTGGGCGGCGCGCTCGCGCCGGCCGCTGTCCAGGAGCCAGCCGGACAGGGCCATGGGCAGCAGCACGAGCAGTGCCGCCGCCGGCCCGTAGGCGCCGCGCCACAGGATCGCGGCCAGCAGCGCGGCCGGCCCGTGGACGAGCGCGGGCCCGAGCAAGCCGGTCGGCAGACCGATCCAGATCTCGTGAAGCGTGCGGCGCTCGGCGGCGACCTGGATCGCCCCGTCCAGGGCGGCGAGGACAAGAGCGCAGACCAGGGCGGCGGCGAGGGCGGGAGGCAGCGCGGAGAGGCCCGTGCGGGGGCCGGGGAGCGACGCGAACACGGCGAAGACATACGAGGCGGCCCACACGGCCAGCGACTGCTGTGCCGCGTGCCACAGGCGGCGCGTGGCCACCGGGGGCCGCTCGACCCTGCCGATGAGCGCGCCCGGCACGGCGACGAGCGCGGCGGCGGCCGGAGGCAGCAGAAACGCGGCGGTGAGCAGCACGGGGAGGACGAGGGGTCGACGGGGCAGCCGCTCGGCGGCCACGGCGACCGTTGCGAGCAGGGCGACCGCCGTCCAGGGAACGCCGGCACCGGCCCGCAGCGCGGGGGCGGCGCACAGTGCCGCGGCGAGTACGGCGCCCATGACCAGGGCGCGCGCCGTCGCCGGAAGTTCCCACATGGCGCGTCCTCCCCGTCCACTCAGGCTTGCCCGTGGATGGGGAGAATAGGCTCATATACGGCCGGGGAACGGCGCATCGAGGGATTGCCCCGCCCGTACCTGCCGGATGCACACCTTCGGGTGATGATCCCGGGCGCGGTGGTTTGCTTCGGCTCGATCCGGGCGCGAAGCGGAATGGAGCTGGACGGGAGGCGAGGCGCCGCCGCCCGGGGCGGATCGGTGCCGGCCGGCGCCGGCGCAGTCCGCCGGGACCGGTCCCGGGAGACCGGATGGATCAGTCCCGGGAGACCGCGTCCGCCGCCGCCTCCGCCGCCCTGGCCTCGGCCACGACGTCCTGCTCGGGCAGGGTCTCGCCGGCGCGGATCATCTCGATCCGGCCCATGACCTTCGACCGGAGGTCGGCCGGGACGTCGTCGTGGCCGCAGCAGCGCTTGACGAGCTTCTTCACGGCCTGCTCCAGGCCGTACTTCTCCAGGCACGGGGAGCACTCGTCGATGTGCACCTCGAACTTGGCGCAGTCACCGTCGGGCATCTCGTGGTCGAGGAACTCGTAAAGATGGTCGAGGACTTCAGAGCAGTCCGTCTCGTGCGGGTCTCCGCAGCTCATGAGTCCGAGCCTTTCCGATTGTGCGACTCGTCGGAGCCCTTCGCTCCGGGGGTGGCCCCGGCCGGAACCAGTCCCCGCTCGCGGGCGTAGTCCTCGAGCATTCCGCGCAGCTGACGACGGCCCCGGTGCAGTCGGGACATGACCGTACCGATGGGCGTACCCATGATGTCCGCGATCTCCTTGTACGCAAAGCCCTCCACGTCCGCCAGGTAGACCGCTATGCGGAATTCCTCGGGGATGGCCTGGAGGGCCTCCTTGACATCGGAGTCGGGGAGGTGGTCGAGCGCCTGGGACTCGGCGGAGCGCAGTCCTGTCGACATATGCGACTCGGCGCGCGCCAGCTGCCAGTCCTCGATCTCCTCGGAGGCGCTGCGCAGCGGCTCACGCTGCTTCTTGCGGTACGAATTGATGAACGTGTTGGTCAGAATGCGGTACAGCCACGCCTTGAGGTTCGTACCGTCGCGGAACTGGTGGAAGGACGCATAGGCCTTCGCGTACGTCTCCTGGACCAAGTCCTCCGCGTCAGCGGGATTGCGCGTCATGCGCAGGGCGGCCGAGTACATCTGGTCGAGGAAGGTGAGGGCATCCCGTTCGAATCGGGCATTGCGCTCGGCAGCGCTCTCGGTGGGCTGCCGCTCCTGGCTGTCATCCGTCCCCGCGTCGGTCCCAGTGACCGGACCCACCTCCTCCAGCACAGTGGCGGAACCGGATACGGACCCGCTCGAATCGGAGAATAGACGACGATCCGGTGCGCCCGCCGCTCCAGCCAGGGCCGGACGGGCCACGCGCAGCACCGACCATTCGAGGTCGGCCGACTGCGGGCGGGACGGGCAAGCGATCGAACCCATGCGGGGAACTCCCAATCCTCTGCTCTACCGGTACGTGACTACGAATGGCACAACAGCGACCACGGATGTCGCATTCCCCACGGGTCCCGCCCGTTGTCGATCTTTGAACGATCTTTGCCGATCGGCCATGGATGCGTAGCCGACGACCAGTCATGGACCGGCCGGCCCTCGACCAACCCCTGCGTCAGCGCGGCAGCCCGTCCAGCCAGCCGCCGACGGCGTCGGTGATCACCGCGAGCGCGTCCTCCTGTGTGACGTCCGCCTTCTTCGGCACGGCGAAGCCGTGGTCGCCGAAAGGCACGGCGACCGGCTCGATGCCCGGCGGGAATTCCTCCGGCCGCCCGAAGGGGTCGCGGGCGCCCTGGACGACGAGCGTCGGCAGCCCGGCGCCCGTCAGCTCCTCGGCGCGCGACTTCTCCGGCTTGCCCGGCGGGTGCAGGGGGAAGCTCAGCGCGAGGACGGCGACGGCGCCCAGCTCCGCGCCCGTCCGGCAGGCGACACGGGCCCCGGCGCTCCGGCCGCCCGCGACGACCGGCGCACCCGGCGCGGCGAGCGCGGGCCACAGCGCGACCCAGGCGGCGTCGAGCGCCTTCGGGGCGGGGGCCACCTTCTTGCCCGCAACGCGCCACGGCTGCTCGACGAGCGCGACGCCCACCCCCCGGCCGGGCAGCGCGGCGGCGAGCGCCCGCAGATCACGGGCCTCGACGCCCCCGCCCGCGCCGTGCCCGAGGGCGAGCGTGAACCGCGCGTCGGGCGCGGAGTACCAATGGATACGGGCGTCCCCGGCCGGGGTCGGCACCGTCTCGACAGTCGCTTCGGCCACTGGGCCCTCCGTGGTCTCTTCCGTCACCGAATCCGTCACCGAATCCGTCGCCGATTCGATCACCGCATCGATCGCCGAATCGGTCACCGGCCATCCTGCCGCCCCACGGCACGATCCCCCGCTCACCCCGGCCGCCCCCTCAGAACAGCGTCGTCTCCTCCGGCGCCTCCAGCTCGGTGAGCAGCTCCGGCCCGTTGTTGCGGACGTCGCTGACCGCCGTCGCCACCGGGTAGGCCCGTACGAGACCGGCGGGCGGCGGCGCCAGTAGCGAGCGCAGCTCGGCGGGGTCGGTGCGGGCCGGGTCCAGCCACGCGTCCCACCGGTCCGGCGGCAGCACCAGCGGCATCCTCGGGTGGATCTCCGCCAGCGAGCGCGGCCCGGCCTCCTCCTGGACACCACCGGTGGCGAACGGTTCCGGATCGGCCTCGGTCGTTATCACCGAGCAGGTCACCCACCACGCCTGCGGGTGGTCGCCGGGCAGCGTCGGGTCGCGCCAGAACTCGTACAACCCCGCCAGCGCCATGACCGAGCCGTCCGCCGGGGTCACGAAGTAGGGCTGCTTGCGGGACCGCTTTCTGCGGCCCTTCTCCTCCAGCTCGCGCTCACCGGCCCCGGTGACCCACTCGTAATAGCCGTCGGCCGGGAGCAGACAGCGCCGCGACTCGAAGGCCCGGCGGAAGGACGGCTTCTCGTGGACCGTCTCCGCCCGTGCGTTGATCATCTTCGCGGCGCCCTCGGGCGATTTCGCCCACGACGGCACCAGGCCCCAGCGCATCGCCCGCAGCTGACGAACCGGACGCCGGTCAGCGGCGTCTTTCACGGGACGCTCGAGCACCGCGTGGACGCTCTTGGTCGGCGCCACGTTCCAGTCCGGAGCCAGCGTCTCCGTCGGTTCCCACTTCTCCACCCCGAAGAGCCCGACCAGATCCTCCGGTCGCCGGCTCGCCGCATATCGCCCGCACATGAGTGCCACACTGCCACGAAGACCCAAGGAGCCGCTCACACATGGACAGCACGCACGCCACCGACCTGTGGGACCGCGTCGTCGGCACCCAGCCCGACCCGTCGACGTGGCTGGTGGTGCTCACCGCTGTCGTGGCGCTGGCGGCGGTCGCCCCCTACGGCCTGTGGCGGGTGACCCGTAACGCGATCACCATCGCCCACGAGGGCGGCCACGGGCTCGTGGCCCTCCTCAGCGGCCGTCGGCTGGACGGCATCCGGCTGCACTCGGACACCTCGGGCCTGACCGTCTCGCGCGGCAAGCCGACCGGCGTCGGCATGATCCTGACCGCCGCCGCCGGCTACACCGCCCCCTCGCTCCTCGGTCTCCTCGGTGCCTGGCTGCTGGCCGCCGGGCACATCACCGCGCTGCTGTGGGGCGCGACCGCGCTGCTCGCCGCGATGCTGGTGATGATCCGCAACGCCTACGGCGTCCTGACGGTCGTCCTCGCCGGGGCGGCGTTCGTCCTCGTCTCCTGGCAGACCGGCCCGGCGGTGCAGGCGGCGTTCGCGTACGGGGTGGTGTGGTTCCTGCTGCTGGGCGGTGTCCGGCCGGCCTTCGAGCTCCAGCGGAAGCGGCGGCACGGCGGAGCGCCGGATTCCGACGCGGACCAGTTGGCGCGGCTCACGAACGTGCCGCCGGTGGTCTGGCTGGGCTTCTTCCACGTGGTGTCGCTGTGCTCGCTGACCGGCGGCGGGCGTTGGCTGCTCGGACTGTGACCCGGACGAGCCACTAAGGTAAAGGCATGACCGAGAGCCCCGCGCACACCGACCTCTGGCCCGCCCCGACCGCGACCGGAGCAGTCGACGCGACCGTCACCGTGCCCGGCTCGAAGTCGGTCACCAACCGCGCCCTCGTCCTGGCCGCCCTCGCCTCCGAGCCCGGCTGGGTGCGCCGGCCGCTGCGCTCCCGGGACACCCTGCTGATGGCCGAGGCGCTGCGCGCCATGGGCGTCGGCATCGAGGAGACGGTGTCCTCCGCCTCCGCGGACTCCGAGGGCGAGGCCTGGCGGGTGATCCCCGCCCGGCTGCACGGCCCGGCCACCGTCGACGTCGGCAACGCCGGCACGGTCATGCGCTTCCTGCCGCCCGTCGCCGCCCTCGCCGACGGCCCGATCCGCTTCGACGGCGACCCGCGCAGCTACGAGCGCCCGCTGCACGGCGTGATCGACGCGCTGCGCGCCCTCGGCGCCCGCATCGACGACAACGAACGCGGCGCGCTGCCGCTGACCGTGCACGGCGGCGGTGCCCTGGACGGCGGGCCGGTGGAGATCGACGCGTCGTCGTCCTCGCAGTTCGTGAGCGCCCTGCTGCTGTCCGGGCCGCGCTTCAACCAGGGGGTCGAGGTGCGCCACATCGGTGGCGTGCTGCCCTCGATGCCGCACATCCGGATGACCGTGGACATGCTGCGGATGGCCGGTGCCCAGGTGGACACCCCGGAGTCCGGCGGCGAGCCGGACGTCTGGCGGGTCTCCCCCAGCGCCCTCCTCGGCCGGGACATCGTGGTGGAGCCCGACCTGTCCAACGCGGCGCCGTTCCTGGCGGCCGCCCTGGTCACCGGCGGCAAGGTCACCATCCCCGACTGGCCCGAGCACACCACCCAGCCGGGCGACGCGCTGCGGGAGATCTTCACCGCCATGGGCGGCAGCTGTGAGCTGACCGAGGCCGGTCTGACCTTCACCGGTACGGGCCGGATCACCGGCATCGACGCCGATCTGCACGAGGTGGGCGAGCTGTCCCCGGTGATCGCGGCGGTCGCCGCCCTCGCCGACTCCGAGTCCGTCCTGCGCGGCATCGCCCATCTGCGGCTGCACGAGACCGACCGGCTCGCGGCCCTCGCCAAGGAGATCAACGAGCTCGGTGGCGACGTCACCGAGACCGAGGACGGGCTGCACATCCGCCCGCGCGCCCTGCACGGCGGCGTCTTCCACACCTACGAGGACCACCGGCTCGCCACCGCGGCCGCCGTCATCGGCCTGGCCGTCGAGGGCGTCCAGGTGGAGAACGTGGCGACCACCGCCAAGACCCTCCCCGACTTCCCGGCCCTGTGGACCGGCATGCTCGGGCCGGTCGCCGGGGCGGCCCCGGCAGGCAGAGTCTGAGAGAGCGGAAGAGCACCATGCGCCGCTACGGCAAGAACCCCGACGAGGACGACATCCGCGTCCGCCCCAACCGCAAGGGCAACCGTCCCCGCACCAACATCCGTCCCAAGCACGAGGACGCCTCCGAGGGCTTCGTCCTCACCGTCGACCGCGGCCGGCTGCACGTCCTCGTCGAGGACCGCACCATCATCGCGATGAAGGCGCGCGAACTGGGGCGCAAGGGGGCCGTGGTGGGCGACCGGGTCGCCGTGGTGGGCGACCTGAGCGGCGCCAAGGACACCCTCGCGCGGATCGTCCGGGTCGAGGAGCGCTCCTCCGTGCTGCGCCGTACGGCCGATGACGACGACCCCTTCGAGCGGGTCGTCGTCGCCAACGCCGACCAGCTCGCGATCGTCACCGCCCTCGCGGACCCCGAGCCCCGGCCCCGGCTCATCGACCGCTGCCTGGTCGCGGCGTACGACGCGGGGCTGGAGCCGCTGCTCGTGCTGACGAAGTCGGACCTGGCCTCGCCCGACAAGCTCCTGGAGTCCTACGGGGCGCTCGGCGTGCCCTATGTGGTGACCAGCCGTGAGGAGCTGGCCGCCGGGGCCGCCGCCGAGCGGGTCCGGGAGCGGCTGACGGACCGGGTCACCGCGTTCGTCGGGCACTCGGGCGTCGGCAAGACCACCCTCGTCAACGCGCTGGTGGAGCGGCAGCGGGCCACCGGCCATGTCAACGCGGTCACCGGCCGCGGCCGCCACACGACGACCTCGGCGCTGGCCCTGCCGCTCCCGGGCGATACGGGCTGGGTGATCGACACCCCGGGCGTCCGGTCCTTCGGGTTGCACCACGTGGACCCCTCGCGGGTCATCCTCGCCTTCCCCGACCTGGTGCCCGGCACGGAGGACTGCCCGCGCGCGTGCAGCCACGACGAGCCGGACTGCGCGCTGGACCAGTGGGTGACGGACGGTCACGCCGACCCGCAGCGGCTCTACTCCCTGCGGCGGTTGCTCGCGACCCGGGAGCGGCGCGAAGGCGACTGATCGCCTACGTTTGCGAGTGACCGCCAGTGGCAAGGGCATGCAAGAGCACCGGAGCGCCGGCGCGGTCGCGAACACGGGAGGCAATCTGATGGCGTGGCTGCTGGTCGTGGTCGCCGGACTGCTGGAGACCGGCTTCGCCGTCTGCCTCAAGCTCTCCCACGGCTTCACCCGGCTGTGGCCCACGATCGCCTTCGCCTGCTTCGCGCTCGGCAGCTTCGGCCTGCTGACGCTCGCGCTCAGACGGCTCGACGTGGGCCCGGCCTACGCCGTCTGGACGGGCATCGGCGCGGCCGGCACGGCCATCTACGGCATGGTCTTCCTGGACGACCTGGTCTCCACCCTCAAGCTCGTCTCGATCGCCTTCGTGATCGTGGGCGTGATCGGTCTCCAGCTCTCCGGCTCCTCCCACTGAGCCGCCGCCGTTACCCGTCGGCGAGGAGGGCGCGGACGAGGTGCGCGACGTCGATCGCCACCGCCTCGTCGGAGTCGCCGGGGGCGAGCACATAGGACAGCGTGAGGCGGACCGCGGTGGCGCAGGCCCGCCGGGCGCCCTCCGGGGCGGCCGGGGCGGTGATCACACCGGCCACCCGGTCCGTGATCCGGTCGGCCATCGCCGTCGGTGAGGGAGCGCCCCGCAGCACCGGGGTCTCGGGGCGGGCGCGCTGCGCGGGGACGGCGGCGGGCACGATGGCCGGGAGCCGCTCGCTGCGGCAGCCGGTGAGCACGGCCCGGACCAGCGGGTTCGTCCGGGCCGTCCGCAGGGTCCACAGGGCCACGGCGGCGCAGTGGTCGCCGGGATCGCCGATGCCACGGGCGGTGGCGTCGGCGAGAGTGCGCTCCACGCCGGCGAGGAACGCGTCCGCCTCGCGGCGCACCAGGGCGCGCCCGAGGCCGTCCTTGCCACCGAATTCGTTGTACAGCGTCTGCCGGGACACCCCGGCGGCGGCCGCGACGTCGACCATCCGGACCCCGCTCCAGGGCCGGGCGGCGAGCGCCACGAAGGCCGCGTCCAGCAACAGTTCTCGTGCCGCGGGCATCGTCGCCTCCCCGGCCGTGCGGCCGCACGACGGTCAGGGCTCAGAATTGACGCACCGCCAGACGGTGTCAAGACCCGGGCGGGCCGCACGGGGCAGCGGGGCACCCGCGGGTACTGTGCAGTCATGTCCGACTACCACGATGATCTGCGCCTGGCCCACGTCCTGGCGGATGCCGCCGACGCGGCGACCATGGACCGGTTCAAGGCCCTCGACCTCAAGGTCGAGACCAAACCGGACATGACTCCGGTGAGCGAGGCGGACAAGGCCGCCGAGGAGCTGATCCGCGGCCATCTCCAGCGTGCCCGGCCGCGGGACGCCGTGCTGGGCGAGGAGTTCGGGGCCGAGGGCACGGGTCCGCGGCGCTGGGTGATCGACCCGATCGACGGGACCAAGAACTATGTCCGCGGGGTGCCGGTCTGGGCCACGCTGATCTCACTGATGGTGCAGGTCGAGGGCGGTTTCGAGCCGGTCGTCGGCGTGGTGTCGGCGCCGGCGCTGGGCCGCCGCTGGTGGGCGGCGAAGGGCGCCGGGGCCTTCACCGGCCGCAGCCTGCTGTCGGCGACCCGGCTGCAGGCCTCGCGGGTGGGCCGGGTCGAGGACGCGTCGTTCGCGTACTCCTCGCTGTCCGGCTGGGAGGAGCGCGGCATGCTGCCGGGCTTCCTGGACCTGTCGCGCGACTGCTGGCGGACCCGCGGCTACGGCGACTTCTGGCCTTACATGATGGTCGCCGAGGGCTCGGTGGACATGTGCGCGGAGCCGGAGCTGTCGCTGTGGGACATGGCGGCGAACGTCGTCATCGTCGAGGAGGCGGGCGGGCGCTTCACCGGCCTGGACGGCCGCCCCGGCCCGCACAGCGGGAACGCCGCCGCGTCCAACGGGCTGCTCCACGACGAACTGCTGGGCTACTTCAGCAAGTAGGCGCGCCGCCGGGAGCCGTTCACCGTCAGGACGCGCTTCCGGTTCAAACATTGACGTCGAAGCGCGCGGGACGGCGACTCCGCCCCGCACGCCCCCTTGTTGTGCCCGCGCGGCCGTGTGACGATGACAGCCCCACGCTTGTGAACTTGTGAATCCTTTCCCGGACTCACGGTCCACCAAGGAGGTGGCTCCGACCATGCTCGTCCGCGACGCCATGAGCACGGTGGTCCTCACCACCGGTCCCACCCACACCCTCAGGCAGGCCGCGCGGATGATG
This sequence comes from Streptomyces sp. NPDC033229, assembly GCF_055576875.1. NCBI lineage: Bacteria > Bacillati > Actinomycetota > Actinomycetes > Kitasatosporales > Streptomycetaceae > Streptomyces > Streptomyces sp. NPDC033229. The sequence continues at coordinate 367,674 of NZ_JBVIQR010000002.1, read as the reverse complement.
TCCGCGCGCCGAGTAGGAGCGGCCATCGTCCTCGATCCGGACACCAGCGGGCTCGGCATCCTCACCGAGCGCGACCTCCTCAACTCCGTCGGCGCCGGCCAGGACCCGGACCGGGAGACCGTACAGGGCCACACGACGACGGACGTCGTCTTCGCGGCCCCGGACTGGACACTGGAGGAGGCCGCGTCCGCCATGGCGCACGGCGGCTTCCGCCATCTGATCGTCCTCGACGGCCAGGAGCCCGTGGGCATCGTGTCGGTCCGCGACATCATCCGCAGGTGGGCCCCCGTGCGCGCCGGACGGCGGCAGCCGGGCGTGCTCGCGGGCTGAGCGGAAAAGCCGGAGGGACCGGAGCCCATTGGCGTCCGGTCCCTCCGGTTGGTACGGCAAGCGGCTGTTGGGACAAGCCCCGCGGCGGCCGGGCCGCCGCGGGACTCAGCCGCGCAGGGCCTGGACCGCGGCTTCGAGCCGCTTGCCGTAGTCGGGGTCCGCCTGGCGGAAGTTGCTGATCGCGCGCTCGGCGATGTCGTCGCGCGAGACCTTGGCGATGAAGCCGGCGAGGTTGTCGATCAGACGGCCCTTCTCCTCCTCCGACATCAGCCGGTAGAGGTTGCCCGCCTGGACGAAGTCGTTGTCCTCGGCGTGCGAGGGGGTTGCGGTGCTGCCGGTGTAGCCGGTGACCTCCACGGGCTGCCACAGCGGCCGGCCGGTCTCCTGCGGTCCGCCGAAGCTGTTGGGCTCGTAGTTCTTGGCGCGCCCGTGCCGGCCGTCGTAGGCGTAGCCGTCACGGCTGTTCGTCCGCGCCTCGGTGGCGTGCGGACGGTTCACCGGCAGGTGGTCGGCGTTGATGCCGACGCGGTAGCGGTGGGCGTCGCCGTAGGCGAAGAGCCGGCCCTGGAGCATCTTGTCCGGGGACGGGCCGATGCCCGGCACGAAGTGCGCCGGAGAGAAGATCGACTGCTCGACCTCGGCGAAGATGTTCTCCGGGTTGCGGTTGAGCTCCAGCTTGCCGATCTCGATCGGCGGGTAGTCCTCGTGCGGCCACACCTTGGTGAGGTCGAACGGGTTGAAGCGGTAGGTCGCCGCGTCGGCCGCAGGCATGATCTGCACCTGCACGGTCCAGCTCGGGAAGTCCCCGCGCTCGATGGACTCGCGCAGATCGCGCTGGTGGCTGTCGGGGTCCATGCCGGAGAGCTGGTTGGCCTCCGCGGTGGTGAGGTTCTTGATCCCCTGGTCGGTCTTGAAGTGGTACTTGACCCAGAAGACCTCGCCGGCCTCGTTGTTCCACTGGTAGGTGTGGGAACCGTAGCCGTTCATGTGGCGCAGCGTGGCCGGGATGCCGCGGTCACCGAAGAGCCAGGTCACCTGGTGCGTGGACTCCGGCGACAGACCCCAGAAGTCCCAGACGTTGTCCGCCTCCTGCGAGCCCGTGTACGGGTCGCGCTTCTGGGTGTGGATGAAGTCGGGGAACTTGATGGCGTCCCTGATGAAGAACACCGGGGTGTTGTTGCCGACGAGGTCGTAGTTGCCCTCTTCGGTGTAGAACTTCAGCGCGAAACCGCGGGGGTCGCGCACCGCGTCGGCCGAACCGAGGTTGCCCGCGACGGTGGAGAAGCGCAGGAACGTCTCGGTCTGCTTGCCCACCTCGGACAGGAACTTGGCCCGGGTCCAGCGGGTGACGTCCGCCGTCACGGTGAAGGTGCCGTACGCCCCGGCGCCACGGGCGTGCACCACGCGCTCCGGGATCCGCTCGCGGTTGAAGTGCGCGAGCTTCTCCATCAGCGACTGGTCCTGCACCAGGACGGGGCCGCCGAGGCCTGCGGACTCGCTGTTCTGGTTGTCCGCGACCGGAGCTCCGGACTCCGTGGTCAGCGGTCCCGTTCCCGAAATGGCCTCGCCCTGAACCGACACGTGCGCCTCCGTCTTTTTCGTCCCTGTCACCGGGCCCGCGCCGCCGCTTGCGGAGGACCGAGCCGAACTCGATCCTACATTGGACTTTGTCTAAGTCAAGATGGATCAGACATGAATACGTGATCCAGTGATGGACAAGCCTCGCTGCTACGCTGGTCCTATCTGACTGATAGGTGATGGCATGAGTGACCTGCTGGAACGGCTCCGGGGACGCGGCTGGCGGCTGACCGCGCAGCGACGCGTCGTCGCCGAGGTCCTCGACGGGGACCACGTGCACTACACCGCGGACGAGGTGCACGCCAAGGCGGCCGACCTCCTGCCCGAGATCTCGCGCGCGACGGTGTACAACACCCTCGGCGAGCTGGTCTCCCTGGGCGAGATCCTCGAGGTGAGCACGGACGGGCGCGCCAAGCGCTACGACCCGAACGCCCACCACGCGCACCAGCACCTGGTGTGCTCGCGGTGCGGCACGATCCGCGACGTCCACCCCTCCGGGGACCTGCTCGCCGACCTCCCGGCGCACGAGCGCTTCGGCTTCCAGGTCTCGGCGGTCGAGGTGACCTACCGCGGCGTCTGCCCGAACTGCTCGACGGCGTGACGCGACGCCCGTGACACCGGCGGCGGCTCATGGCCGCCGCCGCTTCGCGTGCCCGTGTCCCACTCGTGCCCGTGTCCTGCTCCGCCCGTCCCGGGCATACGACAAAGGCCCGGATCCTTGAAGGATCCGGGCCTTGTCCTGGAGTAGCGGGGACAGGATTTGAACCTGCGACCTCTGGGTTATGAGCCCAGCGAGCTACCGAGCTGCTCCACCCCGCGTCGTTGACCCAACTGTAACCCGGCGGTAGCCCTTGAGGCAAACGGGTGTGCAAACACCTGTGCGAACGGCCTCCGGGCGGCCACGCCCGGGACGCCGCAGCCCCGGCCGGGAGGCCCGGCGGGGGCGCGGGCCGCCCTTACGCCGACAGTTCCTGCTGCAACGCGTCCCGCAGCCGCGCCGCACGCTCGGCGACCTCCGCCGGACCCAGCTCGACCGCGCGGGCGCACCAGTGCTGCCCCTCGGCCAGATTGCCGCGCCGGGCCGCCAGCAGGGCGAGCCGGAGCGCGGCCCGCCCGTGGCCGGCCTGCGCGGCCCTGGCCCACCACAGCGCCGCCTCCGGCTCACTGCCCTCGCGCGCGAGCAGCAGCCCGAGGTTGAAGGCGCCGTTACGGCTGCCGGCCTCGGCGGCCTGGCGGTACCAGTGCGCCGCCTCGACCACGTCGCCCCGCGCGGCGACGAGCATGCCGAGCCGGACCTGGGCCCGCCGGTGGCCCTGCCGGGCGGCGTGCTCGTACCACTTCTCGCACTCCTCCCACGCCTCGTCGTCGCGGTCGAGCAGCGCGCCCAGCCGGAAGGCGGCCTCGGCGCTGCCACCGCGCACGGCGACCCGCAGATGGCGCTCCGCCTCCTCGTCCTCACCGTCCCGCAGCAGGACCATGGCGACCTGGAGGGCCGCGTCGGTGTGCCCGGCGGCCGCGGCCCGCTCGTACCACTCGAAGGCCGACCGCTCCTCGTCCCGCCCGGCGTAGAGGATGCCCAGGTTGAACGCGGCGTCGACGCTGCCCGCCTCGGCGGCCTTGGAGAACCACGGCTCGGCCCCGGCGGAGTCGCCGCCCTGCAGCAGCAGCACGGCCAGCGCGTTGGCGGCCTCCTGGTGACCGGCGTAGGCGGCGCGGCGGTACCACTGCTCGGCCTGCGCGGTGCGCCCCTGTTCGGCGCAGAGCAGGCCGAGGTTGTACGCGCCGTTGACGTCGCCGGCGTCGAGCGCGGCGCGGTACCAGCGCTCGGCCTGCTGCGACTCGCCCCGGTCGGCGTGCAGGGCGCCCAGCGCGTTGGCGGCGTTGCCGTCGCCGTCCTGGGCCGCGCGGCGCCACCAGATCGCGGCGCTCTCGGTGTCGCCGGCGTCGCGCAGCAGGAAGCCGAGGGCGCACGCGGCGCGCGACTCCCCGTCCTTGGCGGAGGTCAGATACCAGCGCCCGGCCTCCTGGATCTCGCCGCGGGCCTCCAGCAGGGTGCCCAGGTGCAGGGCGGCGCGCCGGTGGCCGCGGGCGGCGGCCTGCCGGTACCACTGCTCGGCCTCGCCGGCCGCGCTCTCGTCGCGGCGGCCGGCCGCCGCGGCCCGCAGATCACGGACCGAGGTGTCGACGCCGCCGGCCGAGGCGTAGCGGGTGCCGGTGGAGGGGCCGAGGCCGCAGGGGCCGTCGCCGAGGCCGTCCAGCCCGGCGAGGCCGCCGGGGCCCGTGCCGCGGCGCGGCGCCCGGCCGTCGAGGATGCGCGCGAGGCGGTAGGCGGCCTCGCGGTGCCCGCGCTCGGCGGCGGAGCGGAACCAGCGCTCGGCGCCCACGTCGCTGCGGTGCTCCAGCAGATCCGCGAGGGCGTACGCGCCGAGGGCGTGCCCGGACTCGGCGGACTGCCGCAGCCAGTACTCGGCGGCGGGCTCGTCGCCGCGCTCGCGGTGGTAGCGGCCGAGGGCGTGGGCCGCGGCGGCGGAACCGGCGACGGCGGCGACGCGCCACCAGGAGGCGGCCTCGTCCGCGTAGCCGCGCTGGTGCAGCAGGACGCCCAGGTTGTTGGCGGCGGAGCGGTCGCCGTCGGCGGTCGCGGCCCTCAAGTGGCGTTCGGCGCCGTCCAGATCGCCGCGGCGCAGCAGCAGCGCGCCGAGCATGCTGAGGGCGGCGGGGTCACCGGTCTCCTCGGCCCGGCGCCGGGCGGTTTCGAGTTCGAGGTCGGCCGCGTCGGTGGCGAGGTCGCCCGCGTCGGCGCTCTCGCCGGGGTCGGCCGCCTCCGAGCCGAACGCCTGCGGTTCCTGATCGCTCCCGTCACCGGGAGCCTCCACAAGCCGACGTGTCCCCAACAACCTCGTCCTGTCCCCCATAAGACCCATCGTCGCACCACCCGCAACCCGCGTACACCTGGTATACCGCAGCCGATGAGGTCACTTCACCGTTTTGTCGACTTCCCGACTTCCCGACACGGCCGTGGTGCAAACTCTATTCAGAAGCCCCGCACACAACCCCCACAGGCCACGGCGCGCCGGGGTACGGGTCACCGAATTTTCGGGACGCCCTGCCCCGGACACACGACAAGGCCCGGAGTCCGAGGACTCCGGGCCTTGTCTTTGAGTAGCGGGGACAGGATTTGAACCTGCGACCTCTGGGTTATGAGCCCAGCGAGCTACCGAGCTGCTCCACCCCGCGCCGTTGTGAAACAACCGTACCACGGCGCGGGGTGGGGACTGACCGGACTGCTCAGCTTCCCGGTTTGGCCGCCTTCTCAGCGGCCTTGGCCTCGGCCTTGGCGGCCCGGTCCAGGGCCTCCTTCAGGCTCTGCTGGGCCTTGCCGTAGGCCGTCCAGTCCTTGTCGTCGAGCGCCTTCTGGCTCGCGTCGAAGGCGTCCTGGGCGTCCTTCAGGGCCTGCTTGACCGTGGGGTCCTGGGACGGCGGCTTGGTGGGGGTGTCCGCCGGCGGCTTGGTGCCGGTGTCGGGGCTCTTGACCCCGAAGACCACGTCCAGCGCCTGGGTGAGGTCGTCCTCGAAGGCGGTCTTCTCCCCATAGGTCACGAGGACCTTCTTCAACCGGGGGAAGTTCGTCCCCGCGCCGCGCACATAGACCGGCTCGACGTACAACAACCCGCCGTCGAGCGGCACGGTCAGCAGATTGCCGTACTCGATCTCGGAGTCCCCGCGCTTCAAGATATTGATCTTGTTGGCGATCTCGGGGTCACCGTTGAACTTGCTCTGCACCTGCTGGGGACCCGACACGGTCGTCTCGGACGGCAGCTTCAGGATTCTGATCTTGCCGTAGCCGGGGCTCTTCGCGTCGGCGTCGACGGCCATGAAGGCACCGAGGTTCTCCCGGCTCTTCGGCGTCAGCGTCGTCGTCAGCGAGAACGACTGCTCCTGCTGGTCCGGCATCTTCATGCTGAGGTAGTACGGGGGCACCGCGTTCTTCGACTTGGTGGTCGGGTCGTTCGGCACCTCCCAGCGCTCACTGCCGGTGTAGAAGGTGCCCGGGTTGGTGACGTGGTAACGGGTGAGCAGCTCGCGCTGGACCTTGAAGAGGTCCTGCGGGTAGCGCATGTGGTCCATCAGGTCCGAGGAGATCTGGCTCTTGGCCTTCACCGTTCCCGGGAAGGCCTTCATCCAGGTCTTGAGCACCGGGTCCTTGGTGTCCCACTGGTACAGCTTCACCGTGCCGTCATAGGCGTCCACGGTCGCCTTCACCGAGTTGCGGATGTAGTTGACCTGGTTCTGCTGGGCCACCACCGCCCGCTGGCCGGTCGTCAGCGAGTCCGCCGTCGTGTCACCGAGCGTCGTACGGGACGCGTACGGATAGCCGTTGGTCGTGGTGTAGGCGTCCACGATCCACTGGATGCGGCCGCCGACAACCGCCGGGTAGGCGTCGCCGTCGATGGTCAGCCACGGGGCGACCGCCTCGACGCGCTCCTTGGGCGTGCGGTTGTACAGGATCCGCGAACCCTCGCCGATCGCACCCGAGTAGAGGATCTGCGGCTCGCCGAAGGCCACCGCGTAGGCGGCCCGGTTGACCGGGTTCGAGAGGTTCACACCGCTCTTGCCCTGGTAGCTGTAGCTCTTCTCGCCCTTGTCGCCGGAGTAGTCCAGCTCCTTCTGCGGCCCGCCGACGATCGAGTACTGCGTCGTCTTCTCGCCGTAGTACACCCGCTGCTCGTACGAACCGAGCTTGCCGGTGGTCGGCAGGTTCTTCTCGGTGAAGTCCGGGTCGCCCTCACCGACGGTGGCGGTGCCCTTCGCGGTGATGGCGCCGTAGCCGTGGGTGTACTTGAAGTGGTCGTTGATCCAATTGCGCTCGGGGATGCCGTTGATGTTCAGCTCGCGCAGACCGACGACCGTGTCCGTCTCCTTGCCGTCGACCTTGTAGCGGTCGACGTCCAGGGTGGACGGGAACTGGTAGTACCCACGGACCTGCTGGAGCTGCTGGAACGTGGGGGAGACGATGTTCGGGTCGAGCATCCGCAGGCTGGCGGTCGAGTTGGCGGCGTCGCGCAGCTTCTGCTTGTCCTTGCCCTGGAGATCGCTGGTGCCCGCGTAGTCCGTCACCTTCGAGCCGTCGATGCCGTAGGCCTCGCGCGTCGCGGTGATGTTCTTCTTGATGTACGGGGCTTCCTTGGCCTGCTCGTTCGGCTGGACCTGGAACTTCTGCACGATCGCCGGGTAGAGCCCGCCGATCAGGACCGCCGAGAGCACCATCAGACCGAAGCCGATCACCGGCAGCTGCCAGGTGCGCCGCCAGAGCGTCGCGAAGAACAGCACGGCGCAGATCAGCGCGATGATGAAGAGGATGGTCTTGGCCGGCAGATAGGCATTGGCGTCGACGTACCGCAGACCGGTCCAGCCCTCGGTGGACTTCAGCCCGCTGGACTTCACCGCCAGGCCGTACCGGTCGAGCCAGTACGCGACGGCCTTGAGCGTGACGAAGATGCCGAGCAGTACCGACAGGTGCCCCGTGGCCGCCGCGGTGGCCCGCGCGCCCGGGCTGGTGGGCCGCAGACCGTTGTAGAGGTAGTGCACCAGGGTCGCGGCGATCAGCGACAGGACCGCGGCCGCGAAGCCGAAGCTCAGCAGGAAGCGGTACCAGGGCAGATCGAACGTGTAGAACGCGATGTCCTTGTGGAACTGCGGGTCCGTCTGACCGAAGGACACGCCGTTGACCCACATGAGCCAGGTGCGCCACTGGCCGGCCGCGGACGCTCCGGCGACCAGCCCGACGAGCGAGGCGACGGCCAGCAGCACCCACTTCTTGTAGGGCGCGATGCTCATCCGGTAGCGGTCGAGGCTCTCCTGCTCCCCCGACATCGCGCTCAGCGGCGGCCGCAGCCGGTGCGCCAGCCAGATGTTGAATCCCACCGCGAGAGCCATCAGCAGTCCGAAGACCGCGAACAGGCCGATCTTGGTGCCCAGGGTGGTGGTGAAGACGGAGGAGTAGTGCACGGAGCGGTACCAGAGCCATTGCGTCCAGTACCCGGCGAACATGACGAAGAGCATGGCCAGCACGGCCAGCACACCCAATGTCATGAGCAGGGTCCGGACACGCCGGGACGGGCGGCCGACTCTCATCCGTGGCCTCGTCGGGCCTCCGCCGCGGTCCGGCATCTGGAAAGCCAAGGTGCGCACCTCGAAGTTCGCTGTCGATGAAGCTGTCGATCAGGCCCAGCGATAGTAGGACCCAGTGTGGCAACTTACCGAGGCTTTACTCAGTTCCCGTTTTTGGTCACTCTCAGGGCACGATTGTGCCCATGTCCAGCTTTCCCAGCTTCCCCAGCCCTTCCGAACCCGGCACCCCGATGGCCGCCAGCCCGCTGACCCGAGCCGTGCTCGAAATCGACGAGTACGCCTCCGGCCTCGGCTGGGACCAGCCCGCCCGACTCTTCGCCCTGGTCGACACCGCGAAACTGCGCGCCCAGGAGCCCGGCCTGGCCGCCCAGCTCGGCCTCGACGAAACCCCCGGCAACGCCACCTCGCTCACCCCGATCGAGCAGGACGAGCTGCCGCGCGGCACCGCCCTCGACAAGTTCCTCGGCACCATCGCCTGGCCCGACGCGGTGGTCGGCTGCGCCCTGACCGTGGAGCGGCTGATGCTGCCGCCGTCCGCCGAGGGGACCGTGCCGAACGGGATGAACGAGAAGCAGCTCGCCAAGTGGGTCGCGGCGCACCCGGACCGGCAGGAGGTCCGCATGACCGTCGCGGTGCTGCGTGACGGCGCGCGCGAGTCGGCGCTGCGACTGCGCGAGAAGGACTCGCCGAACGAGGTGCTGACCGGGGCCGACCTCGTACCGGGCCTGGCCGAGGCACTCGCGGCCACCTTCGAGGGCTGACGCGGGCCTGTGTCCGGACGGGCTGATGTCGGCTGAGCCCAGCCAATCAGCCCGTCCGGCGCTTGAGGACACCGCCGCGCAGCGGTGGTGCGGGTCAATACACCTAGCGGAGCGTCGAGCAGCTCGGCAGGCTCGCCGCGTCACCCTTGCGGATCTTCTCGAGGGCCTTCGTCGCGTCACCTATGGTGTCGACCTTGACGAGCGTGAGGCCCTTGGGGGTGTCCTTGGCGGCCGCCGCGCAATTGTCCTTGGGCGTGAGGAAGAACCGGGCGCCCTTGGATCGCGCGGCGACCGTCTTCATCTCGATCCCGCCGATCGGCCCGACCTTTCCGGTGTCGTCGATCGTGCCCGTACCGGCGATGAACTTGCCGCCGGTGAGGTCCTCCGGGGTCAGCTTGTCGACTATCCCGAGAGCGAACATCAGCCCGGCGCTCGGCCCGCCGACGTCCGTCAGCTTGATGTTGATGGAGAACGGGAACGTGTGGTCGATCCCGGCCTGGATGCCGACTATGGCCCGCTTGTCGGAGGCCTTGCCCGTATCGGGGGCCTTGCCCGTGATGAGGCTGACCGTCCGCTCCTGCCTCGGCGCCCGCTTCTCCTTCTCCGCCGCGGCCGCCTCCTTGGCCGGGACGACCCGGAAGGAGACCTCCTGGCCTGGCTGGTGCCTGGTGACGAGCTTGGCCACGTCACCGGGCTGCTTGATCTCCGTACCGTCGACGGCCTTGATCACATCGCCCGCGTGCAACGCGCCCTCGGCCGGGCTGCCCTTGACGACCGACGCCACGACGACGCGCGTGCCGACGGGGATCTTCAGCTCCTTGAGTGCCGCCACCTTGGCGCTCTCCTGGGACTGGCTGAACTCCTCGGCCGTCTCCTGGTTCAGCTGGTCCGGGGTCTTGTCGTCCGGATAGAGCGTGCTGTGCGGGACCACGAGATTGTCGTGCGCGAGCCAGCCGTAGACCGCTTCGACCAGATTCATCCGGTACTGCGAGCCGGTGACGCGGACCGTCGTCATATTGAGATTGCCGCTGGTCGGGTACGTCTTGTGGCCGGAGATCTGGAGCACCGGCTCGCCGTCGTGCTCACCGAGGGTGTTGTACGTCGGCCCCGGCGACATCTCCGCGTACGGCACGGGGATCAGCACGCCTGCGCAGAGCAGCGCGATCAGCATCAGGAGGGAGGCGAGCATCGTCGCGGTGCGGCGGGGCATGGAACGACAGTACGGGACGGGTCCGACAGTCCACCCCCGGGGCGGTCCGTACGGGGCAGCGCCCGCTAGGCCGCGTCGGAGTCCGGAGAGACGCCGGATTCCCGGCGTTCCATGGCGGCGCGGAACCGCTCGTAGCCCGCCAGTTCCGCGACATCGCCGACCTTGCGGTTGCGGGCCGCCCAACTCCCCCACAGGGCGGCGGCGAAGGCCGCGGCCACGGGGATCAGCAACCATGCAAGTGCCGCCATGCCGGCCTCCCGACCCCTTCCGAAGCGCAACTGACTGATGAGCAGATTAAACGTCCGCCGTCTCAACGCTTACGTCAGGGGCCCGGTTACGCAACCCGGGTCAGCCAATGGTGGTCTGGCCTGCGCGGATGAGGGCCTATGCCGACGGAATTCCGTCGGCAGGCCACCACCCCCGCCCCGACGGTGCTACGCGCCGACCCATTCTTCTGTCCCGTCCGTGAACTTCTGGTGCTTCCAGATCGGGACCTCCGACTTGAGGTCGTCGATCAGGCGGCGGCACGCCGCGAAGGCCTCGGCCCGGTGCGGGCAGGAGACCGCCACCACGACCGCCAGGTCGCCCACGGCGAGCTCCCCCACCCGGTGCACCGCGGCGAGCGCCCGTACCGGGAAGTCCGCCGCGATCTTCTCGGCGACGCGGCGCAGCTCGGCCTCGGCCGTGGGGTGCGCGGAGTAGCCGAGCCCGTCCACGTCCGCGCCGCCGTCGTGGTCGCGCACCGTGCCGACGAAGAGCGCGGTGCCCCCCGCGGCGTCGTCGCCGACCGCGGCGAAGACCTCGTCCAGCGACAGCGGGGTGTCCCGGACGGCGAGGAGGCGGATCGGGTCCAGGGCGGCGTGCTCACCGGGGTGGTCGCCGGGGCGGTCATACGTACGGGCCATACGGTCCATCGTGCCGCACGCGGGGCGGCGGTGGTGAATGGTGTTTCACCAGGCCGCCCGGATCGCCGTACGGAGGGTCCTGCAGCGGCCCCGGCGGGGGGCTACAGGCGGCGGCGCGCCTTGCGGGCCCGGCGGACCAGCGCGGCGGTGCCCACCAGGGCGACGGTCGCCCCCGCGGCGCCCAGCGTGGTGGCGTCCTTGCGGCCGAGCCGGCGGCCCGCGACCGTGTGCCGGCCGGCGACCTCCTCCAGCAGCTCCGCGAGGACCTCCTCGTTGGTCCAGCGCGGCCGCCAGCCGGCGTCGTGCAGCCTGCTGCCGCTGACCACCCACGGGTGCATCGTGTACTCGAGGTCGCCCGCGGGCGAGGGGGTCAGGCCCAGGCGGTGCAGCCGGGAGGCCGCGCCCAGCGCGACCGCCGAGGGCAGCTCCATGCGCCGGATGCCGGTCAGCTCCTCGACCTCCTCCTGCTCCAGCCAGCCGTCGCAGCCCACCGCGAGGTCGCCCTCGGCCTTTTCCAGGGCGGCGAACTCCAGGGCGCTCACCAGGTCCTCCACGTGGCAGAACTGCCAGGTCGGCCGGGATCCGGCGACCACCAGGAGGCGGGGCGACTCGAAGTAGCGGGTGAGGGCGGTGTCGGTGCCGCCCACGAGGACGGCGGGGCGCAGCACGGTGACGTTCAGGCCGGGGTGAGCCCGGGGCGCGCGCTTGGCGAGCCGCTCGATCTCCAGCAGGTCTCCGACGCCGGTGGCCTCGGCGGTCGCGCGCAGCTCGGCGTCCTCGGCGAGCGGTACGGCGTTGTCGGGCCGGGCCCCGTAGACCATCGCGGAGGTGCACAGCACGACGCGGTGCACCCCGGCGGCCGCGGCGGCGGTCAGCACGGTCTGGGTGCCGCGCACGTTGTAGGCGGTGCGGGCGGCGGGGTCGGTCTCCAGGTCGAGGTCGAGAGCGAGGTGGACGACGACGTCGGCACCGCGCAGCTTCTCCGCGATCGCCGGGTCGCGGACGTCCAGCACATGCCACTGTGCCTCGGTCACGTCGCCGCGGCGCTCGTCTATCGCCACGACCTGCTTGATCTCTTCTGATGCGGCCAGCCGCTGCGTGAGCAGCGCGCCGACGCCGCCCGCGGCACCGGTGACGGCGACGACGGGTCGGCGGCCGGGCAGGGCCGTACTGTCTCGCGCGGAACCGTTTCGCGCTGCGCGAACTTCTCGGTCGGGGGAACTCACCGGGCGTCTCCAGCGGTTGTCTTCAGTACGTAAGTGTGATGACGCGTACGTACCAGGTGACGTCCATCCTGCCGCAGGCCCCGGGTCGGCGAAGCACCAAGCCCGGATACCGCGGAGGTGTCTACGCTGGGTAGTGATGTCGCGCATTCGCCGCCGGTTCCAGCCGGCGGCCCTACGAGCCGAGGAAACCCGTGAGTGACAACCCATTCGGATTCGGCCTTCCGCCGGAGGAGCCGGAGAACGGCGACGACGGCAAGAAGAAGGACGGCAGCCAGGGCGGCGGCCAGGGACCGGCGAATCCGTTCGGGTTCGGCGGGGCCGCCGGCGGCGGGGACAACCCCTTCGCCGCGATGTTCGGCTCCATGAACCCGGGCGATCTGGGCGCCGCGTTCCAGCAGCTGGGCCAGATGCTCTCGTACGAGGGCGGCCCGGTGAACTGGGACATGGCCAAGGACATCGCGCGGCAGACCGTCGCGCAGGGCACCGCCGACGGCGGCAAGGACGCCAGCGTCACGCCGGGCGAGCGGGCCGCCGTCGAGGAGGCCGTGCGCCTGGCCGACCTGTGGCTGGACGGTGTGACCTCGCTGCCGTCGGGCGCGGGCACGGCGGTCGCCTGGAGCCGCGCGGAGTGGGTCGAGGCGACCCTCCCGGTGTGGAAGGACCTGGTCGACCCGGTCGCCGAGCGCGTCGGCGCCGCCATGGGCGATGTGCTGCCCGAGGAGATGCAGGCCATGGCGGGCCCGCTGCTCGGGATGATGCGGCAGATGGGCGGGGCCATGTTCGGCCAGCAGATCGGCCAGGCCGTGGGCGTGCTGGCCGGCGAGGTGGTCGGTTCGACCGACATCGGTCTGCCGCTCGGCCCCGCGGGCAAGGCCGCCCTGCTGCCGGTGAACATCGCGTCGCTCGGCTCCGGGCTCGGAGTGCCGCAGGACGAGGTCCGGCTGTACCTGGCCCTGCGGGAAGCTGCCCACCAGCGGCTCTTCGCCCACGTGCCGTGGCTGCGCTCGCACCTGTTCGGTGCGGTCGAGGGCTACGCCCGGGGCATCAAGGTCGACACCTCCAAGCTGGAGGACGTCGTCGGCCAGCTCGACCCCTCGCACCCGGAGCAGCTGCAGGACGCCCTCCAGCAGGGCATGTTCCAGCCGGAGGACACCCCGGAGCAGAAGGCGGCGCTCGCCCGTCTGGAGACCGCGCTCGCGCTGGTCGAGGGCTGGGTCGACGCGGTCGTGCACGCGGCCGCCTCGCCGCACCTGCCGTCGGCCGACGCGTTGCGCGAGACGCTGCGCCGCCGCCGCGCGTCCGGTGGTCCGGCGGAGCAGACCTTCGCCACCCTGATCGGTCTGGAGCTGCGGCCGCGCCGCCTGCGGGACGCCTCGCGGCTGTGGGCGTCGCTGACCGACGCACGGGGGCTGGAGGGCCGCGACGCCCTGTGGGAGCACCCGGACATGCTGCCGACGGCCGCCGACCTGGACGACCCGGACGGCTTCGTGCACCGCGAGCACCTGGACTTCTCCGAGCTCGACAAGATGCTGGGCGAGGCGGCCGGGAGCGGGTCCGCGAAGCCGGACCTGAAGAAGGACTCCGCCGGGGATTCCCCCAAGGCCGAGGGCTCTCCCAAGGATGGGGAAAAGGGCGAGGACAAGGGCGAAGGCGACAAGTGAGCCTCCATGAGAACGCGATCCTCGTCCTGAAGGAGTACGGGGACCAGGAAGAGCTGCGCGATCTCTATCTGGATCACCTGACCGAGCACCCGGACGGCACGTGGAAGCCCTGCCGGGCCGGGCACATCACGGCGAGCGCGCTGGTGATCGATCCGGCGCGCGGCAGGGTGCTGCTGACGCTGCACCGCAAGCTGCGGATGTGGCTCCAGATGGGCGGCCACTGCGAGCCCGGCGACGCCACGCTCGCGGCGGCGGCGCTGCGGGAGGCCACCGAGGAGTCCGGCATCGAGGGCCTGACCCTGCTGCCGGTCGGCCCGGTCCGGCTGGACCGGCATCCGATCCCCTCGCCCTGCAACTGGCATCTCGACGTGCAGTACGCGGCGCTGGTGCCGGAGGGCGCGGTGGAGGCCATCAGCGACGAGTCGCTGGATCTGCGCTGGTTCGCGTACCACGAGGTGGCCGCGGTGGCCGATGAGTCGGTCGTCCGGCTGATGGAGCGGACGCTCGCCCACCTGTAAGAGACTCGCCCAACTGTGAGAGCTCACGAGTAAGGGGCGTCACCCATGGGGTGACGCCCCTTACCCATCGCTCAGCGGTTGGACCAGATGTTGCCCTGGTTCTGACCGTGCGCGCCGTGCTGGCCGAGGCCGTACTGCGCCATCGCCCCCTGGCCGATCTCCGCGCCCTGGGGCGGAAGCAGCTCACTGGGCTGCACAAGGGCGTAGCCGTGGCCCTGGAAGTTCAGCTCCCAGCCCTCTCCCGTGCTGCCGCGTCGCCGCCAGACGCTCGACGAGGACGTCGGCGCCTGCATCTGGACGACGAGCGACGTCGACCACGCCACGACGGCGTCCGCGTCGGCGTTGACGTACTTGTCCGGGGTGACCTGGAGCATCAGGGGCTGGCCGGAGGTCATGAGCGCGACCTTGCCCTGCCCGGAGATGACGAGGTTGTACGCGCCCGAACCGGAGATCCCGAACTGGCTGTCCACCGCGATGGTGTCCCAGTGCAGGGTGGAGTCCATCGCGAGGACGTAGGCGGCGTCCACGGTCAGACCGTTGTGGTCCACGTCGACGACGTGGACGTACTGCGCGAGGTTGGCGAAATAGACCGTGCCCTGCCCGGAGCAGCGCATCAGGTCCAGGACCTCACCGGTGTGGGCGCGGGCGTTCTGCTGGCCGCGCGTCAGGTACTCGCCGTCGAACTCCATCATGCCCTGGTAGGCGACCATGGAGCCCTTGCGGGCGAGGACGTCGTCGTGGCCGGTGAGCTTGACCCGCAGCAACTGCGGGTTCTGGAGCGCGTAGCGATCCTGGGACTGGGCCTCGGTGTGGCCGAAAAGCGGGCTCTGCATGTGTCTTCGCTCCCCCTCAGCCCCGGGCCCGGAGCCGGTCAGTGCTGTCCTCGCTGGGCTGTACGACCACGAAGCCCTGGCCCGAGAAGCCCAGCTGGTACGCCTCGCCGCTGCCCCGGCCGATCATCGAGGAAGCCTTGAAGCTGCGCTTCCCCTTCATCTTGAGGCCCGTGGACCATGCCACGAGGGCGTCCGGGTCCACATAGGTCTCGTCCTCGCCGCTGCCGCAGTCGACGACGATCGGGGTGCCGCGCGAGGTGAGCGCGACCCAACCGGTGCCGGAGATGGCCACGTTGAACAGGCCCTGGCCCGCGAACTTCGCCATCCCCTTCACCCGCTGCACGCCCCACTGCAGATGCGCGTCGAAGGCGAGGATGTTGGTGCCGTTGACGGAGAGCGAGTCCCCGTTGAGCTGGAGGCAGACGACGTCCGCCCCGTAGTCGGCGAGGTAGAGCAGCCCGTCGCCGTGGCACTTCATGAGCGGCATGCCCTCGCCGGTGACCCACTGGGAGGCCATCTGACGGATGGCGGGCGGGTTCGCCTCGTACTGGACGAAGCCCTCGTAGGCGATCATCGAGCCCGTGCGGGCGAACAGGTCGTGGCCGGACTGCATGGCCACCTTGAGCATGCTGCTGCCGTGGTTCTCCATCCGGGCCACCACGGGCGTCGGGGCGTAGCCCGAGATCGGAGTCTGGTTCATGGTCATTTCGGGCTCCCTCAGACCTCGTAGGGCTGGACGACGATGAAATTGCCGGGCGCGCCACGGAATTGGAGGTTCACGGTCTCCCCGCTGTGGCCCGGGTAGGCGTTGCGGCGCAGCCGCACCTGGCTGGAGACGACCACCTGGGCGGCGGCGGACCAGGCGACGATGGCGTTGCTGTCGGCGTAGGTGGTCGGGGTGACCGGCAGGACCACGGGAACGCCGTTGGTCTTGACGACCACCGTGCCGTGCCCCTGGAACTGCATGGTGAACAGCGCACCGCCGGGGATGCCGTGGCCCTCGATCCGGCGGACCTCGTGCTGGAGCGACTCGTCGAAGGCGAGCACCGACTCCGCGGAGACGCAGATGCCGTCACCCTGGAGCTCGATGGGGTGCACATGGGCGGAGTTCTCCGCCAGGAACACCTGTCCCCGGCCGGTGCAGCGCATCAGCTGCATCTCCTGGCCGGTGGCATTGCCCATGATCCGGCCGGCGAACCCGGCGCCCTTGTAGCCGAAGTCGACCTTGCCCTGGTAGAGCACCATGCTGCCCTGGCGGGCGAGCACGGGCTGCGGGTCGGTGCCGAGGTCGACGCGGATGAGCCGGGGGTTCTGCAGGGTCCACCGCTGCCCGGTGGGCGCTTCGCGGTACTTCTCGAGCGCGGCCTGGACGCCCGCGGGGGGGCCGCCCTGCGGGGGGACGCCCTGGGGCATGCCGTGCGGGGGCGTGCCGTGCGGCGCCGCGGGCGGGGGCCCGCCGTACGGCCCCGGCTGACCGGGCTGACCGGGGTACTGCGCCGGCTGGCCGGGGAACGGCTGGCCGGGCTGGCCCGGGTGTCCATAGGGCTGCTGCTGGCCGGGGTGCCCGTAGGGGGCCGGCTGCTGCTGGCCGTACGGGCCGGGCTGACCGGGCACGCCGGGCTGGCCGGGCGGCGGCGGGATCGTGCCGCCGGGCGGGGTCTGCTGGCCCGTGCCGGGCTGGCCGGAGAAGAAGCCGGGCGGGGCGATCGGCGCGGCGATCGTGGCAGCCGCGTGCACCGCGGGAGCGGCCGGCGGCGGGGTGCTGCCGGGCGGGGGCGGGAAGCCCTGGGCGGGCGGCGGGGTCGGCGCGGGCTGCGGAGTGTGCGGCGGTGCCGGGGACGCGGCCTGCGGCGCGGCGAAGGCCGGGGGCGCGAACGCGGGGGCGGCCGCGGCGGGGGCCGGAGCCGGTTCCGGCTCCTCCTCCAGGACCTCACCGCCGAAGTTGGTGAGCAGCGCTTCCAGACCGCCGTCGAAGCCCTGACCGACGGCGGCGAACCGCCATACGTCCTTCATATAGATGTCGCCGAGCATTACCGCCCGCTCGGTGCTGAATTCCGCACCGGTGAAGGAGTACCGCGCGACTTCCGCACCGCCCGCGACGATACGGACATAGCCGGGGCCGATCTGCGACATCTGGCCCGCGCCGTCGACCGTCGCCGTGAAGGAGAGCTTCCGGACATGTGGCGGAATGCGGTCGAGAGTGACGCGGAAGGACTCCGTGTCACCGGCCTGCGCGCCGAGTTGCTGAATGGACTCCTCGGGGGACTTCGGCTGATTGAAGAAGATGAAGTACCGGTCGTCGGACAGCCGCTCCTGGGCGTCGAGCCCGAAGCAGCTGATGTCGAAGGACAGGCCGGGTCCGGAGATCTGCACACCGATGTACAGATCGGTCCCCGCTGTCAGGTCACTGATCTTGGCCTTGTGGCCGCGCTGGAATTCCCTGGCCATGCGTTACGACCGTCCCCCATCCGAACCTGCGATGAATGCGTTGCGTCAGGCTAACGGCTGACCCTCACAGCCAGCGATTCCGGGGCGTGCAGGGGCCCGGGGCGGCGCGGAAGCAAACGGGCCCGCGCCGCCCCGGGCGCGGGCGGACCGGGCGGCCGGGAGGTGTCACACGGCCGACGGCGTCATTCGCTGCGGGCGGCGGGCAGGTGCGGCAGCCGGTCGGCGGCGACCACACCTTCGAGGTACCCGCGGGCCCGCTCGGTGCGCGGGTACGCCTTGAGGAGCTCCCAGAAGCGCGGGCCGTGCCCGGGGACCAGGAGATGCGCCAGCTCGTGGAGCAGGACGTAGTCCACGACGTACTCGGGCATGCCCTGGAGCCGGTGGGAGAGACGGATGCTGCCCTCGGCGGGGGTGCACGATCCCCATCGGGTGTTCTGATTGGTGACCCAGCGGACCGTGGCGGGGCGGGCGCGCCCGTCGAGGTACTGGCCGGAGAGCCGCTGGGCCCGCTCGGCCAGCTCGGCGTCGCCGAGCATCCGCTTGCTCTCCTGCGCCGCGAGTCTGTCGAGCATCACGCCCACCCACCGCTTCTCCTCCGCCTCCGACATCCGGGCGGGGATGAGGACGACGGTGCGCTCACCCTCCCGGTAGGCGGAGACCGTTCTGCGGCGGCGCGAACTCCGGCGGACCTCGACCGCGTACGCCTCCGAGCCACTGGAGAGCGGGCTCGGGGCGCTGCGCGGTGGTCTTGCGGCACTGTGCAGTGGGTCGACGGGCACGGCCCCGACGTTACCTGCTGGCGGCGCGTGAAGTCCCGCCCCTCGCTCGGTTGCTGGGGAAACACCCGCAGAGCGCACGGCTTGTATGACAATCACCCCGTGCTTGTGGACAACTTCGCACGGTGATGCGGCGGGGCGCGCATGCTGAAGGCCGACCGAGGGGGAAGCCATGCAGAAGAACTCCGCGCACCGAGCCGATGTCCGTGCCGACGAGCAATTCCCGGCCCCGGGACGGGCCCGGCCCTTCGCCGTACGGTCCCGCACCCGTCCGGTCGGCGAGCCGCCCGGCTCTCCCCATCCGATGCTCAAGCCCGCGCTGCGCCGGAGCTGGCGCGACCGCGAGACGGTGCAGTTCGGGGTGGCCCCGGCACACGCGGTGGTGGTCGGTCCGGTGGACACCGCGACCGGCAGCTTCCTGGGCCTGCTCGACGGGACCCGTGGCCTGCCGCTGCTCCGTGAGGCGGCGCGCGATCTCGGGCTGCCGGACGGGCGGACGGACGCCCTGGTGGAGCGGCTGAGCCAGGCCGGGCTGCTCGACGACCCCCGGGGTGGCGGGGAGGGCGCCGCCGCCCTGCGCGGCCGGGGCGCGGGCCTGGAGCGGCTGCGCCCGGATCTCGCCTCGCTGTCGGTGCTGCACCCCGAACCGGGGGCGGCGGCGCGGCTGATGAGCGCGCGGCAGGCGACGCGGGTTCAGGTGCGGGGCGCGGGCCGGGTGGGGGCGGCCGTCGCGGCGTTGCTGTCGGCGTCGGGGGTGGGGCGGGTCGATGTGCTGGACGGCGGCTGTGTCGAGCCGTGGGACGTGGCGCCCGGCGGGGTGGGCCCCGAGCGGGCCGGGGAGCGGCGGGACATCGCCGCGCGCCGGGTGGTACGGCAGGCCGCGCCGCTCCCCCGCCCCCGGGCCCGCGGCGGCGAGGGGCGCGACCGGGGCGCCGGTGCGGCCGAGGACAGCGGGCCGCCGGACACCGGCCCGCCACCGCTGGCGCTGGTGGTGTTCGCCCCGCGCGACGGTCTCGCGGCCTACGCACCGGATGCCGCCGCGGCGGAGGAGCTCATCTCGTCGGGGACCCCGCATCTGTACGCGGGGGTCCTGGAGGCCACCGGGCTGGTGGGGCCGCTGGTGCTGCCGGGCGGGTCGGCGTGCGCCGGCTGCATCGAGCTGGGGCGAGCCGAGCGGGACGCCGCGTGGCCGCGGATGCTCGCCCAGTGGAGGTCGGGCCGGGGCGCGGGGGTACCGTCTTGCGACATGGCACTGGCCACGGTGGTGGCGGGGCTGACCGTGGCGAGGGCTCTGGCCTTTCTCGACGGTGGGTCCCCGGCGAGCGCGGGGGTCCGTCTGGAGCTGGCTCTGCCGGGTCCGGCCTGGTCCCCGCGGCCCGTCGAGCCGCATCCGCGGTGCCCGTGCGGCGCGGCGGGATCTTCGTATCCCGGATATGCCTCGGCCGCGGGGGCACCGCACGGGACAATGAACGGGTAACCGCCGTCCACGGCGGGGCTGTTCAGCGAGTTGGAGGGGCGCATGTCTGATCTACCCCGCAAGGCGGTCACCCGTACCGCCAAGTTGGCCGCGCTGCCACTGGGGTTCGCGGGGCGCACGGCGCTCGGGCTCGGAAAGCGCATCGGCGGACGACCCGCGGAGCTGATCGCGGCGGAGTTGCAACAGCGCACGGCCGAACAGCTCTTCGCGACCCTCGGTCAGCTCAAGGGGGGTGCGATGAAGCTGGGGCAGGCCCTGTCCGTCTTCGAGTCGGCACTTCCCGAGCAGATCGCCGGCCCCTATCGGGCGGCGCTCACCAAGCTCCAGGAGGCCGCGCCGCCGCTGCCGACGAAGTCGGTGCACGCGGCCCTGGCGGAGCGGCTCGGCGCGGACTGGCGGGATCTGTTCGAGAAGTTCGACGACCGGCCCGCGGCGGCGGCGTCGATCGGGCAGGTGCACCGGGCGGTCTGGCACGACGGGCGCGAGGTCGCCGTCAAGGTGCAGTACCCGGGGGCCGGCGAGGCGCTGCTCTCCGATCTGACGCAACTGGGGCGCTTCGCCCGGCTGCTGGGGCCGTTGATCCCCGGTATGGACATCAAGCCCCTCATCGCCGAGTTGCGCGACCGGGTGTCCGAGGAGCTGGATTACGAACTGGAGGCCCGGGCCCAGGAGGCGCACGCGACGGAGTTCGCGGGCGACCCGGATGTGACGGTGCCGGCCGTGGTGCACCAGAGCGACCAAGTGCTGGTGACGGAGTGGCTCGAGGGGGTGCCGCTGTCCGAGGTGATAGCGGACGGCACTCCGGAGCAGCGGGACCGGGCGGGCCAGTTGCTGGCGCGGTTCCTCTTCTCGGGCGCCGCCCGGACGGGGCTGCTGCACGCCGATCCGCACCCGGGCAACTTCCGGCTGATCACCGGGGACCATCCGGACGGACCGCCGGAGAAATGGCGGCTGGGCGTGCTGGACTTCGGCACCGTGGACCGGCTGCCGCAGGGGCTGCCGCCGGAGATCGGCACCGCGCTGCGGCTGACGCTGGACGGCGAGGCGGAAGCGGTCCACGAGCTGCTGCGGGAGCAGGGGTTCGTCAAGCCCGAGATCGAGCTGGAGCCCGGTGCGGTGCTGGACTATCTGCTGCCGATCATCGAGCCCGCGCAGGCGGAGGAGTTCACCTTCACCCGCGGCTGGTTGCGCGCCCAGGCGGCCCGGATAGCCGACCACCGTTCCCCCGCGTACCAACTGGCCCGGCAGCTCAATCTGCCCCCGGCGTATCTGTTGATACACCGGGTGACGATGAGCACGATCGGCGTGCTGTGTCAGCTCGGTGCGACCGTGCGGTTGCGGGAGGAGATGGAGGCGTGGGTGCCCGGGTTCGCCACGGCCGACGAGAGCCGGGAAGCACCCGCCTGACGGCCCCGGGCCGGGGTGGGGGTCACCACCAGGAGGAGTCCAGGCGGCCCTCGATCGATCTGATGTTGGCGCGAGCGCAGTCGTCGCAGAGGTAGCTGCGACGGCCGTTCTCGACGGAGCAGGTCCAGGTCGGCGGCGTACCGTCGGCGGTGGTGCCACAGCGAGCGCACACGGCTTTCTCGGTGGCCTCAGGGTCCGACTGCATTGATTCATGCGTGTTCTGCTGGTCCACCTCCCAGACGATATCCCCGCGAACAGGCCGCGAGGGCACAACGCACCCAACGCAGCGCGGGGCCGGTCCGAATGGACCGGCCCCGCGGGTGTCTCGTGGTATAGCGGCCCCTACCGCCGCCACTACCGCCAATCGGGCTTCCGCTCAGTGCATGACGGCCATGGCGAGGGCCCGGCGGGCACGCAGCGAGGCGCGCTCGGCGCGCCGCTGCATCCGCCGGGCGGCGGCCAGCCGGACCGCGCTGCGGTCGGCGTCGGCCTCCCGGAGACGTTCATGCATATGAGCACGGGCCAGGGCTTCTGGGATGAGTTGCATTTCGAGGTTCCTGTTCTGGCGCGACGCGGTCGCGCTGGAGGTGTCACGGGTGGGGGTCTTCGAGCCGGCCGGCTCGTGGGACGGGCGCTGCATCGTCGGATCCTGCTTCTTGGGGTCGTGCGTGGTGGGGCGGTCGATGGTGCCGAGGAGGGTGTTCATGCGGCGACCGGGTTCTTGCGCGGACGGCCACGCGGACGCTTGCGGGCCACGACCACGCCCTGGACGAACAGCTCGCCGCCCCAGACGCCCCACGGCTCACGGCGGTCCTTGGCGCCGGCCAGGCAGGCCTCACGCAGCGGACAGGTCTGGCAGAGCGACTTGGCGTACTCGACATCGGCCGGGGTCTCGGCGAAGAAGACCTCGGGGTCATAGCTGCGGCACGGGACCGGGACGCCGAGGTTCTCGATGGCGTCGTCGAGCTCGGTGAGGGCGGTGAGGGGAGTCAAGGTGTCCTC
Organism: Streptomyces sp. NPDC033229; assembly: GCF_055576875.1. Taxonomy (NCBI): domain Bacteria; kingdom Bacillati; phylum Actinomycetota; class Actinomycetes; order Kitasatosporales; family Streptomycetaceae; genus Streptomyces; species Streptomyces sp. NPDC033229. The sequence continues at coordinate 345,410 of NZ_JBVIQR010000002.1, read as the reverse complement.
CGTGGGGACAGGCGGGGGGATCAGGTCGGTCGCTACTGACGGGGTGTGTGCCTTGAGTTGCACGGTGTTGTTTCCTCGTCTGTTGTTCCGGCTGGTGGCCGGGCTGGCGCCCCGGTTCGGGGCAAACAAAAGGGCCGCGGATCCCGGTGTGGGTTCCGCGGCCCTGGAAGGTGCCGACCTGATCATGCCGATCAGGCTGGATCTCTCCAGGGTTCGAGCCCACGGAAGGCCCACATCGTGTGGTGCAGGTGCTGCTGCGCGTTCAGGGATCCGGCGCCATTGATCGTCGCTACGGGGGCATAGGCCTGGGCCTGTGCCGTCCCCGCTGCCTTAATCGCAGACGCCTTGCTCGGTCGCTCCTCGATGACGATGAGTTCCGCGCCGCCGAAGGGCAGACCGGTGCCCCGGAGGGAACCGCCGAGCGGGCAGGTGGCGACGACCGAGCGATCGGTCATTTTGTTGAAGCTCATGAAGCTGATCATTGGTCTCCGCCTCCTCTCGGCGTCTCGGGGGACCGGTGAAAATCCGGTCCGGGACAGTTCAGTACAGCACGGAACCAGCGACTCTTGGAAGAACCGCGGTTTCCCTGCTCGGAAGGCTATGGGTATGCCGTCCGCGCGCGCAAACTATTTTTCGGGAGAGTCTTCGGTCGCGTCCGAAGGCGCGTCCGACGACGTCGGCTCACGGCCGGAGCAGAGAGCCAGGACGTCGGCACCGAACTTGTCGAGCTTCCGTCCTCCCACACCTGAGATGCAGGAAAGCTCCGATTCGGTTCCCGGAACGGCCTCGGCGATCGCGAGGAGTGTCTTGTCGGTGAAGACGCAGTAGGCGGGCTGGCCCAGCAGCTCGGCCTGTCCGGCCCGCCAGTCGCGCAGCCGCTCGTAGAGCGCCTCGTCCAGCTCCGAGGGACAGTCCTCGCAGCGCATCAGTTTGATCTCGCCCGCATCCGTCAACGTCCGCCCGCAGACCCGGCACAGGGCGGGCCCGCGCCGCTTTCTCCGGGTGGCGGCGCCGCGCTCCCCGACCCCCTGGCTTCCCTGGCCGGCCGCGCCGGCCGTTCCCGGCCGGGACGCGGCGGAGCCCGGCCGCAGGCCGTTCAGGAAGCGGCTGGGGCGCCGGGACGCACGGCCGCCGGGAGAGCGGGAGAGCGCCCAGGAGAGGGAGAGATGCCGACGGGCCCGGGTGACGCCGACATAGAGGAGCCGGCGCTCCTCCTCGACCTGCTCATCGGTCTTGGCGTAAGTGATCGGCATCATGCCTTCGGTGAGCCCGACCAGGAAGACGGCGTCCCACTCCAGGCCCTTGGCCGCGTGAAGTGAGGCGAGAGTCACACCCTCCACGGTCGGCGCGTGCTGGGCGGCGGCCCGCTCGTCCAGCTCGGCGACGAGATCGCCGAGGGTGGCGGCCGGCTTGGCCCGGACGAAGTCCTCGGCGAGCCGCACCAGCGCCGCGAGGGACTCCCAGCGGTCGCGGACCGCGCCCGACCCGGCGGGTGGCTCGGCCGTCCAGCCACGGGTGCCGAGCACGGCGCGCACCTGGGAGGGCACGTCGTCGGCGTCGGCGAGCTGTGCGTCCGCACCACCGGCGCGGGCCGCGCCCCGCAGCAGCAGCCCGGCCTCGCGCACCTCGGGCCGCTCGAAGAACCGCTCGGCGCCGCGCAGCTGATAGGGCACCCCGGCGTCGGCGAGGGCCTGCTCGTAGACCTCGGACTGGGCGTTGATGCGGTAGAGGATCGCGATCTCGCTCGCGGGCACCCCGGAGTCCATCAGATCCCGGACCCGGCGGGCGGTCCCCTCGGCCTCGGCGGGCTCGTCCCCATAGGCGCAGTAGTGGGGCTCGGGGCCGGACTCGCGCTGGGAGACCAGCTCCAGGCGGTGCTCGGCGGCCCGGCCGCGGGCCTGGGCCAGCAGGCCGTTGGCAAGGCGCACCACCTGGGGGGTGGAGCGGTAGTCGCGGATCAGCTTCACGACCGTGGCGCGCGGGTGGCGGACGCGGAAGTCGAGCAGGTAGTCGGGGGTGGCGCCGGTGAAGGAGTAGATGGTCTGGCTGGCGTCGCCGACGACGCACAGATTGTCCCGGTCCCCGAGCCACAGCTCCAGCAGCCGCTGCTGGAGCGGGCTGACGTCCTGGTACTCGTCGACGACGAAGTGCTGATACTGACGGCGGACCGTATCGGCGATGTCGTGCCGGTCCTGGAGGACGCCGACGGTCAGCAGCAGCACGTCCTCGAAGTCGATCACTCCGCGGTCGCGCTTGAGCTGCTCGTACATGCCGTAGATCCGGGCGATCTCGGCGGGATCGCGGGGGGCCTCGCGGCCGGTCTTGGCGGCGGCGGCCGGATAGTCCTCGGGGACGGTCTGGGTGACCTTCGACCACTCGATCTCGCCCGTCACATCGCGCAGCTCGTTGCGATCGAGGCGGACCCGGCAGCGGGCGGCGGACTCCGCCACGAGCTGGATCTTGCGCTCGACAAGGCGGGGCACCTCCCCGCCCACGGCCTTCGGCCAGAAGTACTGCAGCTGCCGCAGGGCGGCCGAGTGGAACGTGCGGGCCTGGACGCCGCCCGCGCCGAGCTGGCGCAGCCGGCCGCGCATCTCGCCCGCCGCGCGGTTGGTGAAGGTGACCGCGAGCACACTCGACGGCTGGAGCAGCCCGGAGCGGACGCCGTACGCGATGCGATGGGTGATCGCCCGGGTCTTGCCCGTACCGGCTCCGGCCAGCACGCACACCGGTCCGCTCAGGGCCGTGGCCACCTCGCGCTGCTCGGGGTCGAGCCCGTCGAGCACCGCGTCGGCAGAGTCAGGGACCTGCGGGAAGAGGGAGGAGTGCGTTGCTGCTGTCACCCCGCCATGCTGCCAGGTCGGCGGAGGCGACCGGGAATGTTGTCCACAGGCGTGCCCTGGCAGTCGTACTAATGCCGGGAATGGTCGCGGGTAGGTGCGCGTTCTACCACCGGAAAAGCACCCATGAACGAAGGAGCGCGAGGTCGCATGTCGGGCACCGTGACGATGTACAGCACCACCTGGTGCGGCTACTGCCGCCGACTGAAGAGCCAGATGGACCGCGAGGGGATCACCTACAACGAGGTCAACATCGAGCACGACGCCGACTCGGCGGCCTTCGTGGAGAAGGCGAACGGCGGCAACCAGACGGTCCCCACCGTTCTGGTCGTTCCCCCGAACGGTGGCGATCACATCGTCATGACGAACCCGAGCCTCGCCCAGGTGAAGCAGGCCCTCGCGGTCTGACGCCCGGCGTCAGCTCTGGCTCTGCGGCAGCGGTTCGCCGTACCAGAGCTCGATCAGGCGGGCCGCGATCGAGATGCCCGTCGGAGGCAGCACCTCCCCGGACTCGAACGCGGCCCGCAGGTCCGTCCGTGAGAACCAGCGGGCCTCGTGGATCTCCTCGCCGTCCACCTGGATGTCGGAGGACGTGGCCCGGGCCATGAAGCCCAGCATGAGGCTGGACGGGAACGGCCACGGCTGGCTGGCGACGTACTCCACGTCACCGACCACCACACCCGCCTCCTCGGCGACCTCGCGGCGCACGGCCTCCTCGATGGACTCGCCCGGCTCGACGAAGCCCGCGAGCGTCGAGAAGCGGCCTTCGGGCCAGTGCATCTGCCGGCCCAGCAGCGCCCTGTCCTCCTTGTCCGTGACCAGCATGATCACGGCCGGGTCGGTGCGCGGGTAGTGCTCGGCGCCACAGGCCGGGCAGCGGCGGATGTGGCCCGCGGCCGCGACGACCGTGCGCTCGCCGCAGCGCGAGCAGAAGCGGTGCAGCCGCTGCCAGTTCTCCAGGGCCACCGCGTGCACCAGCAGCCCGGCATCGCGCTGCGACAGCAGCAGGCCGGCCTCGCGCAGCCCCGCGGCGCGCGCCGACTGGTCCATCCGGCCCGGCAGGGTGTCCTTCTGCAGGGCGAAGTAGGCGACGCCCTTCTCGTCCTGGCCGAGGAAGTAGCGGTGCGTCTCGGTGACCGGCGCCTCGAAGGCCGGGGTCATCACCAGCTCGGTGCGGCCGTCCGGGGTGTCGTCGATCAGGACCTGGCCGCCGGAGACCACGAAGACCCGCGTGGACGGGTGGCTCCACGCGGCGGACAGCCACGCCTCGTCCAGACGGTGGTGCGCGGCACGGTCGATGCCGCTCGCACCACTGAGCGTGATGGGCCGGACGGCTGAGATATCGGTCCAGGTGGTCACTGCTGCTTCCAACTCCCCCTACGAATGGTGGTGTGCATCACGGACGCGAGCGAAAGCCGGGGCTAACGGGCGCGTCCGTGCTCGGCGAGGTCGCCCCACAGGTAGGCGGCGGTCTCGACGCCCTTCATGAGCAGGTCCAGCTCGACCTTCTCGTTCGGCGCGTGCCAGCCGTCCGAGGGCACCGAGATGCCGAGGAACAGCACCGGGACGCCGAGCACGTCCTGGAGGTCGGCGGCCGGTCCGGAGCCGCCCTCGCGCGTGAAACGGACCTGCCGGCCGAAGGCACGCCCCATGGCGCGGGCGACCGACTGCAGGGCCGGGTGGTCGAGCGGTGTCAGGCAGGGGCGGGTCGCGCCCCAGAAGGTGATCTCGTGCCGGATCCCCTCCGGCAGCAGGCGTGCGACCCAGTCCCGCACGGACTGCTGGACGCGGTCGGCGTCCTGGCCGGCGACCAGCCGGAAGGACAGCTTGAGCTGTGCGGCGGACGGCACGATCGTCTTGCCGCCGGGGCCCTGGTAGCCACCGCCGATGCCGTTGACCTCGGCGGTGGGCCGGGCCCAGATCCGCTCCAGCGTGGTGTAGCCGCTCTCGCCGACGGCCCCGTGCGAGTGGGCGGTGCGCAGCCACTGCTTCTCGTCGAAGGGCAGCTCGGCGAAGAGTTCGCGCTCGCGGTCGGTGAGTTCCACGACGCCGTTGTAGAAGCCGGGGATCGCCACCCGGCGGTCCTCGTCGTGCAGGGCGGCGACCAGCCGGGCGGCCTCGGTGGCCGGGTTGGGCACGGCGCCGCCGAAGGAACCGGAGTGGATGTCCTGGTCCGGTCCGAAGAGGTCGATCTGGCAGTCCGTGAGGCCGCGCATGCCGGTGCAGACGGTCGGGGTGTCCTCGGACCACATGCCGGTGTCGGAGACGATCACGGCGTCGCAGGCGAGACGGTCCGCGTGGGCGCGGACGAGGTCGGGGAAGTGCGCCGAACCCGACTCCTCCTCACCCTCGATCAGAAGCTTGAGGTTGACGGCCGGGGCGGTGCGGCCGGTCGCCGCCAGGTGGGCGCGGACGCCCAGGGTGTGGAAGAAGACCTGACCCTTGTCGTCGGCGGCGCCGCGCGCGTACAACCTGCCGTCCTTGACGACGGGCTCGAAGGGCTCGGTGTGCCAGCCGTCCTCGAGGGCGGCCGGCTGGACGTCGTGGTGGCCGTAGACCAGGACCGTCGGGGCGCCCTCGTCGCCGGAGGGCCACTCGGCGTAGACCGCCGGGGCGCCGTCGGTCTCCCACACCTCGGCGGTGGGGAAGCCGGTCTCGGTGAGCTTAGCGGCCAGCCAGTCCGCGCTGCGGCGGACGTCGGCGGCACGGCCGGGGTCGGCCGACACCGAGGGGATGCGGAGCCATTCGACGAGGTCGTCGAGGAAGGCGGCGCGGTGACCTTCGATGTACGCGCGGACGGCGCTGTCCGGGGTGTGGCTCATGGCATCGAGCCTAACCGGCCACACGGTGTGACCATGACCGGGTTTCTCACCCGTCCTCCCCGAGGAGGAGCCGCTCCAGACCCGCGCGGTCCGGGAGGTCCGCGGGGTGGACGGTCTCGCCGTCGCGGACGTACACGAAGGCGGCGGCGACGGCGGACAGCGGCAGGCCGTGCTGCTCGGCCCAGGCGAGGCGGTAGATCGCGAGCTGGAGGGGGTCGGCGTCGTGGTCGCGGTTCGTCTTCCAGTCGACGATCTCGTAGGTGTCGCCCTGCGGGCCGCGCTCGCGGTACACCGCGTCAATCCGGCCGCGGATCACTCGGCCCGCGAGAGTGAGCTGGACGGGCACCTCCACCCGGTACGGGGTGCGCCGGGCGTAGGGGGTGCGCTCGAACGCCTCCTTGAGCTCGGCGAGGTCCCGCTCGTCGGCGATCTCCGGGGCGAGACCGTCGGCGTCCTCGTCGTCGGCGCCGCCCGGCAGTTCCTCGGGGCCGAGCAGCGGCAGCGGCAGCTCCTCGAAGCGGGACTCCACCCAGGCGTGGAACCGGGTGCCGCGGCGCGCGGCGGGCTGCGGCGGGCGCGGCATGGGGCGGGCCAGTTCCCGCGCGAACCCGTCCGGGTCGGCGGCCAGCCTGACCAGCTGCGAGGCGCTCAGCGACGACGGCACGACCACGTCCCGCACGCTCGCGCGGGCCCGCCGCAGCTCGCCCGCGAGCGCGTCCAGGTCCCGGTCCCAGGAGCCGACGAGCCGGGCTTCCTCGGGCAGCAGCCGCGGCCGTCCGTCGTGCGGGGCCGTGTCGGACGGGGTATCGCCGTCCGGTTCCGGGTGTGGGCGGCCTCCGGCCGGGTCCGGGTGGGAGGCGGCGTGGTCGGGGCCGCCCGGCTCCCGCCGGGGTCCGGGCAGCGCGCCGTGCGGGGCGGCGCCGGGGGCGACCGGGTCCTCGGTGCCGTCGGCACCGGACGGCTCGTCGGCCGACGCCGGGCGCGTGGTGGGCAGCGTGTCCCACGCCGCGAGGTCGTCGTCGAAAACCTCATCGAGGGCGGCCTCGTCGAACGGCTCGTCCTCCGGCGGTGGCGGCCAGTCGGGGTCGTGGGCGGTGGTGGCCGGGTGCGGAGCGTCGTGGACGGCCGCGGCGGGGTGGTCCTCCGGGTGGTCCGCCAGGCGGGCGAGGTGGGCGAGGACCGCGTCCGCGGCGGTGCGGCGGCGGGCGAGCGACGCGGGATCCAGGGGCAGCGGCCAGGACCGCTCCGCGGCCGACTCCTCCAGGGCCGGGTTCTCCTCGCCCTCCTCCGGTGCCTGCGCCCAGGCCTCGATCTCGCCGTGGCCCGCCTCGCAGTGCTCCCGCAGGGCTTCGAGGAAGGCGGACGGGCCGCGCGGCTTCTTCTGGCTCGGTCCCCACCAGTGGCCTGAGGCGAGCAGCAGCGACCGGGGCCGGGTGAAGGTGACGTAGCCGAGGCGGAGCTCCTCGATGCGCTGGTGCTCCTTCATGGCCGCCTTGAAGGCGGCGAGCCCCTTGGCGTCCCAGGCGCCGACGTCGGGGAGGGTGTCCGCGTCGCCGCGCAGCGCGTGCGGCAGCACCTTGGCCTGGGCCGTCCAGGACTCGCGGGACTGCTCGCTGGGGAAGGTCTTCGTGACGAGGCCGGGGACCGCGACCACGTCCCACTCCAGGCCCTTGGACTTGTGGGCGGTGAGGACCTTGACGGTGTTCTCGCCGCCGGGCAGGGAGCTGTCGAGGCCCTTCTCGTACTGGGCGGCGGTGCGCAGGAAGCCGAGGAAGGCGAGCAGGGTGGCCTCGCCGTCGACGGCGGCGAACCCCGCGGCGATGTCCAGGAACGAGGAGAGCGTCTCGCGGCGGCGGGCGGCCAGCGCGTGCGGCGACGCGGAGAGCTCGACCTCCAGGCCGGTGGTGGCCAGCACCCGGTGGAGCACGTCCATGAGCGGGTCGGCCAGGGAGCGTCGCAGCTCGCGCAGCTCCCTGGCGAGCCGGGCGAAGCGGACGCGGGCAGCGGCGGAGAACGGCAGCCCGTCGTCCGGGCCGGCGGTCAGGAATGTGTCGAGGGCGTCGGCGAGCGAGACGGCCTCGGCCGGGTCGACGCCTTCGACCGCCTCGGCGAGGCGCCGGTCGGGGTCCGAGCCGGCGCTGCCGTAGGGCACGAGCGTCCGCGCGCGGCGACCGAGCAGCGCCAGGTCACGGGGGCCGATGCGCCAGCGGGGGCCGACCAGGAGCCGGACGAGCGCGGCGTTGGCCGTGGGGTCCTGGAGCACCTCGCAGACGGCGACGAGGTCGGCGATCTCCGGCAGGTGCAGCAGCCCGGACAGGCCGACGACCTCCACCGGGACGTCCCGCTCGACGAGGGCGCCCTGGATCTGCGCGAAGTCGACGGCGGTGCGGCACAGCACCGCGATGTCACCGGGCCGGGTGCCCGTGCGCACCAGGTGGGCGAGGGAGTCCGCGAGCCAGTCCAGCTCCTCGGCGTGGGTGGGCAGCAGGGCGCAGCGCACCACGCCGTCGCGCTCGGCGCCGGGGGCGGGCCGCAGGGCTTCGACTCCTTCGTGGCGCTCCCGCAGCGGGGCGGCCAGGCCGTTGGCCAGCTCCAGGAGCCGACCGCCGCTGCGGCGGTTCTCGCTGAGCGCGAAGCGCTGGGCGGGGCGCCCGTCGGCGTAGGGGAAGTGGTGCGGGAAGTCGTCGAGGTTGGCCACGGAGGCACCACGCCAGCCGTAGATGGCCTGGCAGGGGTCGCCGACGGCGGTGACGGCGTGCCCGGTGCCCCCGCCGAACAGGCCCGCGAGCAGCAGTCGCTGGGCCACGGAGGTGTCCTGGTACTCGTCGAGCAGGACGACCGCGAACTGCTCGCGCAGGATCCGCCCGACCTCCGGCCGGGTGCCGGCCAGCTCGGCGGACAGGGCGATCTGGTCGCCGAAGTCGAGGAGGTCGCGCGCCCGCTTCTCCTTGCGGTAGGCGGCCACCAGACCGAGGAGTTCGAGGCGGGCGCGGGCGGTTTCGGGCACCTGGCGCAGCTCGGCGTTGGAGAGCTTGGTGCTCTCGAGGGCGGTCAGCAGCTCGGTGTCGTACGCCCGGAGGTCCTCGGGGCGTACGAGGTGCTCGGCGAGTTCGCCGTCGAGGGCGAGGAGGTCGGAGACGAGATCGCCGAAAGAGCGGGTGAGCGCGGGGTACGGGCCGGGCGAGGTGCGCAGCACGCGGGCGGCGAGCTGGAAGCGGGTGGCGTCGGCGAGCAGCCGGGAGGTGGGCTCCAGGCCGATGCGCAGGCCGTGCTCCTTCAGGAGCCGGCCGGCGAAGGCGTGGTAGGTGGAGATCTGCGGGTCGCCGGGCGCCCGGTCGGGGTCGCTGGGCTCGGGGTCGGTGACGCCCGCCTCGACGAGGGCCTTGCGTACCCGCTCGGACAGCTCGCCCGCCGCCTTGTTGGTGAAGGTGAGGCCGAGGACCTGCTCGGGCGCGACCTGCCCGGTGCCGACGAGCCAGACCACGCGGGCGGCCATGACGGTGGTCTTGCCCGAACCGGCTCCGGCCACGATGACCTGCGGGGCGGGCGGCGCGGTGATGCAGGCCGTCTGCTCCGGGGTGAACGGAATGCCGAGCAGCTCCTTGAGCTGCTCGGGGTCGGTCAGGCGCGGGGTCACACGAAAACGCTAACGGCCCGCACTGACATCGTTGAACTCCGCAGGTCAGAGGCCTCGCCCGGGCAGGGGACCGCACTCCCCGGCTCACTCCACGATCTGGCGGCCCTCCGGCCGGGCCGTGCAGGAGGCGCGGAAGGAGCAGTGGGTGCAGTGCCGGCCAGGGCGGGGGGCGAAGCGCTCTTCCAGGACCCGGCCGGCCGCCTCGGCGAGGAGACCGCTGATCCACTCGCCCTCCCCCAGCGGGTCCTGCGCCTGCACCTTGGGGAGGGCGTCACCGCCCTCCTTCTTCGCGGCGCCCTGCCGCAGCTGTACGAGTTCCGCGCCGCCCGCCGTCGGGCGTACCCCGTCGAAGAGGTCGTCGACGGCGCCCTGCTCGACCGCGAGCTGGTAGACGGCGAGCTGGGGGTGGCGGGCCACGTCGTTCGCGGAGACCGCGCCCTTGCCGGTCTTGAAGTCGACGACGTAGGCGCGGCCGTGGGCGTCCGTCTCCACCCGGTCCATGGAGCCCCTCACGCGCACCCGGTAGTCCCCGGTGGCGTTCAGGGTGACGTCGAAGGAGTGCTCGGTGGCGACGGGGGTGCGGCCGCCGCGCTCCATCACGTGCCAGCGCAGGAAGCGTTCCAGGGCGGCGCGGGCGTTCTCCTTCTCCTGCGTCGACTTCCAGGGCGCGTCGAAGGCCAGGGCGTCCCACACGGAGTCGAGGCGTTCCATGAGGACGGCGAGGTCGGCGGGGGTCCGCCCGGAGGCGACCTCGTCGGCCAGGACGTGGACGACGTTGCCGAAGCCCTGGGCGGCGGTGGCGGGGGCGTCCGCCTTCACCTCGCGGCCGAGGAACCACTGCAGCGAGCAGGTGTTGGCCAGTTGGTCGAGGGCGGAGCCGGACAGCGCGACGGGGTGTTCCCGGTCGCGCAGCGGTGCCTCGGTGTGCGTCGGCTCGTCCAGGCCCCACCAGCGGTAGGGGTGGGCGGCGGGCACGAGCGGCTGGCCCTCGTCGTCGCTCAGCGCCGCGAGCCGGGCGAGCCGTTCGGCCGCCGCTGCCCGCAGGGCGTCCGAGGCGTCGGGGTCGACGGTGGTGGCGCGCAGTTCGGCGACGAGCGCCGCGACGGCCAGGGGGCGGCGCGGCCGCTGGGTGACGTCGACGGGCTCGGTGCCCAGCTCGGCCAGGAACCGGGAGGGCTGGTCACCGTCCTCGGCGGCCGCCTTGACGGCGGTGACGATCACGCGCTCGCGCGCACGCGTGGCGGCCACGTAGAACAGGCGGCGCTCCTCGGCGAGCAGCGCGCCGGGGCTGAGCGGCTCGGCGAGGCCGTCGCGTCCGATGCGGTCGGCCTCCAGGAGCGAGCCCCGGCGCCGCAGGTCCGGCCAGAGGCCTTCCTGGACGCCCGCGACGACGACCACCCGCCACTCCAGGCCCTTGGAGCGGTGCGCGGTCATCAGGCGTACGGCGTCGGGTCGCAGGGCCCGGCGGGTGAGGGTGTCGGCGGCGATGTCCTGGGCGTCGAGCTCGTCCAGGAAGTTCAGGGCGCCCCGGCCGCCGGTGCGCTCCTCCGCGCGGGCGGCGGTCTCGAACAGCGCGCACACCGCGTCCAGGTCCCGGTCCGCGTTCCGCCCGCCGGCTCCGCCGCGCCGGGCGGCCCGCTCCAGCCGCTCCGGCCAGGTGGTGCCGTTCCACAGCGCCCAGAGCGCCTCTTCGGCGGTGCCGCCGCCTTCGAGGAGCTCGCGGGCGGTGCGCAGGAGGGCGCCCAGGCGCTGCGCGCCCCGCGCGTAGGACGGGTCGTGCGCCACGAGACGCTCCGGTTCCGCGAGCGCCTCCGCGATCAGTACGTCCGAGGGGCGTGGCACGGCGTGGCCCGCGGCGCGTTCCTCGTCCCGCAGGGCGCGGCCCAGCTTGCGCAGGTCCGCGGCGTCCATGCCGCCGAGCGGCGAGGTGAGCAGGGTGAGCGCGGTCTCGGGGGCGAGCCGGGCCGTCCGGGGGGTGCCGGAGGGCCCCGATGGTTCGGCGACCGCCCGCAGGGCCGTCAGCAGCGGGGCGACCGCGGGTTCGTGGCGCAGCGGCAGGTCGTCGCCGTCGACCTCCACGGGGACGCCCGCCGAGGTCAGGGCGCGGCGCAGGCCCGGTATGGAGCGGGCGCCCGCACGGACGAGGACGGCCATGTCGTGCCAGGGGACGCCGTCCTCCAGGTGGGCGCGGCGCAGGATGTCGGCGATATTGTCGACCTCCGCGCCCGGTGTCGGGTAGGTGTACGCCTCCACCCGGCCGCCCTCGCGGACGGCCGTCAGCTCCCGGTGGGCGCGCACAGCCCGCGCCGGCAGGCGGGTGAGCGGCATCCGGCGGGTGAGCAGCCGGGTCGCGGCGAGGAGGCCGGCGCCGGAGCGGCGGGAGACGGTGAGGACCTCGACCGGGGCGGCGGAGCCGTCCCGGCGGGGGAAGGCGTCGGGGAAGTCGAGGATGCCGTTCACGTCGGCGCCCCGGAAGGCGTAGATCGACTGGTCGGGGTCGCCGAAGGCGACCAGGGTCCGCCCGCCGCCCGCGAGCGCGCGCAGCAGGCGCACCTGGGCGGCGTCGGTGTCCTGGTACTCGTCCACGAAGACCGCGTCGTAGCGCAGGGCCAGCTCGGCGGCGACGTCGGGCCGCTCCGCGAGCAGCACGGCCCGGTGGACGAGTTCGGCGTAGTCGAGCACTCCGCGCATGTCGAGCACGTCGAGGTACTCGGCGAGGAAGGACGCGGCGGCCCGCCAGTCGGGGCGGCCGGTGCGGGCGGCGAAGGCGCCGAGGGCCCCGGGGCCGAGCCCCAGCTCGCGGCTGCGCGCGAGGACCGCGCGGACCTCGTCGGCGAAGCCGCGCGTGGTCAGACACGCGCGCAGCTCGTCCGGCCAGCCCACCGCCTCACGTCCGGCGCGCTCCAGCTCGGCCTGGCCGGCGAGCAGCTCGCGCACGACGACGTCCTGCTCGGGTCCGGACAACAGCCGCAGGGGATCGATGAAGAGGTCCACGTCCTGGTGGGCGCGGACCAGGGCGTAGCAGTACGAGTGGAAGGTCGTGGCCCGCAGGCCGTGGGCGGCGCCCAGCCGGGCGGCCATCCGGTCCCGGAGTTCGACCGCGGCCTTGCGGCTGAAGGTGAGGACGAGGATCCGCTCGGGATCGGTGCCCCGCCGTACCCGCTCGGCGACCGCCTCGACGAGCGTCGTCGTCTTGCCCGTGCCCGGCCCGGCGAGCACCAGCAGCGGCCCGTCCCGGTGGTCAACCACGGCGCGCTGTCGTGCGTCCAGCTCAGGAGGGCCCACCGGGCCCGGCCGGGTGCGCACGAGGCGGTACGCGCCCGAAGAGGGCCGTCTCAGCTGCTGCTGCGGCGAGCGGGACGATACGGAGGAGCTCACGTGGGTTGCCGGTCCTGGTGGAGGTGCGGGGTGACGTACGGCCGTACGGGCCGGGAAGCGGCCCGGGGGTGAGGCGGGGCAGACGACGGAGGGCGGCCCCCGACGCTACGCCAGGAGGCACCCCGGGCGCAGGGCGTCCCGGGTGCCGCCGAACCGTCGCAGCCGCCTCATCCGTTCGGATTACGCCCAGGCCCCACGGGCTCCGGCGGGGTCGGGCGGCACCCGGGCGGCGGAAGTCGTCAGGTGTGCGGATTCACACCCGGCGCGGCGTCGTCGGCGCCGGTGCCGTCCCAGCGGGCCCGTCGCATGTCGAGCCGGGGCAGATGGCCGTCGGCGGAGCGGCCGGCGGCCCTCAGCGGGGTGCCCTCGTCGCGGTAGTGGTCCAGGGCGCGCAGCTCGTGGCCGGGCAGCAGCGCGCCGTCCGCGCGGACCACCCGCCACCAGGGCACCGGCCCGCCGTAGAGCGCCATGACCCGCCCCACCTGCCGCGGACCGCCGTCCCCGAGCCACTCGGCGACGTCCCCGTAGGTCATCACCCGGCCGGGCGGGATCAGCTCGGCGACGGCCAGCACCCGCTCCGCGTACTCGGGAAGCCCGGCGGCCGGCCCGTGGTCCGGCGTCACGTCCTCGCTCATCCGGTCCATACTGCCGCACCGCACCGACAACGCCCGGGGCACGGCCCTCTTGCGCGGACCCCACAAGATCACCGAGAGTGCGTCTTTGCACTACAGGGCGTACGATCCGGAGTCCGCGCCCCCGAAATGCACCCTGATGCCCCCTTGCCCGGCGGGGTCATGCCACCATCTTCCGGGCGGTGAACTGGTGATACGAGACCAAGAAGAGACGGACGAGCAGCAGGGCGCGCAGCCTCCCGAGGGGGCCCGCGCCCCCAGAGAGCTGCCCCGACACGGCGGCGACCCCGATCAGCCCCCCGGCGTGGGCCCTGGCGTGGACCTCGGCAAAAAGCCCTCCTCCGGCCCCTACGGCTGCGAGAGCGGTGAGGCCGGCGACGGCTGCGAGGCGCACATCGACCAGGTCTCCGGCGACGAACCGCTGCTGCCCGCCCGTGTGCACCGGCCCGCCGACCTGGTGCGGCTCTTCCTCGGCATCCTCGGCATCGCCCTCGTGCTCGCCCTCGCCGCCTTCGCCCACGGCACCACCGCCGGCCTGTCGAAGGACATCGGCGAGAGCACGGGCCGCGCGCCGCAGCTGCTGGCGAACTTCGCGGGGCTCGCCGCCAACATCGCCATCTTCATCGTCCCGGTGGTCTTCGCCATCGAACGGCTCATCAAACGGGACGGGCTGCGCATCGCCGACGGCGTCCTCGCGGCGGTCCTCGCGCACGGCGTCTCCCTCGCGACCGACCTGTGGGTCGCCGAGACCGCCCCGGAGAGCATCCGCGACGCCCTCACCCGGGCCGCCCCCACCGGTGGTCTCACCGACCCCGTGCACGGCTACCTGGCCCCCGTGATCGCCTATATGACGGCCGTCGGGATGTCCCGCCGGCCGCGCTGGCGGGTCGCGATGTGGGCCGTGCTGCTGCTGGACGCCTTCGCGGTGCTGGTCAACGGCTACACCACGCCGTTCTCGATCGTCACCACCGTGCTGATCGGCTGGACCGTCGCCTACGGCACGCTCTACGCCGTCGGCTCGCCGAACGTCCGCCCCACCGGCCAGAACCTCCTAGCCGGGCTGCGCCGCGTCGGCTTCAAGCCGGTCACCGCGCTGCGCTCCGAGGACCCGGCGGACGCCGAGCCGGACCGCCACCACGACCGGGGGCGCCGCTACATCGTCACCCTGGAGGACGGTCCGCCCCTCGACGTCACGGTCGTCGACCGCGAGCAGCAGGCGCAGGGCTTCTTCTACCGCCTGTGGCGGCGGCTCGCGGTCCGCGGCATCAACCAGCGCCGCAGCCTCCAGTCCCTGCGCCAGGCCCTCGAACAGGAGGCGCTGCTCGCCTACGCGGCCATCGCCGCCGGCGCCAACGCCCCCAAGCTCATCGCCACCTCCGAACTCGGCCCCGACGCCGTGATGCTCGTCTACGAGCACATCGGCGGCCGCACCCTCGACGCCCTCCCGACCGAGGAGATCACCGACGAGCTGATGGCCGGGGCCTGGCGCCAGGTCCGCGCGCTGCAGTCGAGGCGGATCGCGCACCGGCGCCTGGACGGTGACGCCCTGCTGGTGGATCGTTCCGGCAATGTCGTCCTGACCGACCTGCGGGGCGGCGAGATCGCGGCCGGTGACGTGGTGCTGCGGATGGACGTGGCTCAGCTGCTCGTCACGCTCGGCCTGCGGGTCGGCGCCGAGCGGGCGGTGGCCGCGGGCGTGGCCGTCCTCGGACCGGACGCCGTCGCGAACAGCCTGCCGCTGCTCCAGCCGCTCGCCCTCACCCGCGTCAGCCGCGGCACCCTGCGGCAACTGGCGCGCGAGCGCGCCCAGCGGGAGCGCGAGAAGGTGCTGGAGGCGGCGCGCGCGGCCAAGGAGAACGCCGCGAACGGGGCCGAGGCCGAGCCCGCCGAGTCCGAGAGCGCAGGCCGCAAGGCGCTCAAGGCCGAGCGGCAGGCGGAGAAGAAGGCGATCGACGAGGCGCTGGAGGAGGCCCGTGAGGAGGACCTGCTCTCGCAGATCCGCCGGCAGGTGCTGCTGATCCGGCCGCAGGCGCCGATAGAGCCCGTGCGCCTGGAGCGGATCAAACCGCGCACCCTGGTCACCTTCGTGGCGGGCGCGTTCGCCGCGTACTTCCTGCTCTCCCAGCTCACGCACATCAAGTTCGGCGATCTCGTCGACAAGGCCAACTGGGCGTGGGTGGCGGTCGCGGTGGGCTTCCAGGTCCTCACCTACGTCGCCGCCGCGCTGAGCCTGCTGGGCTTCGTACCGGAGAAGGTGAAGTTCGGGCGGACGGTCCTCGCGCAGGTCGCGGGCTCCTTCGTGAAGCTCGTCGCCCCGGCGGCGGTCGGCGGCGTGGCCCTGAACACCCGCTTCCTGCAGCGCGCGGGCGTCCGGCCGGGCCTGGCCGTGGCGAGCGTCGGCGCGTCCCAGCTCTTCGGCCTGGCCTGCCACATCATGCTGCTGCTGTCCTTCGGCTATGTGACCGGCACCGAGCGGAGCTCGTCGATCGGCCCCTCCCGGACGGTCATCGGCGGGCTGCTGACGGCGGCGGTGCTGGTGCTCGTCGTGGCCGCGATCCCGGTGCTGCGGAAATTCGTGGCGACGCGGGTGCGGTCGCTGTTCGCGGGTGTCGTACCGCGCATGCTGGACGTGCTCCAGCGCCCGCAGAAGCTCGCCTCCGGCATCGGCGGCATGCTGCTGCTGACGGCGGCGAACGTGATGTGCCTGGACGCCTCGATCCGCGCCTTCGGCGGCGAGCTGAGCTACGCGAGCATCGCGGTGGTCTTCCTGACGGCCAACGCCCTGGGCTCGGCGGCCCCGACCCCCGGCGGCGTCGGCGCGGTGGAGTTCGCCCTCACCGGCGCCCTGACCTTCGCCGGCCTCCCGGCAGAACAGGCGGCGCCTGCGGTGCTGCTGTTCCGACTGATGACACTGTGGCTGCCGGTGCTGCCGGGGTGGGTGTCGTTCTCGCATCTGACGCGCAAGGGAGCGATTTAGCAGGCTGCTGCCCCTGCCACTCGGGGTGACGGCCTGCGGGCGGGCGCGGGCCCGCCACCCCGGCATTCGCCCTGCGGGCGGTCGCCCGAGGACGCTCGCCCTCCCGGGCGGGGCCCCTTGCGCCCTGCGGACGGAGCGCGGGCCGTCACGACGACGGGCTTGTGACCTGCGCACAGGTGCGGGCGGTCACCCGAGGACGCTCGCGCCCCGCGGGCGGGCGGGGACGGTGCCCCGTGCCCGCACGCGCGGAGTGGCAAGCTTTCTGCCCCCCTGGAACCTGGGCCGGCATTGACTGCCGAACCTTGGCCTCGGCCCCCGACCCGGGGCAGGGCCCGGCCCCCGCGACGCCTGGCCTTGCCCGCAGCGCTGCGCCCGATCCCGCCGCGACCGGCATCCGGGCGGCTGCCCCATCAAGCCCGCGCGGCGCCCGAGGACACAGGCACCCAGGCCACCGCATCAAGCCCGCCCGGCGATTGAGGGCACAGGCACCGCAGCCCCCGCCGCGCCTGAGGGCACAGGCGCCACACACGTCACCGCAAGCCCGCCCAGGCCTGGGCCCCGCATCTACCAGGCAAACCACAAACTCCACCTTGCACCTGCGGGCCGCATGGCCATACCGTGCCGCGTATGCGGTCATACACCATCGGGCGGGCAGCCCGCCTGCTCGGAGTCAGTTCCGACACCGTCCGCCGCTGGGCGGATGCCGGGCGGATTCCCACCCGGAGGGACGACGCGGGGAAGCGGATCATCGACGGGCCCGACCTCGCCGCGTTCTCCGTCGCGCTCGCCGCCGAGGCGCACGGCACCGAGGGCGACGAGGGGGCGTACACCACCGCCCGCAACGCCTTTCCCGGCATCATCACCGCCGTCAAGCTCGGGGACGTCGCCGCCCAGGTCGAGGTCCAGGCCGGACCGCACCGCCTCGTCTCTCTCCTGACGCGCGAGGCCGTGGAGGAGCTGGGGCTCGCCGTCGGCATGGAGGCCGTGGCCCGGGTGAAGGCCACCAATGTGCACATCGACCGCGTCTGACCGCCCGGCTCACCTACCGCCCGGCCCACCTGGAGACACCCCGATGCACCGCACCTTCGTACGCCGCGCCGCCCTGCCCGTCCTGGGCGCCGCGCTGCTCGTCCCTCTGGTCACCGCCTGCGGGAGCGATGGCGAGAAGAAGCCGACGACGCTGACCGTCCTCGCCGCGGCCTCCCTCACCGACGTCTTCCAGAAGGCCGGGGCCGCCTACGAGAAGGAACACCCGGGCACGAAGGTGCGGTTCTCCTTCGCCGGGTCCCAGGAGCTGGCGGCACAGGTGCGCCAGGGCGTCCCCGCCGACGCGCTCGTCACCGCCGACACCAAGACCATGGACGGCCTCGAGGCCGACACCGGTACCCCCACCGTCATCGCGAAGAACCGGCTCACGATCGCCACCGCCAAGGGCAACCCGAAGAACGTCAAGGGGCTCGCGGACCTCGCCAAGAGCGACCTCAAGGTCGTCCTGGCCGCCCCCGAGGTGCCCGTGGGCCGCTACAGCCGCAAGGTCCTCGACCAGCAGCACGTCACGGTGAAGCCGGTATCCCAGGAGCCGAACGTCCGGGCGGTGCTCAGCAAGGTCACGCTCGGCGAGGCCGACGCCGGGATCGTGTACCTCACGGACGCGGCCGCGGCGAAGGACAAGGTCACCACCGTCACCGTCCCCGACGCGCAGAACGCGGTCGCCTCCTATCCCGCCGCCACCCTCAAGGGGTCCAGGAACGCCGGGGAGGCCGGTGACTTCGTGAAGTGGCTGGCCTCGGCGGAGGCACAGAAGCTGCTGCGCACGGCCGGGTTCCAGCAGCCGTGACCGGAGCCCGTACGCGCCGGGGGCGCACACCCTTGGCGCTCGGGCTGCCCGCCGCGCTGGGGGTGGTCTTTCTGCTGCTGCCGCTGGCGGGCATTCTCGCCCGTACCCCCTGGGGCACCCTCCCGTCCCGCCTCGGATCGCCCGAGGTCACCGAGGCGCTCGGGCTCTCGCTGCTCGTCTCCGGCTGGGCGCTGCTGCTTTCCCTTGCACTCGGCGTGCCGCTCGCGTGGCTGCTGGCCCGGGTGGACTTCCCCGGCAAGGCGGCGGTGCGGTGTCTGGTGATGCTGCCGATGGTGCTGCCGCCGACGGTCGCCGGTGTCGCGCTGCTCCAGGGGTTCGGGCGGCGGGGGATCCTCGGGCCGTGGCTGGAGTCGTGGTGGGGCGTGACCCTGCCGTTCTCCACGGCGGGGGCCGTGCTGGCGTCGGCGTTCGTGTCGATGCCGTTCCTCGTGATCAGCCTGGAGGGGGCGCTCGCGGGGCTCCATCCCCGCTACGAGGAGACGGCGACGTCGCTCGGCGCGGCCCCCTTGCGGGTGTTCCGCACGATCACGCTGCCCATGGTCGGGCCCGGACTGATCGCGGGCGCCGCCCTGTGCTGGGCCCGCGCCCTCGGCGAGTTCGGCGCGACGATCACCTTCGCGGGCAATCTGCCGGGGACGACGCAGACCCTCCCGCTCCAGGTCTATCTGCTCCTGCAGGAGGACCCCGACGGGGCGACGGCGGTCTCGCTGCTCCTGCTGGCCATCGCCACGACGGTCCTGCTGGCGCTGCGCGGGCGCTGGCTGACGGCCGGACGGGACGAGGTGGGTCCGGCCACCGCTCCCCCCGAGCCCACGGCACCGGGCGAGCCGTACGTGGCCCCAGCCATGCCGACGGCCCCGGCGGCCGAGCCACACCCCTTGCGCGCCACCGTGACCGGCGCCACCGCCGCGGACCTCGACGCACCCGCCGGCACCACCATCGCCGTCGTCGGTCCCAACGGCGCGGGCAAGACCACGCTCCTGCGGGCCCTCCTCGGCCTCACCCCCCGCGCCACCGCGACCGCCTTGGCCCTCGGCGGGACGGACGTGTCCGATGTCCCCGCGCACCGGCGCCGCATCGCCTGGGTCCCCCAGGACGGCGCCCTCTTCCCCCATCTGACCGCTCTCGCCAACACCTCCTACGGTCTGCGCGCGCAGGGCGTGCCCAGGGACGAGGCGCGCCGCGAGGCGCGGCGCTGGCTCGACCGGCTGGGCGTCGGGCAGTTCGCCCACCGCAAACCCGGCCGGCTCAGCGGCGGCCAGGCCCAGCGCGTGGCGTTGGCGCGCGCCCTTGCCGCGCGCCCCCGGCTGCTGCTGCTCGACGAGCCGCTGGCCGCGCTCGACCCGTCGACGCGGGCCCATGTCCGGCACACCCTGCGCACGCACCTCGCGGACTTCCCCGGTGTCTGTCTGATCGTCACCCATGACCCGGTGGAGGCCGTGTCGCTCGCCGACCGGATCCTCGTGCTGGAGGACGGCCGGACGGTCCAGTACGCGTCACCGGCCGAGCTGACCCGGCATCCCCGCTCCCCCTGGGTGGCCCGCATGCTCGGGCGCAACGCCTGGCCGGGGAGGACCACGGGCGGGCGAACGCTGCTGCTCGACGGCGGCGCGCGCCTGGTCGTCGCGGACCCGGTGCCCGGGGAGGCCGACGCCGGGCTGGCCGTCGTGGGCCCCGAGGCGGTGTCCCTGCACACCACCCGGCCCACCGGCAGCCCCCGTAACGTCTGGCGGGGCACGGTCCGTGAGCTCACCGCGCAGGGCGGTCGGCTGCGCGTCCTGGTGGACGGCGAGCCGGACGTGGTCGCCGAGATCACCCCGTCCGCCGCCGCCGATCTGTCGTTGGCCGAGGGCGTGCCGGTGTGGGTGAGCGTCAAGGCGACCGAGGTCACGTTCGTCGCGCTGTGAGGGCGGCAGGTCCACCCCGTGAGTCCGGCCAGAAGAAGCCCGTCCGGCGCTTGAGTACGCGCCCGCAGGGCGCCCGCCGCCGCAGGCGGCAAGGCGGCCCGCAGCGGCAGGACGGACCGTAGTCGACGATCCCTCGGACCCGGCTAACCCGTACGCCCCGCACGCCGCGCGCCCCCCTCGCCCCCGGCCGGAGGATGGAAGCACCCTCTTCCCCCGAGCTCCGGGAGTGCCACCGTGTCCAGACCGCTGAGGGCCGGCGCCCTGCTCTGCGCGGTACTCCTGACGGGCGCGGTGGCCGGCTGCGACGGTGACGGCGCCGACCGCGCGGAAGCCGCTTCCTCCGCCTCGGCCGCGCAGCGGCTGGACTGGAAGACCTGCCCGGCGCCCAGCACCAGCCAGGGCACCGGCAAGCCGCCGGGCCGCGACTGGGAGTGCGCGACGCTGCGCGCTCCCCTGGACTACGGCCGCCCCGACGGGGGCAGCGTCGGCATCGCCATGATCCGCGCCAGGGCCACCGACCGGGCCCGCCGCATCGGCTCGCTCGTCTTCAACTTCGGCGGTCCCGGCGGCTCCGGCGTCGCCGCCCTCCCGGCCTTCGCCGACGACTACAAGACGCTGCGCACCCGCTACGACCTGGTCAGCTTCGACCCGCGCGGCGTCGGCCGCAGCGACGGGGTGACCTGCCTGGGCGACAAGGACCTCGACGTCTACTACGCGGCCGACGGCACCCCTGACGGCAAGGACGAGGAAAAGGCCCTGGTGGAGCGGGTCGGGAGATACGCCTCCGGCTGCGAGAAGAACTCCGGGAAGGTCCTGCCCCACGTGGGGACGCAGAACGCGGCCCGCGACATGGACCTGATGCGCCAGGTGCTCGGGGACGACAAGCTGCACTACTTCGGCATCTCGTACGGGACCGAACTGGGAGGCGTCTACGCCCACTTGTTCCCCCAGAAGGTCGGCCGGGCCGTTCTCGACGCCGTCGTGGACCCGTCCGACGACCCCGTGCAGGGCGCCCTCGGTCAGGCGAAGGGCTTCCAGATGGCGCTCGGCAACTACATGGACGCCTGCGCGGAGACCTCCGACAACTGCCCCACCGAGGATCAGGTCACCGATCTGCTCAAGCGCCTGGACAGCGATCCGGTGCCCGCCGGCGGTACCCGCGAACTGACCGAGTCCCTCGCCACCGGCGGCATCGCCCAGGCGCTGTACTCCAAGGACTTCTGGGACTACCTCACGGAAGGCATCGAGGACGCCGAGAACGGCGACGGCAAACTCCTGCTCGCCCTCGGCGACTCCATGAACGGCCGGGGCGAGAACGGCCGCTACAGCTCGCTCCAGGCCTCCTTGGCCGCCGTCAACTGCGCCGATTTCGCGCAGCGTTACACGGCCGCCGAGATCGAGGAGAAGGTGCCGGAGTTCCGCAAGGCGTCCCCCGTCTTCGGGGACTTCATGGCGTGGAGCCTCACCCAGTGCACCGGCTGGCCCGTCAAGGGGGCCTGGCAGAACCCCGACGTGAGCGCCAAGGGGGCCGCGCCCATTCTCGTCGTCGGCAACACCGGCGACCCGGCCACGCCCTACGAGGGAGCACACGAGATGGCGCGCGAACTGGGGCCGGGCGTCGGCGTGGAGATGACCTTCCGTGGCCAGGGGCACGGTGCCTACGACAGCGGCAACGCGTGCGTCACGCGCGTGGTCGACGCGTATCTGCTGGACGGTACGGTGCCCACATCGGGCACGGTCTGCTCATAGCACACATAGCACATCACACCGGCGGTTCGGACACACCGGATCGAATGTCAGTGGCCCGCACTACGATTCTCCGCACTGAAGTTCCGCACTGGGCAGGCGAGTCGACGAGCGGGGTGACGAGGTGCCGTACAGCACGTCACGGACCACCGGGCGCACGACACGGCTGCTCACCGGGGCCCTGGCCATCGCGGCCCTGGTGGCCGCCCTGGTGGCCCTGTGGCAGACGCAGTTCAGACCGATCGCACCACCCGGGTACTGCTGGGGCACCTGGCCCGGGGAGGCGCGGGACGGCGGCCTCTTCCAGCGCGGTGTCCGCCACCGTACCGCCGACGAGCGCGCCCCCACGCCCGGGCGGCCCAGCGGCCACTGCGCCTTGAGCTGGCGCGGCGGCCGGGGCCCGGAGGCGTACCACCAGCGCGTCACGGTCCGGCTGGACACCGGTCCACGCGGCGCCGACCAGCGGCGGAGCTGGCTGGACGGGCTGTTCGCGGGTGGCGGGGCAGCCCTGCCCGGCGGGCTTCCCGGGTTCGCCGCGGCCGGGTCCGGTGCGCTGGTGCTGCCCGAGAGCTGCGATGTGGGCGGCCGCCCCTCCGTCGTGTCCCTGACCGGCACCTTCACCGGCTCGGCCGCCCGCGTCGGCCACCCCGGCTTCCCGCAGGGCTCGGCACCGGAGATAACCGGAAAACTGCTGATAGAAATAGCCAATCGAGCGATAAACGTCAGCAGTTGCGCTTCCGGGCCACCCCTGCGGTTACCTCACGCCACAGCCGGAGACGGGCCGGGCGGCGAGGGCGGAGGCGCGGACGCGGGGACGGGTGACGACTGCGCGATCCCCGCGCTCGCGGCCGGCGAGGCCAAGGGCACCGGGCGCCCCGCGAAGACCGCGGGCAGCTCCCGCGGCGCCCTGCGGACCTGCACCGTCCCCGCTGCCGACGGCCGGCCGGCGATCCGGTTCGCGGCGATCGGCATCCCCCGGCTCGTCACCCTCTTCGACGGGCTCACGGGCGACCGGCCGCCCGCGCCCGGCTGGCGGGCCACCGGCCGTATCGAGGCGACGCGAGCCCTGGTGCGCGCCGACTGCGCCGGCCACCCCACGGTCTTCGCCCTGCGCACCGGACCGGGCCGCACCCACACCCGGCTCGACGACGCCCGCGTCGCCTTCCCCACCCTCGTCGAGCCGGTGGCCCGGCGGGCGGGCTGCGCGCGCCTGCGCACCTGACCCGGCTCGCCACCGGCGCCGCGCTCCCCCGCCTCCGGTGTTTCCCGGCGGCCCCGCCACCTCCCCCGCGGCCGGTCCGTAGAGTTTGAGCCATGAGTCCCATACGGCTACGGGCCACCGCCCTCGCCTCCGCCGCCCTCGCGATCGTCCTCGCCGCCACGGGGTGCGAGGACGGCAGGCCCATCGACGGCAAGAACGGCTCCAAGGACCGCGCCTCCGGTGACGGCTCCCTGCGCTGGAAGAAGTGCTCCGCCCCCACCGCCGCCCAGGGCGGCGACGGCAAGGCGCCCGGCCGGGCGTGGGAGTGCGCGACGCTGCCCGTACCGCTGGACTACGCCAAGCCGGACGGCGAGAAGATCGACCTCGCACTGATCCGGATCAAGGCCAAGGACACCTCGCGCCGTATCGGGTCGCTCGTCTTCAACTTCGGCGGCCCCGGCGGCTCCGGCGTGGCGACGTTGCCGGGTTTCGCCGACAGTTACGAGAAACTGCGCGGCCGCTATGACCTCGTGAGCTTCGACCCCCGCGGGGTCGGCGAGAGCGCGGGCGTGCGGTGCCAGAGCGACGCGGAGCTGGACGCCGCCGCGCAGCTCGACTTCACCCCCGACGACGACGCCGAACTCCGCACGGCCCTGGCCTCCAACAAGGCCTACGTGGACGCCTGTCGGCGCAATTCGGCCAAGGTGCTCCCCCATGTGACCACGACGAACACCGCCCGCGACCTGGACCGGCTGCGGGCCGCCCTCGGTGACGCCGAGCTCCACTACTTCGGCATCTCCTACGGCACGGAACTGGGCGGTGTCTACGCCCACTTGTTCCCGAAGAAGGTCGGCCGCGCCGTCCTCGACGCCGTCGTCGACCCGACGCAGGACCCCGTGGGGGGCGGCCTCGGCCAGACGAAGGGCTTTCAGCTGGCCCTCGGCAACTACCTGAAGGACTGCGCCTCCCAGGGCGCCCCGGGCTGCCCGACGCAGGACCAGATCACTGATCTGCTGAGGAAGCTCGATGTGAAGCCGCTGCCCACCTCCCAGGGCGGCCGCAGGCTCACCCAGGACGAGGCGGTCAACGGCATCGCCGCCGCGCTGTACTCCAAGGACACCTGGAAGTATCTGACGGCCGGGCTCCAGGAGGCCATGGGCAAGGGCACCGGCGACACCCTGCTGCTGCTCTTCGACTCCCTCGCCGGCCGTAACCCCGACGGCCGCTACAGCAACCTCCAGGCGGCCAACAGGGCCATCTCCTGCGCCGACGCCGAGCAGCGCTACAGCGTGGACGACGTGAAGGCGAACCTGGCGGAGTTCCGCAAGGCGTCACCGGTCTTCGGGGAGTCGGCGGCCTGGTCGCTGCTCGGCTGCACGGACTGGCCGGTCAAGGGGCAGTGGAAATCGCCGGACGTGCGCGCCGAGGGCGCCGCCCCGATCGTCGTGATCGGCAATACGGGCGACCCGGCCACCCCGTACGAGGGCGCGCGGAAGATGGCGCGGCAGCTCGGCGAGCGGGTCGGCATCGAGGTGACCTACCGGGGTGAAGGCCACGGCGCGTACAACAGCGGCAACGCCTGCATGACGCGCGCGGTCGACAGCTATCTGCTCGACGGCAAGGTCCCGGCCGCCGGCTTGAGCTGTTCGTAGAACGCGAGCAGAACGAAGGGCCGGCCCGCGGACGCGGACCGGCCCTTCGTCATGAGTACGTCTGCCTGAGCGCCTCTAGTAGACCGGCTTCTCGGGCTCGATCTGGTGGACCCAGCCGATCACGCCGCCGCCGACGTGGACCGCGTCGGCGAAGCCCGCCGCCTTGAGGACCGCGAGGACCTCCGCGGAGCGGACGCCCGTCTTGCAGTGCAGGACGATCTTCTTGTCCTGCGGGAGGCCCTGGAGGGCGCTGCCCATCAGGAACTCGTTCTTCGGGATCAGCCGGGCGCCGGGGATGGAGACGATCTCGTACTCGTTCGGCTCGCGGACGTCGATGATGTCGATGTCGTCGCCCTCGTCGATCCACTCCTTGAGCTGCTTGGGAGTGATCGTGGACCCGGCGGCGGCCTCCTGGGCCTCCTCCGAGACGACGCCGCAGAAGGCCTCGTAGTCGATGAGTTCGGTGACCGTCGGGTTCTCGCCGCAGACCGCGCACTCGGGGTCCTTGCGGATCTTGACCTGGCGGTAGCTCATCTCCAGTGCGTCGTAGATCATCAGTCGGCCGACCAGCGGCTCGCCGATGCCCGCGAGCAGCTTGATGGCCTCGTTGACCTGGATGGAGCCGATCGAGGCGCAGAGCACCCCGAGCACGCCGCCCTCGGCGCAGGAGGGCACCATGCCCGGCGGCGGGGGCTCGGGGTAGAGGCAGCGGTAGCAGGGGCCGTGCTCGCTCCAGAACACCGAGGCCTGGCCGTCGAAGCGGTAGATCGAGCCCCATACGTACGGCTTGTTCAGCAGCACGCACGCGTCGTTGACGAGGTAGCGGGTGGCGAAGTTGTCGGTGCCGTCCACGATCAGGTCGTACTGGGAGAAGATCTCCTTGACGTTGTCCGCCTCCAGGCGCTCCTGGTGGAGGACGACGTTCACGTACGGGTTGATGCCGAGGACCGAGTCGCGGGCCGACTCCGCCTTGGAACGGCCGATGTCCGCCTGGCTGTGGATGATCTGGCGCTGCAGGTTCGACTCGTCGACCTCGTCGAACTCCACGATGCCCAGCGTGCCGACACCGGCCGCGGCGAGGTACATGAGGGCGGGCGAGCCGAGGCCGCCCGCACCCACGCAGAGCACCTTGGCGTTCTTCAGGCGCTTCTGCCCGTCCATCCCGACGTCCGGGATGATCAGGTGGCGGGAGTACCGACGGACCTCTTCGACGGTGAGCTCGGCAGCCGGCTCGACCAGGGGTGGCAGCGACACGGGGTCTCCAGGGTCATCCCCGCAAGCGCGGGGAACATGCAGGCGACGTACGTACTTCCCCGGTAACACTGCCACGCCCCGTCTCATTCCGAGAGACCCGGTCCGATGCGCGAGACGATTTCGTCCCAGTAGCCGGGCATCGACTCCCAGGGGTCCGCTTCGTCGCGATCCGTCCGGTCCGTGAGGTAGACGGTGCCCGCGCCCTGCCAGCGGGCGATGCGCAGGGCCTCGTCCAGGTGGGGGCGCGGCACGCCGTGCACGAGGTGGCAGAAGCGCTCCGGCGGGTGGTCGGCGGTCCACTCGGCGACCTGGGACCAGCGGTAGCGGGACCAGGGCCCGGCGAAGGTGACGAGTTGGTCGGCAAGGGTGGCGTAGCCGGAGCACGGGTGCGTGCCGTGGACGAGGACGACATAGGCGTTCTCACGCAGGGTGCGCAGCGTGGTGACCACCCGCCGGATGCCGGGGAGGGCGCCGGCCTCGGTCGGCGCACGGTCCAGCGAGAAGCCGTCGACCTTGTACCAGTTCAGGAAGCGCTGTGCCTCCGACACCAGTTCACCGAAGGGGCGCGAGCCAAACCCCACGTCCAGGTGACCGAGGACGCGCACCCCCGCCTCGCGCAGCCGGGTGGCGGCGGTCAGACAGTACGGGTCGGGGCGGCTGCCGGGGCCGCTCGCGACGTTGAGCACGGTCCAGTCCAAGCGGACTTCGGCGCGGGCCAGTTCACCCCATTCGAGGGGGGCGACCAGGGGGTGGGCGAAGCCGGGGACACCGAAGCGGAGCGGCGATTCCCCCGGTGGCGCGGAGCGGCGGTGCCCCGAGGAGATCAGATGCGACACGCCGCCTCCATCCAGATGTCGGCGAGCGACTCCTCCAGGCCGATCCGGGGCCGCCAGCCGAGCCGGTCGCGGGCGGTCCGCACGTCGGCCTGCTGCCAGGTGCCGCAGCCGTCGGGATAGGGGTACGCGGGCGGACTGCCCAGATGCGGGTCGTCCAGCTCGTGCAGGGCGCCGCCGAAGCCCGCGACCCGGGCGAGGAGCGACGCCGCGTCCCGCAGCCGGACGGCGCGGCCGGTGCCGATGTTGACGGCGCCCTGGGCCGCGGAGAGGGAGGCCGCGTGGACGGCCCGGGCGATGTCGCGCACGTCGACGAAGTCGCGCTGGACGCCGAGGCCGCTGAGCTTGAGTTCGTTGTCGCCGCTCTGCATCGCGCGGCGCATGGACTCGGCGAGCCGGCCCAGCGGCGAGCCGGCGGGGGTGCCGGGGCCCACCGGGGAGAAGACCCGCAGCACGATGGCGTCCAGGCCGGAGCCGAGCACCAGCTCGGTGGCGGCGAGCTTGCTCACCCCGTACGGGCCGCCGGGGCGCGGCACGGCGTCCTCGGCCGTGGAGGAGCCGGGCTGCGAGGGCCCGTACTCCGAGGAGCACCCCACCTGCACCAGGCGGGCGCCGCAGCCGCTGCGGCGCAGCGACTCGCAGACCGTGGCGACGGCGACGGTGTTGTGCCGCGCCAGATCGCGGGCGCCGCCGCGGGTGGCGCCCGCGCAGTTGATCACCACGCCGGGGTGGACGGCGTTCAGGAACCGGGTGAGCGCACCGGGGCTGCCGGTGGCCAGGTCGAAACGGACGTCCGCCTCGTCGCCCCGGCCGAGGGCGGTGAGCTGGACGGCGGGGTCGGCGAGCAGCCGGTCGGCCACATAGCGGCCGAGGTAGCCGTTGGCGCCGAGCAGAAGGACCCTCATCGGTCGCGCCCTCGCTCTCGCCCGGCGGTGCTGAGGGGGTGAACGGTCATCTTTCTTGCTCCTCTAACGGGGTGTGCGGCGTGCCGCGTGGCGGCGGATCGTGGTCACCGGGCGAGGGCTTCTCCGCTATGCCTCCGGCACGGGGGCGTAGCGGGAGGAGCCTGGGCGGAGGTGACCCGGCGCGTACGCGAGATCCCCGCGGCCATGGGCGCAGGCGCGGGACAGGGCGGGGAAGGAGTAGGCCAGCAGGACGAGCGCGGGAACGGCGCACGCCACGAGGGGGAGGGCGGCGGCCCCGTACGCCTCGGTGGCCCGGGCGACGGGCCACTCCAGGCCCGCGCAGCCGGGCAGCCGTGCCGCGAGGAGCATGCCGAGCGGGGTGGCCTCCGCCGCGCAGGCGGCGAGTGCGGCGGTGACGGCCGCCTTGCCGAAGCCGTACGCCGCCAGCAGCCGGCCGACGAACAGGAGCGCGCCGAGGGCCGCCACGCCGGCGTAGGCGAGGGCGGGCGGGGGGCCGGGCGGCGGGGCGGCGGCGAGCTGCCCGGCGGACTCCAGGGCGGCGGCGAAGGGGCCGCCCAGCCGGGTGCCGGGCGCCGGCACCCGGGAGGTCACCACCGTGCGCGCGGCCCACAGGATCGCGAGCAGCAGGGCGACGAACACACCGACCGCGGCGAGGAGCATCGGCCGTACTCGCGCCCCGAATTCCGCCAGCCCCCGGCTGGTGGCGAGCGCGCGGCACGCCCGCGTGCCGAACCAGTGGCCGCACCAGGCCGCCGGGGCGACGGCACAGGCCAGCGCGACGGCGGTCGGCGCGGCGGCCGCGGCGACGGCGGGCGGGGTGAGCCCCTGGTGACTGCCGAGCAGTTCGACGAGCAGGCGCTCGCCGACGAGGCCGTACGCGACCAGCCAGAGGCAGCAGATCCAGCCCAGGAAGCCCCAGCCGTACGGGCCGCGGTCGTACGCCCGCCGGTCGGACGCACCGGGGCCGTGGGCGTCCGATCCATCGGCGGCGGGGACCGGTGACTCGACCGGCAGCGGCCCGTCGGCGCGCTCCACGCGTGCGTGGATCTCTTCCGCCAGGGAGAACACGTCCCGGTGCCGGCACTCCGCCGCCACCCGGTCCGTGACGCCGCGCGCCTCCAGGGCGGCGGCGAGTTCGAAGGGGTCCGCGGCGCGGGCGCACAGGAGGTGGTGCCGTTGGATGAGCGTCTTCACCGGATCGACGGGACCGGCGGGGGCGGCGGGTATGCCGGCGGCGGCGGTCGGAGCGCTGTCGTCGGTGAGAGGTGTCGTCATGGGCGGCCCGCCCAGGTGGGTGCGGTGGAGCGGCTCCAGGGCAGCGGCGGGTGGGCGTCGGCGGCGTGGGCGAACGGCACCGAGGGGTCCGGGGTCTCCTGCCGCACCGGGGCGCGGGAGAGGACTTCGAGGTGGATCCCGTGGTACGCGGCCACGTTCCGCTCGACGGTGAAGAGTTCGAGCGCCCGCGCCCGGGCGGCGGCCCCGAGCCGTGCCCGCCGGTCGGGGTCGCGCAGCAGCGCGAGAGCGGCCTCGGCGAGCGCCCGGGCGTCGCCCGGCGGGACGACCGGACCGGTCCCGCCGATGACGTCCCGCACCATGCCGACGTCGGGCGAGACCGTGGCCCTGCCGCAGAGCATCGCCGCCACGAGCGGTGCCGGAAAGCCGTCCGCGGACCCGGCGAGGACCACGACGCTGGCCGAGGCGTAGACGTCCGGGTCGCCGGCTTCGTCGAACGAGGCGGTCTCCTCGAACGAGACGGCCGGGGCCAGGGCCGTGGGGGGCCCGGAGCCCGGTGGCGGCCCCGGGTCCGGGGGGCCGACGACGCGGAGGCGGACATCGGGCTCGGCCTCGCGCAGCTCGGCGAGCGCCTGCCACAGGGCGGGTTCGGGGCGGCCGCCCACGCACACCAGGGTGCGGCCGTCGTCCGTGCGGGCCGCACCGGCCCGGCCCACGCCCTCGCCCACCGCCTCGTAGCGGCTCGGGTCGACGCCGGGGTGGAGCGTGCGCAGCCGCTCGCGGTCCGCGCCGCAGCGCTCCTGCCAGCGACGGTCCCGGGTGTCGCCGTGGGTGACGAGCGCGGCCCGGTCGTAGACCTCGGCGGTCAGCAGCCGGTGGAAGGCGGAGAGCAGCGTCCGGACGGCCAGGGACAGACCCGCGGCCCCCTCGCCGGCCGTCCCGCCCGCCTCGCCCGTCCCGCCCGCGGTGAGCCCCGCGCCACCCTCCCGCAGGTAGTACGCCCGGAGCCGGACCCCGTACTCGGTGACGAGGAGCGGTGTCCCGAAGAAGCGTTTGGCCATCAGTCCCGGCAGCGCGGCGACGCCGCCCGAGGTCGCGTGGCACAGGTCGACACCGGCCAGGCCCCGCTCGTCGTCGGCGCCGCTGCCGGACGCGCCGTACCAGTCCAGGGACAGCGGTCTCAGCGCCCGTTCCAGGAGCCCGGAGACGAGGAGGAGGTCGGCGACCCGGGTGCCGTAGGCGGCGGGGTGCGCGCCCGGTGCCCGGCAGGCTCTCTCCAGGGCGCGCAGGGCCTGTTCGGAGCGGAGCGCGCCCGCCAGGCCGCCGACGTCGCGGGCCAGCTCGGCGAGTCCGTACAGACCGTCGGCGAAACGGTACGCCAGATCCGTCGACGAGGGCTCACCCGGCGAGCTGATCGC
Source organism: Streptomyces sp. NPDC033229 (assembly GCF_055576875.1). Classification (NCBI taxonomy): domain Bacteria; kingdom Bacillati; phylum Actinomycetota; class Actinomycetes; order Kitasatosporales; family Streptomycetaceae; genus Streptomyces; species Streptomyces sp. NPDC033229. The sequence continues at coordinate 315,096 of NZ_JBVIQR010000002.1, read as the reverse complement.
CGCGACCAGTTCACCGAAGTGCTCGTCGAACACGCGCCGTTCACGTCGGCCGTACGCGCCGTACGCGCGCCCCCCGGCCCGGGGGGCCGGTTCGCCCCACAGCGGGGCCGTCCGCACCCGACGCACCTGGCCCGGGAGTTCGCACGGCCCGCCCCGTTCCTCACGAGCGTCACGGCTCAGTGCGTAGATCTCGAAGTCGTGCCCCTCGAGCCCGCGGACCAGTCGCTCGCACCACCGGCCGCCCTCGCCCGCGCCGTACGGGTACCCACCCTCGGTCAGCAGTCCAACGCGCACGAGTGCACCCCCGTCTCTCCCTGATGGCCACCTCGGCAACCGCCGAACGGCAGCGGGAGCACGCTATGCGCGGTCCCCGGTGGCGCGATGGACGGTTGTCCGTCGCGCCACCGGAAGGGGTGAACGCACGTGACTTTCCGGGAGATGCGGCGTTACTCCGCGCTATGCGACGGCTTCCGCCGGTTCGAGCAGGGGGACGGCCGCCAGCAGACCCTGGGTGTAGGGGTGCCGGGGCTGCTCGTAGACGGAGTCGGCGGGGCCCTCCTCGACGATCCGCCCGCCGCGCATCACGACCAGCCGATCACTGACCTGCCGCACCACGGCGAGGTCGTGCGCGATGAAGACGAGCGCCAGCCCCAGGTCGCGCTGCAGCTCGCCGAGCAGCCGTACGACCTGTGCCTGGGTGGTGACGTCCAGGGCGGAGACGGGCTCGTCGCAGACGATCAGCCTGGGCTCGGGCGCGAGCGCCCGGGCGATGCCCACGCGCTGGCGCTGGCCACCGCTGAACTCGTGCGGATAGCGGTGGTACGCGCCGGGGTCGAGCCCCACCCGCTCCAGCAGTTCCCGCACCCGCGCGACGATCTCGGTGTCGCCCAGCTTCCCGGCGGCCCGCAGCGGGTCGGCGATCGACTCCCCGATGCTGCGCCGGGGGTTGAGCGAGGAGACCGGGTCCTGGAAGACCATCTGCAGCTCGCTGCGGAAGGACCGCAGCTCTCGCTCGCGCAGCGCCCCGATGTCACGGCCCCGGTAGCGCAGCTCCCCGCCGGTGGGCTCCAGGAGCCGCACCAGCATCCGGCCGAGCGTCGTCTTCCCGCTCCCGGACTCGCCGACGACACCGACCGTCTCCCCGGCGCGCACGGTCAGCGACACACCGTCCACGGCGGTGACGGCCCGCTTGCCGCGCCCGAACTCCCGGCGCAGCTGTGTGGCTTCCAGCAGCGGGGCATCGTGGGAAGGTCCGTCGACGGACGGCTTGACGAGACCTGTTCGCCGTACGTTTATCCGCGGGACGGCGGCCAACAGGTCACGCGTGTACGGCTCGCGCGGCGCGCCCAGCAGCGCGCGGACCGGGCCGCGCTCGACCGCGCGGCCGTCCTTCATCACCAGCAGGTCGTCGACGCTGCCGGCCGCCACGCCCAGGTCGTGGGTGACGAGGATCAGGCCCATGCCGGTCTCCTCGCGCAGCTCGCGCAGCAGGCCGAGGATCTGCGCCTGGACGGTGACGTCGAGGGCGGTGGTGGGCTCGTCGGCGACGAGGAGGCGGGGCTCGCAGGCGAGCGCCATGGCGATGAGGGCGCGCTGGCGCATGCCGCCGCTGAACTCGTGCGGGCGGGAGCGGGCGCGGCGGGCCGCGTCCGGGATGCCCACCCGGTCCAGTACCTCGGCCGCCCGCGCCCGGGCGTCCCGCCGGGAGTCGTCCGGGCGGTGCACGCGGTGGACCTCGGCGATCTGGTCGCCGACGGCCTGGTACGGGTCGAGGGAGGAGAGCGGGTCCTGGAAGACCATCGCCGCCACCCCGCCCCGCACCCGGCGCAGTTCGGCGTCGTCCGCGGCCGACACGTCGTGGCCGGCGACCCGCACCGAGCCGGTGACCTCGGCGCCCGTACCGCGGTGCAGACCGAGCAGCGCGTACGCGGCCGTGCTCTTGCCCGAACCGGACTCTCCGACGATGGCGAGCGCCCCGCCGGGGGCGAGCTCGAAGGAGAGACCGTCGACGGCCCGTACGACGCCGTCCTCGGTGGGGAAGGCGACGGACAGGTCGGCCACGGACACCAGGGGCTGGAGGTCGGCGGTCATCGCAGGGACACCCTTCGGTCGGCGACGGCGTACAGCACGTCCGCCACGATGTTGGCGATCACGACGGCGGCACCGGTGATCACCACGACGGCCACGACGACCGGCAGGTCGATGGTCTGCGTGGAGCGCACCAGCAGCTGGCCGATGCCGGGCAGGCCGAACATCATCTCCGTCAGTACCGCGCCACCGAAGATCGACCCGAAGTCGGCGGCGGTCAGGGCGATGACCGGGGCCAGCGCGCCCCGCAGGGCGTGCCGCGCGACCAGCGACCGCTCGCGCACACCGTAGGCGCGGAAGGTGCGGATATGGTCCTCGGCCAGCGTCTCCAGCGTGGAGCTGCGGGTCAGCCGCGCGTACTTGGCGGATTCGAGCAGGCCGAGCGCCACCCAGGGCAGCAGCATGTTCCAGGCCCATTGTTCAGGGTTCTCGGTCAGCGGCACGTAGGACGGGAAGGGCAGCCATTCCAGATACGCGCAGAAGATCATCAGCAGCACCAGGCCACTGATGAAGACCGGGGTGGCGGTGCCGGCGAGGGTGAGCCAGGTGAGGACCCGCTCGGTCGCTCCGCCGCGCCGCAGCGCGGACAGCAGACCGGTGCCGATGCCCACTACGAGCCAGACGACCATGGCGCCGACGGCCAGCGAGGCCGTGGCGGGCAGCCGTTCGACGAGCAGGTCGGTGACCTGCTGGTTGTTCTGGTACGAGAGGCCGAAGCAGGGCGCGTCGCAGTGCAGCACGGCGGTGCCGGCGGAGTAGTCCGATCCGACGAGGACGCCCTGCAGGAAGTGCCAGTACTGCACCAGGAGGGGGTCGTCGAGCGCGAGCTGCTCGCGGACCTGCCGGATCTGTTCGGGGTTGCAGCGCGGGCCGCACGCCAGGCGCGCGGGGTCGCCGGGCGCGACGTAGAACGTCACGTAGACGACGGCCGAGAGCACGAGGACGACGGCGACCGCGCCCAGCGCGCGGCGCAGGAAGTAGGTGATCACGCCGTGCCTCCCGGACGGGACTTGCGGAAGGTGCGCCCGCCCCTGCCGACCCGCAGCCGGGACGCCTCGCGCGGGTCGAGCGCGACGCGCACGCCGTCGGCGAGCACGGTGAAGGCGAGCGTGGTGACGAACAGCAGCAGCGCCGGCAGCAGTACGTACGCGGGGTCCGAGCGGAACCAGGTGGTGGCCGTGGAGAGCATCTGCCCCCAGGAGGGCGTCGGCGGCTTCACGCCCACGCCGAGGAAGGACATGCTCGCCTCGATGACGATGTTGGTCGGCAGCAGGATGGCCGCATAGGTGATCACGGGCGCGGCGAGCGCGGGCAGCAGCTCGCGCCGGGCGACCCGCCAGGAGGAACCGCCGGTCAGCCGGGCGGCCGAGACGTAGTCGAGCTTCTTCAGGCTCAGCGTCTGACCGCGCACGAGCCGTGCCGTGGGGCCCCAGGCGAGCAGGCCGATGGCGAGGACGAGCAGCAGCGGCCGCGGGAAGTCCGTGGGCACGACGGCCATCAGCGCGATGGCGAAGACGAGCAGCGGCATCGCGACCATCACATCGGTGAGGTGGCTGAGCGCGCTGTCGACGAACCGGTTGCCGAGCGCGGCGGCCAGGCCCACGGCGAGGCCGATGAGCACCTGGACGACGGTGGCGCCGAGGGCCACGAGCAGCGAGACGCGGGCGCCGTAGAGGAGCCGTACGAACATGTCGCGGCCGGTGCCCGGTTCGACGCCGAGCCAGTGCTCGGCGCTGATGCCGCCGAAGTCACCGAGCGGCACCCCGCCGCGTGCGGAGTCGACGAGCGCGTCGTGGTAGCTGTTCGGGTCCTGGCCCTCCAGCGCGGCCAGCAGCGGCGCGGCGAGGGCGAGGAGGACGAGGAGGCCCAGCACGGCGGCGGCCGCGACCGCGGACTTGCGCGCCCTCAGCCGCCGCCAGACCTGCCGGGCGCCGGAGGCGGGAGTGTCTCCCGCCGCCGGTTCCGAGGTGATGAGAAGGTCCGTCACTTGACCGCGACCTGCGAGACGTCGAGGACACCGGTCCAGTCGCTGATGACGACGTTCTTGACGCTCTTGCCGTAGAGGCGCTTGTAGACCGGGTGGAAGAGCGGCACGGTCAGCGCCTGCTCGCCGATCTTCCGGTCGAGGGCGCCCCAGCGCTTGGCGGCCGCGGCGTGGTCGGTGATCTTGTTGATCGCGTCGATCTCGTCGTTGACCTCGGAGTCGTCGAGGCGGGAGGCGTTGAAGTTGCCCGCGCCCTCCTTGACGATCTGCCGGCCGTCGAAGATCGGCGCGAGGAAGGGGCCGCCGGAGGGCCAGTCGGCACCCCAGTGGGCGAGGAAGAGGCCCGGCTGCTTGTCGAGGCTGTGGGTCTTCTCGTCGTAGTCGTTGGCCTCCAGGCCCTCGAGCTTGACCTTGATGCCGGCCTCCTTGAGCGCGGCCTGGACGGCGGTGGCGATCTCGGGGCTGGTCTCGAAGTCCTGGGCGGTGGAGTGCGTCAGCGTGATCTCCAGGCCGTCCTCGTGACCGGCCTCCTTCAGCAGCTCCTTGGCCTTGGCCGCGTTGCCCGTCCTCCCCGCCGGGAAGTGGTCGTAGGGCGTGAAGCCGAAGGACTTCTGGTTCGGCAGGAAGGTCGTCGCCGGCTCGGCCAGCGAGGAGCCGCCCGCCGCGTTCACCACGCTCGTGCGGTTGATCGCGTAGGAGATGGCCTCGCGCACCTTCGGGTCGTCGAAGGGCTTCGCCTTGGGGTTGAAGGCCAGGTAGTTGGTGTAGCCGAAGTGGCCGGTGCCGACCCGGGCGGCGAGCTTCTTGTCGCCGGTGACCTGGGCGAGTTCGGCGGGGCCGAGGTTGGTGTCGGTGGTCACGGCGGCGGCGTCCGCGCCCTGGCCGCTGGAGAGGCGCTGGTTGATGACCGCCGAGGACAGGCCGGACTTGACCTCGATCCGGTCGGGGTAGGCGTGCCGCTCCTTGTCGGTCTCCTCCGACCAGTGGGTGTTGCGCTCCAGGACCAACTGCTCGCCGTCGCCCACGTTCTTCACGACCTTGTAGGGGCCGGAGGAGACCGGGTGCTCGGCGTACTTGACGCCGGTGTCCTTCGCCTTGGGCACGGGGGCGAACTGGGTGGAGGTGGCGAAGTAGGGGAAGTCGCCCACGGACTTGCGCAGCTTGAAGACGAGGGTCTTCGCGTCGGGCGTCTCGATCGAGTCGAGGCCCTTCTTCTCCTTGTACGGGCCCTGGTAGGTGTCGCCGCCGATCAGCCAGTCACGCAAGTAGGGCGCGCTGCCGGAGAGTTCGGCCGCGAAGGAGCGCTCGACGCCGTACTTGATGTCGGCGGCGGTGATGGGCGAGCCGTCCTCGTACTTCAGCCCGTCCTTGAGCTTGTACGTCCACGTCTTCGCGTCGTCGCTCGGCGTGCCGGTGTCGGTGGCGAGGTCGGGGACGACCTCGGTGCCCTTGGCGCCGTCCTCGCGGTTGCGGGTGGTGAGGGTGCGGTAGACGAGCGAGGGGATGTTGCCGCCGCCGGAGGTGTAGAGGCGGGCGGGGTCGAACTGCTTCTGCGGCTGCCGGTTGAGGACGGTGAGGGTGCCGCCCTTCTTCGCGGAGCCCTGGGCTCCGCCGTCGCCCTCGGCGCCGTCGCTGCCCTCCGGGCCGCATGCCGCCGCGCCTCCGATCAGGACCACACTGACGGCGGCCGCGGCCACGCGGCGGGATATGACGGACATGTGACGCATGACGGGGTATGCCTTTCGCGGAAGCGAGAGAAGGAGAGCGGAAAGCACCCACGGAAGGCGGTTGAGGAGCGCAGCGGAGCGCGGACCGCCCCCGGCGGGCGCGGCCCCGGAGGGCAACGCGGATGTACGCGGGGGAAGGGCGGTCTCAGCGACAGAGGATGTCGGCGACTGCGTGCGCGGCCACGCCGATCAGCGCCAGCTCGAAGCCGGCGATCTCGGAGGCGTGGTGGTGCGACATGGCCAGAACATTGAACGAATTTTCGGCCACTGGCAAAGGTGTCTCAGCATCAGAGACCGAATGTCCCAGGGAGTGAGAAAATAACAGGACGGTAACCCCGGCGCTCCCGCCCGTCACCCGCCCTTGGGGAAGGGCCAGGCGTTGGGGCGGCACGTCACGCCGTCGGTGGTCAGGAACTTGGTCTGCTGCATCATCACCGGCGCCAGAGCGCCCTGCGTCTCGCAGGACTCGTGGTCGTGCCCGAGGCGGTGACCTACCTCGTGGTTGATCAGCATCTGCCGGTAGGCGTGCATCTGGTCGCCGTACGTCTGCGCGCCCTGCGCCCACCGGTAGGCGTTGATCATCACGCGCTCGGTCGCGGCGGAGTCACAGGAGACGTTGTCCTGGGTGGTGTCCAGACCCGACTTGGCGCACCAGGTGTGCGTCGTGCCGGGGCTGGCCAGGGTGATGACGAAATCGGCGTCCTTGGAGGGGACGCGCTCGAACGTCCGCTTGCCGCCGTGGCCCCAGCTGCGGTCGTCGTTGAGGGTCCTGTGCACGGCTTCGGCGAAGAGCGCCCCGTCGAGCGGCAGACCCTTCTCCACGTCAACGCGGTAGCGCAGGACTTCACCCTTACCGGGGGCCCGGTCGTGGCCGCCCACGGCCTCGAACGTGCCGGACGCCTTCGCCTTCGCGTCCAGCGGGTACTTCTTCGCCATCTTCTGGTCGTACGAGAGGGGGACGGCCGCGCCGCCGTTCGGCGTGGGCCGGCTGTCGGAGCGCGAGGCGGCCTCGGATCTGTGCCGCTCGACGTCCGCGGACCGCGCCTGGGCCTTGCCCTCCGCGGTGTCCTCGACCTGTCCCCCGACGACGACGGCCAGCACGGCCGTCACCACGGCGGCGGCCACACCGGTCACGGTCCGCGCCGGTCCGCCGGGTCCGGCCGCGGCGACCCGCCGGTTGCCGCCGCCGCCCGTGCCGCGCGGGGTGGGCAGCGGCTTGGCGTCGGGAGCGTCGGAGCCGTAGTCCCCGGAAGGGACGTACACCGGGGGGACGTACGCGGCGGGAGCGGGTGCCTGGACGGAGGGGCGGTACCCGGAATTCTCATACACATCTGGATCATGCCCGGAAGATCCATGACCATGGGCGCCGGACACAGTGGAGCCGTACCCGGGCGGCGCACAGCCGTGCCCCGCGCTCCGGGTGCTCTCCCCGCGCTGCGGGCCGATGAAGCCCCATCCGAGCCCCGGCTCGGCCGGAGCGGGATGCCCACTCCGGGCGGACGGCCGGATGGCCTCACCCGCCGAGGTGCCGCCCTGGTCCGCCGCGGCCGCGGTGGCGCCCCGGCCGGCCTGATCACGCCGGTCGCCCGGGGCGTCCGGGTCGGGAGCGGAACGGTGGCGCACCCGGTCCGGTGCCGGCGTCGCCGAGCGCGGGGCCGGCGGGCCCTGGCCGGCCGGCGCGCGCCTGCGCCCCGTACCGGGACCGGCCGGCGCCGCGGGCTCCTGTGCGGCCTGGGGGGCGCGTGCGCTGTGTTTACCCACGGGGCGGGGCGCTCCGTTCAGACGTGTTCGCGGGGACCGCGAGGAGTTCGCGGAAGGCACGGGCCACCGCGTCCGGATCCTCCATCATGGCGACGTGACCCGCGTCCAGCAGCGTCAGCAACCGCGAGTCGCGGAAAGCCTTGGCCGCGCGGTGCGCCATGCGGTAGGAGACGAGCTGGTCGCGCGTTCCGTACACGAGCAGCGTAGGGGCAAGGACCTTCTCCGCCTGGCGCCACAGCGAGTGCTGGCCGCCCAAGGTGTACGCGTCGACGATGCCGCGCGCCGAGCGCGCCATGACGTCCCAGAAGTACGGCAGCTCCAGCCGGCGCTCGTACTCCGCGACCGCCAGGGCGAATCCTTCCGGCGTCACCCGCGCGGGGTCGCCGTAACAGAGCGCCAGCACCTCCCGGGTGCGCCGCTCGGGCGTCCAGTCCTTGGTCATCCGGGCGAAGAGCGAGACGACCCCCGGCACCGCGAGCAGCCCGGTCGGCACGGCCGTGCGCTGCGGGCGGAGCTCGGGCAGGGCGGGCGAGACGAGCGTGAGGGTGCGGACGAGGTCCGGCCTGACGGCGGCCACGCGGGTGGTGATCGCGCCGCCCATCGAATTCCCGACCAGATGCACCGGGCCGCGACCGGCCGCGTCGAGGTGGCGGATGACCACGCGGGCGTAGGCGGTGATGGAGTAGTCGCCGTCGTCCGGCGGGGGCGAGTACCCGAAGCCCGGCAGGTCCAGCGCCTCGCCGTCGACGGTGTCCGTGAGCCGCTCCATGAGCGCGGACCAGTTCTGCGCGGAACCGCCGAGTCCGTGGACGTAGAGCGCGGGCGGCAGCCCCGGCCGCGCGGCGGGCCGGGAGCGCACGGCCAGCGTGGCCCCGGGCAGGGTCACGGTGCGCAGTTCCTCGCCCTCGCTGACCTGCGAGGACCGCGTGGGTGGCACCACGGGTACGGCGCGGGCGTCCGGCGACTGGGTCGATGACATGCGGGCAATGTTACGAGACGATCACGCCCGACCCCCTGTGGCGGCCGTCACAGATCGCCTGGCGGCGGGAAGCCGCCTCTCCTAGGCTCATAAGCACAAGGCGTGAGGGACCCTGAAAGAGCAGGGCAGACCACAAAGAAGCGGCAGCACGGCGCGGAACACCGCACGGGACACCACGAACGACAAGGCTCGATCAGGCAGACCGGGAAAGAGGCTCCGTATATGACCATCGACCCGTCCGACCCCGCGACGTTCGAGGACGACGAGGACGTCACGGAATTCGATGTCGAGGCACCGGAGGCCGACGCCGCGGAACAGCACGCGGACATCGCACCCCGCCGGGACGACCCCCAGCCGCCCCAAGACCCCGACTCCGCCAACGAGGCGGACCTCCTGGAGCAGGCCCGGATCGTGGAGGAGGACGAGGACGACTACCGGTGACCGCGACCGCCATACCGCCGGGTAACCCGGGGTCACCTGGGGTGACCTGCACCGATTGTCGGGTATTTGTCGGCTTCCCACAGCGTCCGGTACGTGAAATTCTCCGCTCCGACCACGCACGGCCCGGTTACCCAAAAGTACGATGGCGGGCGCGGTGCACACCGTGCACGGAACAATCATGGGAGGCGGCGTGACAGCCATCGAGCAGACCGAGGCGCGCCCGCGAGGCACGCGCCTGCCGCGCCGAGCCCGACGTAATCAGCTCCTGGGCGCGGCCCAGGAGGTCTTCGTGGCGCAGGGGTACCACGCGGCGGCGATGGACGACATCGCCGAGCGCGCCGGCGTCAGCAAGCCGGTGCTGTACCAGCACTTCCCCGGCAAGCTGGACCTCTACCTCGCCCTGCTGGACCAGCACTGCGAGGCCCTGCTGCACGCGGTGCGCACGGCGCTCGCCTCCACCTCGGACAACAAGCTGCGCGTGGCGGCCACCATGGACGCCTACTTCGCGTACGTGGAGGACGAGGGCGGCGCCTTCCGGCTCGTCTTCGAGTCCGATCTGACCAACGAGCCGGCCGTGCGCGAGCGGGTGGACAAGGTCTCCCTGGAGTGCGCGACGGCCATCAGCGAGGTCATCGCCGAGGACACCGGTCTGTCGAAGGACGAGGCCATGCTGCTGGCGGTGGGCCTCGGCGGCGTCTCCCAGGTCGTCGCCCGCTACTGGCTCTCCAGCGAGAGCGCGGTCCCGCGCGAGACGGCCGTCCAGCTCCTCACCTCGCTGGCATGGCGCGGCATCGCGGGCTTCCCGAAGAACGCCCCCGAGCTCTGAGGCGGGTCCCGGCCGGTCTTCGGTGATCCACCCCTGTTCGCTGCGAGCGAGCGGAGACCGGCTCGGCTCGTCCCCGTACCGGGCTAGTGTGTGGAAGGTACGGCGCGGCTGACCGCGCACCCCTCCCCTGGGCTTCACCCCGGGGGACCCCACATCTTCGGAGGGACATAAGCCGTGGAGGTCAAGATCGGCGTGCAGCACGCACCCCGCGAGATCGTTCTGGAGAGCGGGCAGTCTGCCGAAGAGGTCGAGCGCCTGGTCGCCGACGCACTCGGCGGCAAGACGCCGCTGCTGAGCCTGGTGGACGACCACGGCCGCAAGGTCCTGGTGCCCTCCGAGCGACTGGCGTACGTGGAGCTCGGCGAGCCGACCGTCCGTAGGGTCGGTTTCAGCACGCTCTGAGTCCGCAGTCGGACGACAGTGACGAACGGCGGGGCCCCGGTGCGGAATTCACCGGGGCCCCGCCGTTCGTCGTACCCGTCGTCGTACCCGACGCGGCTACAGGGACGAGGGTTGCCGCGCACAGGCATGGGGTAAGACCGCTACGACCGATTTGCACCTGCTCCTCGGCCCCGCACGGGAGGGAAGTGACCATGATCCTCTGGGAAGCGCTCGGCTCGGTCCTCATCGGCCTCGCCGTCTCCTACGGAGCCCTGCGCTGGCTGCCCGAGCGTTACGGGCAGTTCCGCTCCCGGCTCCTGGCGCTGACCACCGGACCGGTCTCCGCGCTGTTCGGCGCCCTGCTGACCCACTCGGTCCTCGGGTCCGGCCACGCGGTGGCCACCCTGATCGCCTCCCTCTGCGTGGCCGTCGCCCTGCAGTCCCTGCTGCTGCGCCCGGCGAACCGGGCGCCCCGCCGATCAGCCACTGCTTGAAGCGGGCGCGCCCGGGTCCCCGCGCGCCGGCCGGCGCCCGTGCGCCGGCAGTGCGCGAAGCCGCTGCCAGGGCGTGTCCAGCGGACCTTGTTCATCAAGCCCGTCCGGCGTTCGAGGACGCGCCCGCAGGGCGCTACAGCCGCAGGCGGCAGCCGGGCGGCAGCCGGGCAAAGATCCGCCGGACAGGGCCTAGGCCGCGAGGCCCAGTGCGGCCATCCGCTTGGTGTGCGCCTCGGTGATGCGGGAGAACATCTTCCCGACCTCCGCGAGGTCGAAGCCGTCGGCCACCCCGCCGACCAGCATCGTGGAGAGCGAGTCCCGCTCGGCGACCACGCGCTGCGCCTGCGAGAGCGCCTCGCCCATCAGCCGCCGGGCCCACAGCGCCAGCCGCCCGCCGACCCGCGGCTCGGCCTCGATCGCGGCCCGGACCTTCTCGACCGCGAAGGTCGCGTGGCCGGTGTCGTCCAGCACGGTCAGCACCAGGGCGCGGGTGTCGGAGTCCAGCCGGGCCGCCACCTCACGGTAGAAGTCACTGGCGATCGAGTCGCCGACGTACGCCTTGACCAGGCCCTCCAGCCAGTCCGAGGGCGCCGTCTGGCGGTGGAACTCGTCCAGCGCCGCCGCGAAGGGCTGCATCGCGCCGGTCGGCTCCACATCGATCGCGGTGAGCCGGTCGCGCAGCCGCTGGAAGTGCTGGAACTCGGCGGTGGCCATCTTGGCCAGCTCGGCCTTGTCATCGAGCGTCGGCGCCAGCTTGGCGTCCTCCGCGAGCCGCTCGAAGGCGGCGAGCTCGCCGTAGGCGAGGGCACCCAGCAGGTCCACCACCGCGGCGCGGTACTGCGGGTCGGCGGAGGCCTGGGCCCAGTCCTGGGCGGCGATTCCGGTCAGTGCTTCGTCAGCGGGCTCGTTGGCCGTGTCGGGCGTCTCCATGAAAGGCACCCTAGCCCGCCCCGCTACAGGGGGAAGGCCCTGGTCAGCCACTTCATCCCCATCCGTCCGAAGGATTGTCCGGACACACATGCGCGTTTCCGGGGTACAGTGGTAATGCGCCTGCCGAGTATTCGGTGGGCTGTTCCAATGCTGTGTCTTCTGGAGACGCCACCCATCGGTCCCCAGAGTCCCAGCGGATGCCCGGTCGGTGGCCCGATCGGCTTCCACAAAACCGACCGCCCTCCGCGCGGTGCGTACGAGACGTACGCACATCTGGAGGGATCCGCTCGCGGCACGAGAGCTCGAGCGAAGGCAGTGGTCCCGCGCCATCCGGCTTCCCCAGGCCGGACAGTACCCCGGCGCGGTACGTACGACCCCCTTCGCCGCCTCGCGTCGCGTCTCACAGAAGAGGCAATCCGCTGACATCTCAGCCCACTTTCCGAGACCTCGGGATTCTCCCCGAAATCGCCGAAGCCCTCGAAGCCGTCGGCATCGTGCACCCCTTCCCGATCCAGGAGATGACCCTCCCGGTGGCCCTGGCGGGCTCCGACGTCATCGGCCAGGCCAAGACCGGCACCGGCAAGACGCTGGGCTTCGGCCTGCCCCTGCTGGAGCGCGTCATCGTCCCCGCCGACATCGAGTCGGGCCGGGCCAAGCCCGAGCAGCTGACGGACGCCCCGCAGGCCCTCGTGGTCGTCCCCACCCGCGAGCTGTGCCAGCAGGTCACCAACGACCTCCTCACCGCCGGCAAGGTCCGCAATGTGCGGGTCCTGGCGATCTACGGCGGCCGTGCCTACGAGCCGCAGGTCGAGGCGCTCAAGAAGGGCGTCGACGTGATCGTCGGTACGCCCGGCCGTCTGCTCGACCTCGCCGGCCAGCGCAAGCTCGACCTCTCGCACGTGAAGGCCCTCGTCCTGGACGAGGCCGACGAGATGCTCGACCTGGGCTTCCTGCCCGACGTCGAGCGGATCATCACGATGCTGCCGGCCAAGCGCCAGACGATGCTCTTCTCGGCGACCATGCCGGGCGCGGTCATCAACCTCGCCCGTCGCTACATGTCGCAGCCCACGCACATCCGCGCCACCGCGCCGGACGACGAGGGCCAGACCGTCGCCAACATCACGCAGCACGTCTTCCGCGCCCACAACATGGACAAGCCGGAGATGGTCTCGCGCATCCTCCAGTCGGAGGGTCGCGCGCTCGCGATGATCTTCTGTCGGACGAAGCGGACGGCGGCGGACATCGCCGACCAGCTCGCGCGTCGCGGCTTCGCCTCCGGCGCGGTCCACGGCGACCTCGGCCAGGGCGCCCGCGAGCAGGCGCTGCGCGCGTTCCGCAACGGCAAGGTCGACGTCCTGGTCTGCACCGACGTCGCCGCCCGCGGCATCGACGTCGACAACGTCACCCACGTGATCAATTACCAGACCCCCGAGGACGAGAAGACCTACCTGCACCGCATCGGCCGCACCGGCCGCGCGGGCAAGTCGGGTACGGCCATCACGCTGGTCGACTGGGACGACATTCCGCGCTGGAAGCTGATCAACAAGGCGCTCGACCTGCCGTTCGACGAGCCGGAGGAGACGTACTCCACCTCCCCGCACCTCTACGAGCTGCTGGGCATCCCGGCCGGCACCAAGGGCGTCCTGCCGCGTTCCGAGCGGACGCGCGCCGGGCTCGCGGCCGAGGAGATCGAGGACCTCGGCGAGACCGGTGGCCGCGGTCGCGGCCGCGGCCCGAAGCAGGCGTCCGCTGCCCCGGTGGCGGAGGAGCGCCCGGCCCGGACCCGTACCCCGCGTCAGCGCCGTCGCACCCGCGGCGGCTCGGACGCGGTCGCCGAGGCGGTCGCTCCGACGCAGGCCCCGACGACGGCCCCGATGACGGCCCCGACCGGTACGGAGCAGTCCGCCCCGGAGACGCCCGCGAAGCCGCGCCGTCGCCGTCGCACCCGTAACGGCTCCGGCTCCGGCTCCACGGCCGCCGTCACGCCCGTGACGACCGAGGCCACGTCCACCGAGGCCCCGGCCGGCAAGGCCCCGACGTCGGAGCAGCAGGCCGACCGTCAGCCGCGCCGTCGTCGTGCGCGTGGCACCCGGCCGCAGGGCGCCCTCGCGCCCCTCGCGCCGCTGGAGGCCGTGCGGAAGGACCCCGAGCCCGACTTCCAGACGGTCCAGACCGTTGTCGCGGCGGCCGCCACCCCGGTCATTCCGGCCCAGGCCACCGAGGCGGCTCCGGTCGCCCCGAAGCGGACCCGCGCCCGTAAGACCGTCGTGGCCGAGCCCGAGGCCGACTTCCAGACGGTCGCACCGGCCCCGGCCGTCGAGGCCGCCCCGGCCAAGCCCGCCCGCCGCACCCGGGCGAAGAAGGCCGCTGCTCCGGTCGAGACCGCTGCTGTCGTCGAGGCCCCTGTGGCTGAGGAGACCGCCGAGGTCAAGCCGAAGCGGACCCGTGCTCGTAAGGCCGTCGCCCCGGCCGCCGAAGCGGTCGTCGAGTCCGCGCCGGCCGTCGAGGTCGCGCCGACCGTCGAGGTCGCCGAGGCCAAGCCCAAGCGCACCCGCGCCAAGAAGGCCGTGGCCGCGGTGGAGACCGTCGCCGCGGAGGTCGCGGAGGTCGCGGAGACCAAGCCGAAGCGGACCCGCGCCAAGAAGGCCGCCGCTCCGGTCGAGACCGCTGCTGTCGTCGAGGCCCCTGTGGCTGAGGAGACCGCCGAGGTCAAGCCGAAGCGGACCCGTGCCCGTAAGGCCGTCGCCCCGGCCGCCGAAGCTGTCGCCGAGACGGTGGAGACGGCCGAGGTCGAGGCCAAGCCCAAGCGCACGCGTGCCAAGAAGGCCGTCGCCGCCGAGCCCGTCGCCGAGACGGCCCCGGTCGTCGAGGAGAAGCCGAAGCGGACCCGCACCACGAAGGCCGCTGCCGCGAAGGCGGAGGCCGCTGTGGCTGAGGAGGCTGCCGAGGTCAAGCCGAAGCGCACCCGCGCCAAGAAGGCCGTCGCCCCGGCCGCCGAAACCGTCGCCGAGACGGCCGAGGTCGCGGAGGCCAAGCCGAAGCGCACCCGCGCGAAGAAGGCCGTCGCCGCCGAGCCCGAGGCCGCCGAGGCGAAGCCGAAGCGCACCCGCGCCGCGAAGCCCGCGGCCGAGGTGGCCGACGAGGCCCCGACCAAGCCGAAGCGCACCCGCACCACCAAGCCCAAGGTCACCACCGAAGGCTGACGCACCATCACCGACGGCCGGTCACCCCACGCGGGGTGGCCGGCCGTCGGCGTATCCGGGATCAGGCCACGATCCCCCGTCCACCGCGACGGACGCTCCCGTGCTGCACCCGCCGACCGGGCCCGCCAAGTGGGCGACCGTGTCGGCGATCTCCCCGGGCCGGCCGTAGCGGCCCGGCGCGGTGAAGGACATGCTCCGATCGTCGTCCTCACAAGCCCGCGGGTCCGGCGGCCGTCGGACGTGGCGTTAGCCTCGTGCCATGAGCCGGCCGCCCTTCCTCGCCCTCCCCCCGCGCGCACGCGCGTACCGCCTCGCCACCTCGCGCGGAGAGTTCGCCGTGCACGACGCGCGCCCCACGCCACAGGAGCGCGGCACGGCGTTGCTCGTCCCCGGATTCACCGGCAGCAAGGAGGACTTCGTCGCGCTGCTGGAGCCCCTCGCGGACGCCGGGTACCGTGCCGTCGCCGTCGACGGCCGGGGGCAGCACGAGAGCGGCGGGCCGCGCGCGGAGGGCGCGTACGAGCAGGGCGAGCTGGCCCGGGACGTCCTCGCGCAGGCGGCCGCCCTGGGCGGTGACGTGCATCTGCTCGGGCACTCCCTCGGCGGGCTGATCACACGCGCCGCCGTGCTCGCGGACGCGTCGCCTTTCCGCTCGCTGACCATCATGAGCTGCGGTCCCGCGGCGATCTCCGCGGTGCAGCAGGACCGGACCCGGATGCTGATCCATGCCCTGACCACGATGGACATGGAGGCCGTCTGGCAGGAGATGCGGCGGGTGGACGCGGAGAACGGTCCCGCCGAGGACGCGGCCCCGGAGCTGGACGCGTTTCTGCACCGGCGCTGGATGGGCACTACGCCGGAGCAACTCATCGTGACCGGGCGCCAGTTGATCAGCGAGCCGGACCGCACGCCGGAGCTGGCCGGGGTGGCGCTGCCCAAGCACGTGATCTCCGGGGCGCTGGACTACGCCTGGCCGGTGGCGTCGATCGACGCGATGGCCAAGGAGCTGTCGGCGGTGCGCACGGTGATTCAGGGCGCGGGCCACTCCCCCAACGCGGAACGCCCGGCCGCCACGGCGGAAGCGCTCGTCCGTTTCTGGGACGTCGCGGACTGAACGCGGTGCCGCCGCGGGCGGGGCGTTGTTGCCGCCTGCGGCGGCGAGCGCCCTGCGGGCGCGTCCTCAATCGCCGGACGGGCTGATTCGGCTGAGCTCAGCCGAACAGCCTGTCCGGCGATTGAGGGGAGCGCACCGCCGCGCCCCCATGACCCGCCGGCCAGGCCACTAACACTCGGCCTGCGCCGTCACCGTGAAAAGCCCGCCCTCCGGGTCGCGCAGGGTCGCCTCGCGGCCCACCGACGAGCGGCCGGGCTCGGCGGCGACCGTGCCGCCCGCCGCAAGGGCCGCCTCCACGGCCTTCTCGACGTCGTCGACGCAGAAGTAGACGTGCCAGCGCGGCCTGACCCGGGGGTCGGGGGCCGCCTCGACGCCGCCGCCGCGCAGACAGGCCACCGTCTGCCCGCCGGCCAGCACCATTACCGCGTCGTCCTCGTAGCGGACCTCGATGCGGCCCGGCCGGTCCGTGGCCCATTCGAAGACCTCGCCGTAGAACATGGCGGCGGCGAAGGCGTCCCGGGTGCGCAGTTCCAGCCAGGCGGGCGCGCCGCCGCTGCCGATGTGCCACCCGGGCAGGACCTGGCCCTCCCAGAAGCCGAAGACGGCCCCCGCCGGGTCCGCCGCCAGGGCGGCCCGGCCGCGGCCGACGGCGATCGGCCCGACCGCGACGGTCGCGCCGCGCTCGCGGATCCGCGCCGCGACGACGTCGGCGTCGTCGACGGCGAAGTAGGAGGTCCAGGAGACGGGGACGCCCATGGACTTGGCGACGTTGCCGAGACCGGCGACGGGCTTCCCGTCGGCGAGCGCCACGGAGAAGGCCTCGCCCAGGCTGCCCGGCCGGAAGGTCCAGCCCATCACCGCACTGTAGAAGTCCTGGGCCGCGGTGAGGTTGCTGGTCAGCAGGCTCACCCAGCAGGGCGCCCCGCGCCCGGCACGGTCGGAGGCCGACATGGCCGATCGCCTCGTTTCTCTTCCGCACTTCACGACGGTCATGGGCGGCCGCGACGTCCGCGACCACGCCCCTAGCCAGGGTTCCACTCGCTTCCCCCGCGCGCATTCCGGCACGCGCGGGCACGCACGGTGATGTCACCGGGCCATGGGGCCTACTGCCCTACCTACGACCGTACGACTGTCTCCCGGCGGCCGCGGGTTCAGTACTGGGTGCGCAGGTGGTCCCAGAAGCCGTCCCGCAGTGCCCGCCGCAGATCCGCGTGGCCGCGCAGCGACAGGCCGAGCAGCGCCTCCGCCTCCACCAGCAGCTCCTGGTCGACGGAACCGGGCAGATAGGGGTGGCCGGGCAGCAGCTCGGCGAGCGTGGCGCGGCCGCGCGAGCCGAGCCACTGGGCGGCGACCCGGGCGCCGACGAACCGCACGTCGTCGCGGGTGGGGGCGGGCCCCTGGTGGACGGGCGCGTCGCCGAAGGGCTCGTAGACGGCTCGCCGGGTCACGTACGGCTTGCAGAAGTCGAGGTCGAAGGTGCGCTGGCTGTCGACCTCCCACAGCAGCGGCTCGGCCTGGTTCCGGCCGCCGACGGCCTCGATGCCCCAGAGGTGGACGCGCGCGCCGTAGCCCTGAGCGGCCTCGACCGCCGAGACGAGGTCCTCGTCACCGCCGATGAGCGCCGCGTCACTGATGGCGCGGTGCCGGGCGAGGGATTCGAGGTCGGTGCGGATGAGGGAGTCGACGCCCTTCTGCTGGTTGTTGGCGTTGAGGTTGCCGAGCCGGACCTTGACGTCGGGGAGCTCGGCGATGCTCTGCTGCTCGGTGGTGTGGATCCGGCGGCGGGCGCCGTCGTACCAATAGACCCGCAGCAGCCGGCTGTCGGGGAAGATCGTGCGGGCCCGGTCGATGAAGGCCTCGATGAGCCCCTCCGCGTCGAGGTCGAAGGTGCGCCGGTCCTCGGTGCCGGTGACGAGCCGCCCCGCCGCGGCGTAGACGTAGCCGGCGTCGACGAAGATCGCGTGGGTGGAGGGGGTGGTCGCGACCTCGGCCAGCACCCGGGTGAGCAGCTCGTTCGTGCGCTCGACACCGGCGGCGATCAGGGCGAGATCCAGGGGGCCGGGGCGTTCTTGGGGGCCGGTGAGGCCCTGCGTTTCATTCATACACATCTCATTGTCGTGGCGATCACGCAGCGGACACAAGCCGTCACACTACTGACCAGTAATTAGTCAAGTTAAAAATTTCCTTAGCGTAGGGAATGTTTGCAGGCATCACCTCGTTGGACACATGTAGAACGCGCCGCGCTGTCGCCGCGCGCGTCACTACTCATTGAAGTTCTCCTCAGGAGGATCAGACGAAGGGAGAAGCCTTGCGCTTCGAGATCATGCGCCTGGACGACGTCGACGGCTCCGCCGTGGACAGCACCGTCGTGGACGCCGCCTCCGTCAAGCGGATCGTGCAGCAGGCCGCCCAGATCGGCCAGCGCATCTATATCCGCCCGGCCGACACCTCGGTCCGGTAACGCCTTACGTTCGGCAACGGCCGACGCCCCCGTACGCTCGATCGTACGGGGGCGTTTCATATGCCCGGGGGCGGTTCGGCCGAGACGTCAGCTGCCGTTGATGACCTGGGTGACGCCGTTGATGATCTGCTGCACGGCGAGCGCCGAGAGCATCATGCCCGCGAGCCGCGTCACGAGCACCACGCCGCCGTCCTTGATGACGCGGATGATCAGCAGCGAGTAGCGCATCACGAGCCAGAGCACGATGTGCATCGCGGCGATCGCGGTCCACACCGACACCTGCCCGGCGAGGCCGTCCGCGTGCTGCACCGCGAGGATCACCGAGACGATCGCGCCGGGACCGGCGAGCAGCGGCATGCCCAGCGGCACGAGCGCGACGTTGACGTCCTTGGTCTGCGTCGGCTCCTCCGACTTGCCCGTGAGCAGGTCCAGGGCGATGAGCAGCAGGAGCAGACCACCGGCGATCATCAGCGCGGGCGTCGTGATGTGCAGATAGTCCAGGATCTGCTGACCGCAGATGCCGAACACGGCGATCACACCGAACGCGACCGCCGCCGCCTGCCAGGCCATCTTCCGCTGGATCTTGGCGGGACGGCCGGAGGTGAGGGCGAGGAAGATCGGCGTGATGCCGGGCGGGTCCATGATCACGAAAAGCGTGAGAAAGAGGGATCCGAAGACAGCGATGTCGAACACAGTGAGGGCCTTGCGGGAGTGGTGCGAGCGGGGAGGTGGGGAGCGCGAAGGAGCGCGGGTGCCGATGGCGTAGGAGTGGGTACGGGCGTACGGGCACGGTCGGTCCGTACGGGAACCCGGAGGACGGGCCTGGGGAGCCGGTGAGGCCCGGGGTGGGTCAGCCGCCCGCGCCGGGGACGGGGAACGCGCCCGTCGCGCGGCGCGTGATCTCGCCGTAGATCTCCGGGTCGGTCGTGTACTCGCCGAGCTCGCAGGTCTTGCGGCTGCCGTGGTAGTCGCTGGAACCGGTGGTCAGCAGACCGAGGTCGGCGGCGAGGCCGCGCAGCCGGGCGCGGGTCGGCTCGTCGTGGTCCATGTGGTCCACCTCGATGCCGTCCAGCCCCGCCGAGGCCAGGTCGGCTATCGCGCTCTCGGAGACACAGCGGCCGCGCCCCCGGGCCAGCGGGTGCGCGAGGACGGTGACGCCACCGGCGGCCTTGACCAGCCGGATGGCCTCGAAGGGGTCGAGTTCGTGCTTGTCGACGTAGGCACGGCCGTCATTGGCCAGCCAGTCGGAGGTGAAGGCGTCCGAGACGGTGTCGATCACACCGAGCTCGACCATGGCGGTGGCCACGTGCGGCCGGCCCACGGCTCCGCCGGCGGCGAGCTCCGCCACCCGCTCCCAGGTGACCGGCACGCCCAGCTCCCGGAGCTTGGCGACCATGCCGCGCGCGCGGGGCACCCGGTCGTCACGCACCAGCTCGCGCTCGCGGGCCAGCTCCGGCTCCAGCGGGTCGAAGAGGTAGGCCAGCATGTGCACGCCGACGGCGGCTTCCCCGGACGGGGAGGGGGCCAGGCGGCAGGAGAGCTCGGCGCCGGTGACCAGGGTCAGCCCCGCGGGGAGGGCCGCGATGGCCTCCGCGTGGCCGCCGACTCCGTCGTGGTCGGTCAGCGCGACGACGTCCAGCCCGGCGGCGGCCGCGTTGCGGACCAGCTCGGCGGGGGTGTCCGTACCGTCCGAGGCCGTGGAGTGGGTGTGCAGATCGATGCGCACGACACGGCTCCCACGGCAGGCGGTACGGACAGGACCGGTTCAGGATAGCCGTCGATTGAATACGGCCTGAATACGACCAGGTCCGGCCCGGTCAAGGGGCATGCGCGATCACTTACGAAAGCTTGGCGTGCGTGTCGCGGGCATCGGTGGAGGCGTGGCGTCCCGGGCATCCGGACCGCCTCGGCGCGGTCCGGATGGACCTCGGCTCCGGCCGGACCTCAGCGGGGCCCCGGCGACAGAATGCGCGGCGACAGCGCGCCGCACGGCAGCAGATCGACCTCCGCGCCCGCGTCGCGCAGATCGGTGAGCACCAACTCGTCGTACATCAACAGCCCCGACCGCTCCGGCCAGACGACGGCCCACAGCCACAGCCCGCGCGCCTCGCCCGCGAACACGGCCCGGTCATGGGGCACGCCCTCGACGTGCCAGAGGGGGGTGGGACGGCCGGCTGCGTGCACCTTGGCGGCCGGCGGGCGGTCCACGCACATATGGGGGCCGGGGTCCGGGCCGTCGATGCCCGCGTAGCGCGCGCCGAGGCCGACGCCCAGCTCCTCGGCGACGAGCAGCAGCTCACCGGGGCCGCCCAGCGGGCCGGGACCGGAACAGGCGACGGCGGTGGCACGCCCGCCGCTGCGGTCGTCACCCGCGCACGCCACGCCGGTGAAGAGCCAGCCCACCGGCAGGGGCCAGGGCATCCACACGGGGACCCGGGCCCGGTTGACCACGACGGCCAGCGCCTCGACGCTCGGCGGGACGACAGGCTGCAAGGGGTGCACAGCTCCGTGCACGCCGCACTGCCAGGAGTCGGCGAAGAGACCGGGCGCCCGCACCCGGCCACCGCACTTCGGGCAACTGGGTTCGCCCCTCATAGGGTCCAACGGTCCTCCGCGGTCGGCGCCGCGTCAAGGACGATCACCCGTCCGGGCGGAGTCATGGCGGAATCCCATGGGCGGCCCGTCGCTCTCGTCCCGTCCGCGTCGCATCCGGCACGGGGGCGGGGCGCGGAAGCCACTGCGCGCCCCACGGTGGCTGCGCGCCCCACGACGGCCGTGGTCAGCCGCGGTCCGGTCTGTTCAGCCGCACGGTCAGCGTGATCAGCCGCGATCAGACGGGGGCGGACGGAGTCGGACGGGGTCAGCCCAGCGGGACCCCGGCGCGCAGCGGATCGCGGAGATCGGTGCCGTGCCGCAGCCACCGCTCCTCCAGGGCCGCCGCGCCCTGCACCCGCTTCCAGGCCGCCTCATTGGGCGTCATCGGCAGCAACGGGAGGAAGCGGACCGGGTCCATCGGCTCGTCCAGCTCCAGGTCCTCGATCAGCCCGCCGGACTCGGCGACGAGCACGGACGTGAAGGGCGCCTCCGGCCAGAGCGGCTCACCGGTGTCCAGCGACGCGCCCGGCGCCACGATGACGCCCTCCACCTGCGGGGATGCGGCGAGCACGGCCAGTGGGCGGAGCACCTTGTCGGTGTCGGCCCGCCCCTTGCGGACGGTGAGGACCAACTCGGCGCGGGGGCCGCGCAGCGGGTCGACGAGAGTGGCGGTGGGGTCGGCCATGGGTTGGGCGGACATTCCGAGGGTGGCGTAGCGGACGACCTCGCCGTCGGGGTCGGAGGCGGTGAAGCGGAGGACCTCGATGCGGTCCGTGCCCAGGAAGGTGACCGCGGCGCGTGCGTCGGGCTCGCCCAGGGCCGTACGCAGCCGGGCCTCGACCAGTGCGAGAACGTCTGACATGCAGCGAGCATAGAACGCGTATCGAACGGGCAAAGGCGGGGTCCGGTGCGCCACGCGGCTGCTAGCCTTGACCTCTGGTCAGGGAATTACGTTCGTCCCTCAGCGGGGACCGGCCGGAGGAGGTGGGGCTGCGGTGGATCCTAGTCGACCGTGCAGTACCGACAGTTCTCCCGTCCCTCCGCTCCGGACGCGCCCTGTGTGACCCAAGAGCCTTCTGCGACCCGGCCGCCCTATCGGCCGTCCCGGCCCCGGAAGTCCTTTCGCGCCCGCAGTACTTGACGGAAGAGCGCCTTCGTCTCGCTTTGTTCCGTGTTCTCTGCGAAGTTCTCTGCGAACTGCCGTCAGCCTCCACGCCCCGCACGAAGCGCAGCCCGATTCGCGGACGTAGCCCCCTGCCCAGGCACCCACGTCCACGTTCCCGGCCGCGTTGCGCCCGCGTACGTGGCTGACGGCCGGCCCGTGAAGGAGCCAGCCATGTCGATGATCCGCGACCTGCGTGCAGCCGTCCGCCCCGCCCTCCGCCGGGGGGACACCCCCTACACCTACGACACGACCCGGGACCCCGCCACCAACAGCGCCGTGGTCGACTGCGCCGTCTACCGCGACGGCAAGCGGGCGAGCGCCCACATCAGCCCGGCGGAAGCCATGCGGCGCGTACGGGCCGACGGGGGCTTCGCGTGGATCGGGCTGCACGAGCCGACCGAGCGTGAGTTCTCCGGTATCGCCCGGGAGTTCGGGCTCCACCCGCTCGCCGTGGAGGACGCGATCCACGCCCACCAGCGGCCGAAGCTGGAGCGCTACGACGACACGCTCTTCACCGTCTTCAAGACCATCCACTACGTCGAGCACGCCGAACTCACCGCCACCAGCGAGGTGGTGGAGACCGGTGAGGTGATGTGCTTCACCGGCCGGGACTTCATCATCACGGTCCGGCACGGCGGCCAGGGCTCGCTGCGCGCGCTGCGCCACCGTCTCCAGGACGACCCGGTCCTGCTCGGCAAAGGACCCTCGGCCGTGCTGCACGCGATCGCCGACCAGGTGGTCGACGGCTACATCGCGGTCGCCGACGCGGTGCAGGACGACATCGACGAGGTCGAGATCGATGTCTTCTCCGCGCCCAGCAAGGGCACTTCGCGCGGTGGCGACGCCGGCCGGATCTACCAGCTCAAGCGTGAGGTGCTGGAGTTCAAGCGGGCGGTCACCCCGCTGATGCGGCCGATGCAGCTGCTGAGCGAGCGGCCGATGCGGCTGGTGGACCCGGACATCCAGAAGTACTTCCGCGACGTCGCGGACCACCTCGCGCGCGTGCACGAGCAGGTGGTCTCCTTCGACGATCTGCTCAACTCCATCCTCCAGGCCAACCTCGCGCAGGCGTCGGTCGCGCAGAACGAGGACATGCGCAAGATCACCTCGTGGGCGGCGATCTTCGCCGTGCCGACGATGATCGCGGGGATCTACGGCATGAACTTCGAACACATGCCGGAACTGAAGTGGAAGTACGGCTACCCGACGGTCATGGTCGTCACGGTCACGATCTGTGTGGCGATCCACCGGGGGTTCAAGCGGAACGGGTGGCTGTAGGGCGGGTGGCTGTCGGCGCGGGTCGCTGCCGCCGCGGGCGGCGGGGTCTGTAGGGGCCGGTGCGGGCCCCTACGTCAGACGCCCGATTCGACCTGCGGCTTCCGGGTGCGGTCCGCCATGATCACCAGGGCCAGACCTGCCATGATCACCGCAAGCGCCGGGTACGCCGCGGCCGACGGCAGCTGGCCCAGCCAGACGGCCGCGATCAGGGCCGCGCCCGGCGTCTCCAACAGGATCGCCGTCGAGGTGACGGACGGCCCGAGGCCCTTGACGACCCGGTTGATGAGGGAGTGCCCGAGCAGTTGGGCGCAGACGGTCAGCACGGCCAGCTTGAGCCACGTCCCGCCGCTGTAGCCGCCCAGGGCGGAGCCCGAGACGAGACAGGTGACGAGCAGCAGCACGGTCGTCGTGGTGTAGCAGACGTATGTGTACGCGAGGGTGCCCACCGTCCGCCGCACCTCCGCTCCCAGCAGCACGTACCCGGCCGCCGCCATGCCGCCCGCGAGGGCCAGGGCGTCCCCGGCGAGGGCGCGCGGGGAGAGGGACAGGTCCACGCCCGTGAGGATCACGACGCCGAGGAAGGCGAGGGCGGTGCCCGCCCAGACGAGCGCCGGCGGGCGGTGGCCGCGCAGGCACAGCAGGAGCGTCGTCCAGATCGGGGTGGTGGTGACCAGCGCGGTCGAGGAGGCGACCGAGGTCATGTGCAGGCTCGGCAGCCACACCGCGAAGTGCACGGCGAGCAGCGCCCCCGCGGCGACGGCCAGCAACAGTGCGCGACGGCCCATGCCGAGCAGCTCCGCGCGGTGCCGGAACAGGGCGAAGGGGGTGAGCGCGCCGACGGCCATGGCGTTGCGCCAGAACGCGACGGCGAGGGCGGGGGCCGCGGTGGCGGCGATGAGCGGGGCGGAGAGCGAGACCCCGGCGATGGCTATCGCGAGCAGCACCAGATCCGTACGCGTCCCGGGGCGCGCGCCTCGCCCTTCGGGCCGTTGCCCTTCGGGGTTCTGCGGATCGGTGGGTATCGCGGGGGTCGCGGGGGGCGGGTCGCCACGGTGGGCACGGGCTGCTCTCACGCTTCCCAGCGTATGCGCTGCGCTTGGCTGTTCTGTTGGCGTTTCGCGCTTCGCCTGCGGCGGCGAGCGCCCTGCGGGCGCGTCCTCAAACGCCGGACGGGCTGCTGTGCGGTGGCGCACCCTGTGATCCGGCCGGGGGGACCCCCGATCCGCTTAAGGTAATCGCATGACGCTGACGCAGGCCCTGATCGAAGAGGCCACCAAGAAGTCCGGTCTCATCTGGGTGGAAGGGCCCTCCGGGCCCAGCCG
This sequence comes from Streptomyces sp. NPDC033229, assembly GCF_055576875.1. NCBI lineage: Bacteria > Bacillati > Actinomycetota > Actinomycetes > Kitasatosporales > Streptomycetaceae > Streptomyces > Streptomyces sp. NPDC033229. The sequence continues at coordinate 290,347 of NZ_JBVIQR010000002.1, read as the reverse complement.
TGCGCTGTGGCATGTGTGGCACGAGGGTGCCGTGCATCTCGTGGGCGGGCCCGGGGAGCAGCCGTTGGAGGGGCTCGCGCTCGAGGACGGCGGGGTGGCGACCGTGACCGTGCGCAGCAAGGACAAGGGCGGGCGGCTCGTCATGTGGGGCGGGCGGGTCACCGTGCTGGAGCCCCGGGGCGAGGCGTGGGCCGGGGCCGTGGCCGAGCTGAAGGGCAAGCGGCTCAACGCGCCGGACGCCGAGGCGATCGAGGAGCGGTGGGCCCGCGACTGCCGGGTGCTGCGGATCGAGCCGAACGGGACGACCGGTGAGCTGCCCGACGGTTCGCTGGCCGCCAGGCCGCTTCCGACATCCGTCACGACCCGGCAGCCCATGCCCGCGGCGCTGCCGAAGTTGCTGCGCAAGGGGTTGGGGCGGCGCAAGAAGCGCTAGCGGGTCTTCGGCCGCGGGCCGGTTCGTGCTGCCTGCGGCGGCGGGCGCCCTGCGGGCGCGTCCTCGAACTCCCCTAGCTACCGCTGGAAGGTACCCCAGCGGGCTGGATGTGGCCGGCCTCGGCCAAACCAGCCCGTCCGAACAGTTGCTAACCGCTCCGCGGAATCTGCTTCCCGTAGTCGACCATCTGCTTCTTCTCGGGCACGGCCAGCGCGAAGTCCTGGCCCCAGCCGCCCAGTTCCAGCTGGCCCCCGCCACCCGCGCGCTGCACGCGCAGCGGGTAGGGGTCGCCCTTGAGCGAGACGTCGAGCTGGCCGCCGTTGCCCGCGCCGCCGCTGATGCGGATCGTCCGGACGCCGCCGACGGTGCCGTGCTCACCGCGGGCGAGCTTGCCGTGCAGCCCGAGGAGGCCGTCGAGAAGCACGTCCTTGTCGGTGAAGCCCTTGAACTGCTGGTAGGAGGGATCGCCGGTCGGGACCTTCACGTATTTGTCGTCGAGCTTGTCGGCCGCGGCCGCGCTGTCGCCCTTGGTGGACGGCTTCCCGGGGGCGGCCGTCGGGGTGCCCGCCGCGCCCTGCCCCGGGACGGCGTCGTGCGACCAGAACGCCTTGTTCGCCTTCAGGAACAAGGCGTCGCCGACGCGCAGCAGCTCGAAGGTGCTGCCGTTGGAGGAGACCCGGCCCATGCCGCCGTCCTTCTTCAGCCGCATGTCGAGCTTGTACGTGCGGCCCTGGCTGACGACGTTGCCGGAGAGGTGGACCGCGGCGGCGCTGCGGGCGGCCGCGCGGGCCTTGGTCTGGATGACCGTGGCCTCGAGCTTGCCGACACCGTTGGTCCCCTTGTCGGGGTCCTCGGGGGTGCCGCCGCCGCAGGCCGTGAGCGTCGCGGCCAGGGCGGCGCACACCATCCCCACGAGGGCCGCGTTCCGGGTTCGCACCTTGGCTCCTGCCTCCTGTTACCGATGGGAGTACGGCAGCGTACCCGCGCCGCCGGGAGCGTACGCGGGGAGACCGTACGGGCGCACCCTCGCGGCGGGGCGCAGCCGGTCACGTTAGCCTGAAACGCAGATCGGCCGGTGACCGGCCGGGGAACGGCCAGGGGTCAGGAGGTTCGCGGCATGGCAGCAGGCGCCCCTCGGGTCTTCGTCTCGCACCTCTCGGGCGTGGCCGTCTTCGACCCCAACGGGGACCAGGTGGGCCGGGTGCGCGACCTGGTGGCGATGCTGCGGGTCGGCGGCCGCCCGCCGCGTGTCCTCGGGCTGGTCGTGGAGGTCGTCAGCCGGCGCCGGATCTTTCTGCCCATGACCCGGGTGACCGGGGTGGAGTCCGGCCAGGTCATCACCACGGGCGTGGTCAATATGCGGCGCTTCGAGCAGCGGCCGACCGAGCGGCTGATCCTCGGCGAGCTGCTGGACCGGCGGGTGCGGCTGGCCGACGCGGATCCGAAGGACGCGGAGGTCACGGTCCTCGATGTGTCGATCACCCAGCTGCCGGCCCGTCGCGACTGGGAGATCGACAAGGTTTTCGTACGGCGCGGCAAGGGCGGGGCGCTGCGCCGCAAGGGCGAGACGCTGACCGTCGAGTGGTCGGCCGTGACGGGCTTCTCCATGGAGGAGCAGGGGCAGGGCGCGGAGAACCTCCTGGCGACCTTCGAGCGGCTGCGCCCGGCCGACCTCGCCAACGTGTTGCACCACCTGTCTCCCAAGCGGCGCTCGGAGGTGGCGGCGGCGCTGGACGACGACCGGCTGGCGGACGTGCTGGAGGAGCTGCCGGAGGACGACCAGATCGAGATCCTCGGCAAGCTGAAGGAGGAGCGCGCCGCCGACGTCCTGGAGGCGATGGACCCGGACGACGCGGCCGACCTGCTCTCGGAGCTGCCCGAGGAGGAGATGGAGCGGCTGCTGACGCTGATGCAGCCGGGCGACGCCGCCGACGTGCGGCGGCTGCTGGCGTACGAGGAGCGGACGGCCGGCGGGCTGATGACCACCGAACCGATCGTGCTGCGCCCGGACGCCACCGTCGCCGACGCGCTGGCCCGGGTGCGCAACCCCGACCTGTCCCCCGCGCTCGCCGCGCAGGTCTACGTCTGCCGGCCGCCGGACGAGACGCCGACGGGCAAATATCTGGGCACCGTGCACTTCCAGCGGTTGCTGCGCGACCCGCCGTTCACGCTCGTCGGCTCGATCGCCGACACGGATCTGCGGCCGCTGCCGCCGGGCACCCCGCTGCCGGCCGTCACCAGCTATCTGGCGACCTACAACATGGTCGCCGCGCCCGTCGTGGACGCGAGCGGCTCGCTGCTGGGCGCGGTGACCGTCGACGACGTTCTGGACCATCTGCTGCCCGAGGACTGGCGCGAGACCGAGCTGCACCACGGCGCGCTGGACATGAGCGATCTGCGGGAGAGCGTCGATGGGCACTGACCGCGGTCGCGACTTCGGGCTCACTCCGCGCGGGGAGCGCGGCGAGTCCAAGGACCGGGCCAAGGAGCGGGCCAAGGCGCAGTCCGCCGCCCCGCAGCGGGTGCGGCTGGACCAGCCCCGCCTCAAGCGGCGCAGCTGGCTGCCGACGTACGACCCGGAGGCCTTCGGCCACGCCTCGGAGCGGATCGCCCGGTTCCTGGGCACGGGCCGCTTCATCGTGTGGATGACGGTCGTCATCATCCTGTGGGTGGTGTGGAACACGTCCGCGCCGGCTCATCTGCGGTGGGACACGTACCCGTTCATCTTCCTGACCCTGATGCTGTCGCTCCAGGCCTCGTACGCGGCGCCGCTGATCCTGCTGGCGCAGAACCGGCAGGACGACCGGGACCGGGTCAATCTGGAGCAGGACCGCAAGCAGAACGAGCGGTCCATCGCGGACACCGAGTATCTGACGCGGGAGATCGCGGCGCTGCGGATGGGGCTCGGCGAGGTCGCCACGCGGGACTGGATCCGCTCGGAGTTCCAGGACCTGGTGAAGGAACTGGAGCAGCGGCGGGTATTCCCGGAAGAGAGTGAGGAACGCGACCGCTGACAGCCCTTTCCGCGGCCCTGGTGGGGCGCCGTACCATCGACCGTATGGCTACCGACACTGCACCGGGCTCCGTGCCGAGCGAGGACGCGATCCGCGCCGCGCTCGCGACGGTGAACGACCCCGAGATCCACCGGCCGATCACCGAGCTGGGCATGGTCAAATCCGTCGGGATCGCCGCGGACGGCACCGTGGCCGTGGCCGTGTACCTGACGGTGTCCGGTTGCCCGATGCGCGAGACGATCACGAAGAACGTGCGCGACGCGGTCGCGGGCGTCACCGGCGTCACGGGCGTCACCGTCGAGCTGGACGTGATGAGCGACGAGCAGCGCAAGGAGCTGGCCTCCGCGCTGCGCGGCGGCACCGCCGAGCGCGAGGTGCCCTTCGCCCAGCCCGGCTCGCTGACCCGCGTCTACGCGGTCGCCTCCGGCAAGGGCGGCGTCGGCAAGTCCTCGGTCACGGTCAACCTGGCGGCGGCGATGGCGGCCGACGGGCTGAAGGTCGGCGTCGTCGACGCGGACATCTACGGCCACTCGGTGCCGCGCATGCTGGGCGCCGAGGGCAAGCCCACCCAGGTCGAGAACATGATCATGCCGCCGTCGGCGAACGGCGTGAAGGTCATCTCGATCGGGATGTTCACGCCGGGCAACGCCCCGGTGGTGTGGCGCGGCCCGATGCTGCACCGCGCGCTCCAGCAGTTCCTGGCGGATGTCTACTGGGGCGACCTCGACGTCCTCCTGCTGGACCTGCCGCCGGGCACCGGTGACATCGCGATCTCCGTCGCACAGCTCGTGCCGAACGCCGAGATCCTCGTGGTGACGACCCCTCAGCAGGCCGCCGCCGAGGTCGCCGAGCGCGCCGGTTCGATCGCCGTGCAGACCCACCAGAAGATCGTCGGCGTCGTGGAGAACATGTCCGGGCTGCCCTGCCCGCACTGCGACGAGATGGTCGATGTGTTCGGTTCGGGCGGCGGTCAGCGGGTCGCCGACGGGCTGACCCGGACCACGGGCACGAACGTGCCGGTGCTGGGCTCCATCCCGATCGACGTACGGCTGCGCGAGGGCGGCGACGAGGGCAAGCCCGTCGTCCTGACCGACCCGGAGTCCCCGGCGGGCAGCGCGCTGCGCGCCATCGCCGGCAAGCTGGGCGGCCGCCAGCGCGGCCTGTCGGGCATGTCGCTGGGCATCACCCCGCGCAACAAGTTCTGACGGCATACGTTCTGACGGCCGCAGAGCCGGACGGTAAGGGGCGGCTTCCCTGGGGAGGCCGCCCCTTACCCATGGCCGGAGGCCGGTCAGTGCTCGTAGGAGGAGATCTCCTTGATCACCGAGAAGCCCATGCCGTACGCGCTCATGCCGCGCCCGTACGCGCCCAGGTGGACCCCTCCTTCGGCGGATCCCGCGAGGACCCAGCCGTACTCGGACTCGCGATAGCGGAAGTCGGTCGGCACACCGTCCACCGGGAGCGACAGCGTCGACCAGGCCGCGTCGTCCAGGTGGTCCGCGAGCTCCCAGGCCAGTGCCGTCTGCTGGTCCAGCCAGTCCTGTCGCAGAGCCCGCTCCATCTGGGCGGGCCACGTGCACGACAGCAGCCCCGAGCCGGCGAGCCAGGCCGCCGAGGAGACCGAGGTGGCCTCCAGCACGCCCGTACCGTCGGCGCTGCGCCGCAGCGGGCGGCTCGCGACGGTCACCACGACCGCGAAGCGCTGCCGGGAGCCGTGGCCGCCGATGTGCTCACCGCGCAGCGAGGGCTCCTCGCCGTGGCCCGTCGCCCCGTGTTCCACCGTGCCGTCGGCGGCGGCGCCCACCTGCATCAGCCAGCGCCGCCCGGTGTACGCCTCGTCCAGGCCGTACCAGGGGAACGAAGCCATCAGATAGCCGTCGACCGACCGCCGGGTACCGGTCCCGCCCTGTGCCGCTTCCTGCACCGCGGACGCGGTGTCCACGGCGGACGCATCGGTTGTGCCGGCCCCCTGGGCCCCTACCCGACTCGTCGTCTCCATCTGCGTGGCGCCTCCTTGTTGCCCTGCCGGCCCGGGCGAGCACGCCCCTCAAGGACGACTTCACCCCAAACACAGGGAGGATAGCCACCCCCGTCAATGGCGCCCGGCATCCGCGGACTCAGGTGGCGTCGGAATCGAACGGCGGAGGTGTGCCGACGTCCCGCTTGGCCTGCTTCTTCAGCAGGTCCGGGGTGCCCGAGCCGCCCGCGGAAGGGGCCGGCTGGGTGGATTCGCGGCCGTGCACGGCGTCCGTGAGCTCGGCCATCTCCGACTTGAAGTCGAAGCCGTTGCGGATCTCCTTCAACCCCAGCTCGTCCTTGTCCAGGACGTGCTTGCGGACGAAGGTCTTGGGGTTCAGGTCCTCGAACTCGAAGTCCTTGAACTCCGGGCCCAGCTCGGAGCGGATGTCCTCCTTGGCGCTCTCGGAGAACTGCCGGATCTTGCGCAGGGTCCGGGACACGTCCTGGATGACCTTGGGCAGCTTGTCCGGTCCGAAGATGAGCACCGCCAGCACGACGAGCGCGACCAGCTCGAAGAATCCTATGTCGAGCACGTTGCAGCTCCTTGATGCGTCAGTGGCCGCCGGGCCAGGCCACCTATCACGGTACCTGGCCCGGAGTGGGCCGAGGGAACAGCCGGGCCAACATCGGGCCAAAGCCTGTCAGCCCGCGTCCGCCGATCCCAGGGTCAGCTGCACGGTGCGTTCCCGGCCGCCGCGCTCGACGGTCAGGCCGAGCCGGTCGCCCGGGCGATGACTGCGGATCTTGACGATCAGCTCCTGGCCGCTGTGCACCGGAACGCCGTCCACCTTGGTGATCACGTCCCGGGGCTCGATGCCCGCCTTGTCGCCCGGTCCGCCGGGGGACACGGCCGGGCCCTTGGCGCCCTTGGTGTTCACCCGCGCGCCGTCGCCCGTGTACTCCATGTCGAGCGTCACGCCGATGACCGGGTGGGTGGCCCTGCCGGTGTTGATCAACTCTTCGGCGACCCGCTTGGCCTGGTTGATCGGTATGGCGAAGCCCAGGCCGATGCTGCCGCCCTGGCCGCCGCCGGGGCCGTCCTCGTTCCCGGCGGAGCGGATGGCGCTGTTGATGCCGATGACGCGGGCCTGGGCGTCCATCAGGGGGCCGCCGGAGTTGCCCGGGTTTATCGGGGCGTCGGTCTGCAGCGCGTCGACGTAGCTGACGTCGCTGCCGTCCCGCTTCTCGCCGCCCGCGGTGATCGGGCGCTCCTTGGCGCTGATGATGCCCGTCGTGACCGTGCCCGCGAGGTCGAACGGCGCCCCGATGGCGACGACGGAGTCGCCGACCCGGACGGAGTCCGAATTGCCCAGGGGCAGCGGGGTCAGCCCGGAGACGCCGGTGACCTTGATGACGGCCAGGTCGTAGCCGCTGTCCCGGCCGACGACGGTGGCCTTGGCGGTCTGGCCGCCGTTGAAGGTCACGGATATGGAGCCGTCGGCCCCGGCGGGCTCCACGACGTGGTTGTTGGTGAGGATGTGGCCCCGCTTGTCGAGCACGAAGCCCGTGCCGGTGCCCTGGTCCTCGCCGCCGCGCACATGGATCGTCACCACGCCGGGCAGCGCGCGGGCGGCGATGCCCGCGATGCTCCCGGGTGCGCGGCTCGCCTGCTCCGCGGACGCCTGCGGCAGGGTCACGTTCCCGCCGATGCCGCCGTCCCGCTCCAGATGGGCGCCGATCGCGCCGCCGACACCGCCGGCGGCCAGGGCCACCACGGCGGCCCCCGCCACGAGCCTGCCGCGCCGGGCCCGCTTCGCCGGTGCCTCGACGGCGTGGGATCCCGGTGCGCCGTGCGGCCGGGGAGCCCAGGGGTCGTACTGCCAGGGACCCGGCTGAGGCGTGGCCGTCGCCGGGAAGGGGGTGCCGTGGGCCGGGGTGACGTTCGCCGGAGGCAGGTGGGAGCCGTGCGCGGGGGTGACGCCCGCCGGAGGCAAGTGCGTGCCCTGCGCGGGGGTGACACCCGTCGGCGGCAGGTGCGTGCCGTGCGCCGGGGTCACCGGGCGCTGGACGGGCGGTGCGGGTGCCCAGGGGCCCGGGCCGCCGTACGGGGGCGTCCCGTACGGATCGGGGGCGTGCAGGGGGGCGGGGGCGCCGTCGTGGCCGGGGGCGGCGGTGACGGGCGGGGCCGCCGTGTCCGCGGGGGGCTGCTGGGCGGGATGCGCCGACTGCGCCTCCCAGGGTGCATCCTGCGGCAGGGGCGGCGCCACGGGCCGCGCCTCGGCGGCGGGCATGCCCTCGGCGCCTGCGTACCGCTCCGCCCCCAGAGCTACGGGCTGCTCGCCCGCCCCGTCCTGCCGGTCGGCCTGCGCCCGGCGCGGACGGCTCCACCACTGCGGCTTGGGCCCGAGAGCCCGCGCCTTCCCCTCGTCCATCTTCTCCCCACGGTTCGCCTGAGGGCGCGCGGCATCGCCCGAGGCGTGCGCGGCCCACTAGGGATTCAACCAGGTCTGCCCGGGTGTGCGCAGAGGGCCTCGGTTGTCAGTGCGACGTGGACGAGCCGGCCGCGGGCGGGGGCGGGGGTGCCGTCGGGACGGCGAGCGTGGTGCGGACCAGCGGCGGCAACAGCGGCGCCCCGGAGGGACGCAGCAGGGACACGCTCAGCGAGGTGGGCACCACGGGGACACCCATCGCGGTGGGCCGGTCCTGCGAGGCGGCGGCCATCCCCCGCTCCCGGCGGGTGTCCTCACGGACCCGGCCGGGGGCCATGGCGAGCGGGCTGGCCACCCGCCGGGCGTTCTCGGCGCGGGCCCGGGGGCTGTCCCCGGCCGTCTCCAGCGGCTGGGAGCCACCGAGCGCGAACGCGGCGAGCGAGACGGCACCGGCCGCGGCGAAGGCGAACCGACGCCCGCGCACGCTGCCGCGCTCGACGTCATGGGTGCGGAAGCCACGCTCAAGGGGCCGGTGGTCGACGCCCGGGAGCAGAGGCAGCTCCTCCACCCGTACGCCGAAGGCGCCTTTTCCCGGACCGCCCGGGCCCTGCCGTCCGTCCTGCCCGTCATCGCCCCCGGTGGCCGGCAGGCCCTGGAGCCGCGCGAGCAGGCTGTCGGACAGCGGCGGGGGCGCCGCCTGGGCGAACACGCTCTTGAGCCGACGCTGAGCGTCGGCTTCCGCTTTACAAGTCCAGCAGGTCGCCAGGTGCGCCAGCACCCGCTCCCGAGAGTCGTGTCCCAACTCCCCGTCGACCAGGGCCGCGAGGCGGTCGCCGAGATGGTGCTCGGCGGGGGACTGACCGCCTGAACCGGTCACGCGATCCCGACCTCCCTACCCAAAGGAACGCCGGGGGCCACACCCGCCACCGCGCGCTGCTCGGCCCGGGCGGCGGGCGAGCGGTGCTGCAGTGCCTTGCGCAGATGGGAGCGGCCACGGTGGATACGGCTGCGCACGGTGCCGAGCTTCACGCCGAGGGTCGCGGCGATCTCCTCGTAGGAGAGCCCTTCGATGTCGCACAGGACCACCGCGGCGCGGAACTCCGGGGCGAGGGTGTCCAGCGCCTGCTGGACGTCCGCGTCGAAGTGCGTGTCGTTGAAGTGCTGCTGCGGGGAGGGCTCGCGGCTCGGCAGCCGCTCCGCGGCGTCGTCGCCCAGCGCGTCGAAGCGGATGCGCTGACGGCGCCGGACCATGTCGAGGAAGAGGTTGGTGGTGATGCGGTGCAACCACCCCTCGAACGTGCCCGGGGTGTACGTGGACAGCGACCGGAAGACACGGACGAAGACCTCCTGGGTGAGGTCCTCGGCGTCGTGCTGGTTACCGGTCAGGCGGTAGGCGAGACGGTAGACCCGGCCGCTGTGGGTGCTGACGATCTCCTCCCAGGTGGGAGGGGTCCACGCCTGAGCATCCGCATCGGTGGCGAAAGTCGCGGTGGATGCGTCTGTGGTGCGGATCGGGCTGTCAGCAGTGTTGGTCACGGATTTCGGCTCGACGGCGGACCTGCGAAAGCGCCGCAGCGCTCTCCGACGGTCTCCGGCCGCAGCCGCACCTCCCCTGTCGGCTCTGGCGGTCTCCAGTAGAGCCCCTACCATATCCACCCCGCCCGTTAGCTCCGGATAAGTATTTTTGACCTGCTTTTGGTCTTGGTCCGCCAACTGCCTCTGCTCCTCTCAACGCCCGGTCCCATCTGCGGGTTCCCGTGGTCAGCGGATACAGTCACGGGTGCGTCGACTACGGGGACAGGAGAGGGCCATTACCGGCAACCGGCAGACGAGCTGGGCGTTCGCCGATGCGTTCGTCGCCGAGGACGAGGCGTTGCGCTGGGCCCGTGACCGGGCCCGTGAGGCAGGTCTCCGCTCGGTGTCGTCCGGCACCGGCGCCGCGCTGCGCCTTCTCGCCGCGGCGGTGGACGCCAAGGCCGTCGCCGAGATCGGCACCGGCACCGGGGTCTCCGGCATCCACCTCCTGCACGGCATGCGGCCCGACGGCGTGCTGACGACGGTGGACAGCGACCCCGAGAGCCAGCAGTTCGCCCGGCAGGCGTTCCGCGCGGCGGGCTTCGCCGGCAACCGGGCGCGCTTCATCCCCGGCCGCGCGCTGGAGGTGCTGCCGCGCCTCGCCGACGGCGGGTACGACCTGGTCTTCTGCGACGGCGACCGGCTGGAGTGTCTCGACTACCTAGCCGAATCGTTGCGCCTGCTGCGGCCCGGTGGCCTCGTCTGCTTCGAGGGCGTCTTCGCCGACGGCCGCACCGTGGACTCCGCGGCGCAGCCCGCGGAGGTCCAGCGACTGCGCGAACTGCTCCGGGCGGTACGGGAGTCCACCGTGCTGCTGCCGTCCCTGCTGCCGGTCGGCGACGGACTGCTGTGCGCGGTCCGGCGGGGCTGAGCGGCGGGGCGGGTCGGCTGATCGGCGGGGCAGGGAGACTGAGCGGCGCGGCAGGGCGGGGCGGCGGGGCACGGCGGACAGGGCCCCGGACATGCCACTGCCCCGGTGCCGGTGATCCGGCTGCCGGGGCAGTGAAAGAATCGTGGGCTTGCGTCAGCCGACGACCTTCTTCAGGGCGTCTCCGAGGGCCTCGGCCTCGTCCGGTGTCAGCTCGACGACGAGACGACCGCCGCCCTCGAGCGGAACCCGCATGACGATGCCCCGCCCCTCCTTGGTCACCTCGAGCGGGCCATCGCCCGTCCGCGGCTTCATGGCCGCCATGCTCGTTCCCCTTCCTGAAACCAGCTCATCGTCAGCCGACGGGTCCCTGGCAGGGCTCCGCATCACCGGCATCGAACACATTGCTTCCAGGCCATTATCCCGCATCGCGCGACCCGATGACCAACATCGGTCCGCATCCCTTCGACAACGCTCTCGCGCAAAACCACCCAATTCGGGGATCCGGCTGCGATACTGCTCCGCCACCACACCCGCACAGAGTCCCGATTCTTTGACGCAGGTCACATATCGACCGCGGATGATCTCCGGCATGCTGAGCCCTGACCACAGCCGACCGAGGGAGGGACCGCACCATGGCCGACACCGTGTTGTACCAGGTGAACGACGGACTCGCGACGATCACATTGAATCGTCCCGACGCCATGAACGCGCTGAACATCGAGACCAAGGTCGCGCTGCTCCGGGCCCTGCGCGAGGCGGCCGGCGACCCGGCCGTACGGGCCGTGCTGCTCACCGCCACCGGCCGCGCGTTCTGTGTCGGCCAGGACCTCAAGGAACACGTCGAGCTGCTCGGACGGGACTCCGAGAAGGTGATGAGCACGGTCGAGGAGCACTACAACCCGATCGTCACCGCGATCACGGGCATGCCGAAGCCCGTGATCGCCGGGGTCAACGGGGTCGCGGCGGGTGCGGGCGCGGGCTTCGCCTTCGCTGCGGACTACCGCGTGGTCGCGGACACCGCGGGCTTCAACACCTCCTTCGCCGGGGTCGCGCTCACCGCCGACTCGGGCGTCTCCTGGACCCTCCCCCGCCTCGTCGGCCACAGCCGGGCCGCCGATCTGCTGCTCTTCCCGCGCAATGTCAGCGCCCAGGAGGCGCAGGAGCTGGGCATCGCGAACAAGGTCGTCCCGGCCGCCGAGCTGGCCGCCGAGGCGAGCGCCGTGGCCCGCCGGCTGGCGGACGGCCCGACCTTCGCCTACGCGGCGATCAAGGCGTCCCTGGACTTCGCCGCCGGCCACTCGCTGACCGAGGCACTGGACAAGGAGAACGAGCTCCAGGCCAAGGCGGGCGCCTCCGACGACCACCGGATCGCGGTGGACGCCTTCCTGAAGAAGGAGAAGCCGAAGTACGTGGGGCGCTGACGCCAGGCGCCGCCGGACGGGCTGGATTCGGCTGAGCTCAGCCATAACAAGCCCGTCCGGCGATTGAGGACGCGCCCGCAGGGCGCCCGCCGGCGCGTCAGGCCGTCGCGGACCCCGGCGGCGGCAGCCGCCTGGCGTGGCAGTCCGCGAGGTGGTCGTCGACCAGGCCGCACGCCTGCATCAGGGCGTACGCGGTCGTGGGGCCGATGAAGCGGAAGCCGCGCTTCTTGAGCTCCTTGGCCAGCGCCGTGGACTCGGGGGTCGTCGCGGGCACGTCGGCCCAGGTGCGCGGTACGGGCCGGTCGGGTCCCGGGGCGTACGACCAGATGAGCGCGTCCAGCTCGCCGGGCTCCCACCGCGCCGCGACCTTCGCGTTGCCGATCGCGGCCGCGATCTTCGCGCGGTTGCGGATGATGCCCGGGTCGGCCAGCAGGCGCTCGGCGTCCGCGTCCGTGAAGGCCGCCACCGCGGCGATGGAGAAGCCGGCGAAGGCCGCCCGGAAGCCCTCCCGGCGGCGCAGGATCGTCAGCCACGACAGCCCGGACTGGAACGCCTCCAGGCACATGCGCTCGTACAGCGCGTCGTCACCGCGCACCGGCAGGCCCCACTCGGTGTCGTGATAGACGCGGTAGTCCGCCATGGACTCCGTCTCCAGGCCCCACGGACAGCGCGCCAGCCCGTCCGGACCGGCGACCGCACCCACGCTCATGCTCCCGCTCCCCCGTTCCGGCCGTCCCGGCCGTCCGCCGTCACGTCCCCGTCGGCGCGCCCGTCGGCGTACTGCCCCGCCTCCTGGCCACCGCCACCGCTCTCACCCCGCCCGGCCCGAGCCGGGTGACCGGGCTCGCCCTCGAGCAGGCCCGGTCCGCTCATGGCCGACGCCTGCGCTCCCGCGAGCGCCGCCTCCAGCTCGGCGATCCGGGCGTCGCGCTCGGCCAGCTCGGCCGCGAGCCGGTCCAGGGCGTCGTCGGTCTCGACCATCCGGTAGCCGCGCAGGGCGACCGGCAGCCGCAGCGCGTCGACGTCGGACCGGCCCAACGGGCGCTCGGCGGGCAACTGCGGGCCGATCCGGTCGGGAGCCGCGTCGGCCAACGCGCCGCCACCGCCGCCGCCGACGGAGAGCGTCACCGCGGCGACCACCACGAGCAGCGTGATGAGAAAGAACCAGAACACGACCATCTCCCCGAGGTGCGCCCGTCACGCGGTGCGTCGGAATTCCGCAAGCCAAACCGTGCTCCACGATCGTGCCATGCCCCACTGACAGTTAAGGTCGCTGGCGGACCACGGAGAGGGAGTACGGAAAATGCTGCGGCTTGGACGACGCGAGTTCGACGAGCGCGAACCGGTGATCATGGCGATCGTGAACCGGACGCCGGACTCCTTCTACGACCAGGGCGCCACCTTCCACGACGAGCCCGCGCTGGCCCGGGTCGAGCAGGCGGTGGCGGAAGGTGCCGCCATCATCGACATCGGCGGTGTGAAGGCCGGTCCCGGCGAGGAGGTGACCGCCGAGGAGGAGGCGCGCCGCACGGTCGGCTTCGTGGCCGAGGTGCGCAGGCGCCACCCGGACGTGGTGATCAGCGTGGACACCTGGCGGCACGAGGTCGGCGAAGCGGTCTGCGAGGCCGGCGCGGACGTGCTCAACGACGCGTGGGGCGGGGTCGACCCCAAGCTGGCCGAGGTCGCCGCCCGGTACGGCGCGGGGCTCGTGTGCACCCACGCGGGCGGTGTCGAGCCGCGCACCCGGCCGCACCGGACGGAGTACGACGACGTGATGGCGGACATCCTGCGGGTGACCCTCGGGCTGGCCGAGCGGGCCGTCGGCCTCGGGGTCCGTCGCGACGCCATCATGATCGACCCGGGCCACGACTTCGGGAAGAACACCCGGCACTCGCTGGAGGCCACCCGCCGGCTCGGCGAGATGACGGAGACCGGCTGGCCAGTGCTCGTCTCGCTGTCGAACAAGGACTTCGTGGGCGAGACGCTCGACAAGCCGGTGAAGGAGCGGGTGCTGGGCACCCTCGCGACGACGGCGGTCTCGGCGTGGCTGGGAGCCCAGGTCTACCGCGTGCACGAGGTCGCGGAGACGAAGCAGGTGCTGGACATGGTGGCTTCCATCGCCGGTCACCGCGCACCCGCGGTGGCCAGGCGGGGACTCGCCTAGGGTGACTCAAGGTCGCCGGACGGGCTGCTGCACTGTGTCCGTCCGGCGACCTTCGTCACCGGAGCCCCGGTTACGTCCCCGCTTCCTTCGTCACCAAGCCGATCGCCTCGTCGACGTCATCCGTGAGGTGGAAGAGCTGGAGATCGTGCGCCCCCGCCTTGCCCTGCGCGATCAGCGTGCCGCGCACCCAGTCGACCAGGCCCTGCCAGTACTCGGTGCCGAAGAGCACGATCGGGAAGCGCGTGACCTTCTTCGTCTGGACGAGGGTCAGCGCCTCGAACAGCTCGTCGAGGGTGCCGAGGCCGCCGGGCAGGACGACGAACCCGCTCGCGTACTTCACGAACATCGTCTTGCGGACGAAGAAGTAGCGGAAGTCCACGCCCAGGTTCACATAGGGGTTGAGCCCCTGCTCGAAGGGCAGCTCGATGCCGAGGCCGACCGAGACGCCACCCGCCTCCGTCGCGCCCTTGTTCGCCGCTTCCATCGCTCCGGGCCCACCGCCCGTGATCACCGCGAAACCCGCCTCGACCAGGCCGCGCCCGATCGCCACCCCGGCCTCGTACTCCGAGGAGTCACGGGGTGTACGGGCCGAGCCGAACACGCTGATGGCGGGCGGCAGTTCGGCGAGGGCCCCGAAGCCCTCGACGAACTCGGACTGGATGCGCATGACCCGGAAGGGGTCCTCGTGCACCCAGTCCGCGGTCCCTCTCGTGTCCAGCAGGTGCTGGTCGGTGGTCCCCTGCTGCATCTGACCGTGCCGGCGTGTGACCGGCCCCCGGCGCTGTTCCCGCTGCGCGCGCCTGCCGTCGGGACTGTCCATACCGTGCTCCCTCCGCATGGGGCCTCCCCGCCGAAAGCGGGGGAAGGATCTTCCATTCAGCCTAGGCCCACTCACGGGGCGCGCAGCGGAATTCGCGATGGCGGAGGGAGCTCGGGACCGGCGGGGACCCGAGGAACCGTCAGCTCGTCAGCCAGGCGCGCAGCCGCTCCGCGCACTCGTCGACCAGAGAGGCCAGCACCCGCTCGTCGCGCTTGTGCGCGAGCAGCGGGTCGCCGGGGCCGTAGTTCACCGCGGGCACGCCGAGGGCGCTGAAGCGCGAGACGTCCGTCCAGCCGAACTTGGGCTTCGCCGTCCCGCCGACGGCCTCCATGAAGGCGACGGCGGCCGGGTGGGACAGCCCGGGCAGCGCGGCGGCCGAGTGGTCGTCCACCACCAGCTCGGACACCCCGCAGTCGGCGAAGAACTCGCGGACGTGGGCGAGCGCCTCGGCCTCGCTGCGGTCGGGCGCGTATCGGAAGTTGACGGTGACGGTGCAGGCGTCGGGGATGACGTTGCCCGCGACGCCGCCCTCGATGCGGACGGCGTTGAGCCCCTCCCGGTACTCCAGTCCGTCGATCACCGGGCGCCGCGGCTCGTAGGCCGCCAGCCGCGCGAGGATCGGCGCCGCCGCGTGGATGGCGTTGCTGCCCATCCAGGAGCGCGCCGAGTGGGCCCGCTCGCCCTGGGTGCGCAGCAGGACCCGCAGGGTGCCCTGGCAGCCGCCCTCGACCTGGCCGCTGGAGGGTTCCAGCAGTACGGCGAAGTCTCCGGCGAGCCAGTCGGGGTGTGCCTCGGCGACGTGGCCGAGGCCGTTGAGGTGGGCGGCGACCTCTTCGTTGTCGTAGAAGACGAAGGTCAGATCGCGGTTCGGCTCGGGGACCGTCGCGGCGATGCGCAGCTGCACGGCGACGCCGGACTTCATGTCGCTGGTGCCGCAGCCCCACAGATAGCCGTCGTCGTCCAGCCGGGAGGGGACGTTGTCGGCGATCGGGACGGTGTCCAGGTGGCCGGCCAGCACGACGCGCTCGGCGCGGCCCAGGTTCGTACGGGCCACGACGTTGTTGCCGTACCGGTCGACCGTGAGGTGGGGCAGGGTGCGCAGCGCTTGTTCGACGGCGTCCGCGAGGGCTTTCTCGTCACCGCTCACCGACGGGAAGTCGACGAGTCGCGCCGTCAGGGCGCTCGCGTCGAGGGACAGGTCAAGTGCGGCATGGTCCATGCCGCGACTCTAACTCTCGTGGTCGTGTTCGAGGAGGCCCGGGGCGATTTCGGGCACTTCGGGAAAGGAGCTCGAAAGGCATGGGACCGGGAAAGGCACGGTCCGGCTCAATCGATTCTTATGTCTCTCCAGTAACGTGGCCCGCATGTCCCGGATCTCCCTCGCCCGCCGTGGCCGACTGCTGCGTACCGTGGCCGCCTGTGCCGTGCTGCTGGCATTGATCGGGTATCTGGTGGCACATTTCGTGACAGCCGGGCCGGGTGCGCCCCGATGTGTCGTCCGGGACCACGGCGAGGAGTATTCGCTCGATCCCGAACAGGCGGTCAACGCCGCGACGATCTCCGCCGTGGGCACCTCGCGGGTACTGCCGGAGCGGGCGGTGACGATCGCGCTGGCGACGGCCATGCAGGAGTCGGGGCTGCGCAACATCCACCACGGCGACCGCGATTCGCTGGGGCTGTTCCAGCAGCGGCCCACCCAGGGCTGGGGCACCGCACGCCAGATCACCGATCCGGTGTACGCGTCGGGGAAGTTCTACGCTCATCTGGTCGAGGTGCCGGGCTACTCCCGGCTGCCGCTCACGGTGGCCGCGCAGAAGGTGCAGCGCAGCGGATTCCCGCAGGCGTACGCCAAGCACGAGCCGCGCGCGGCGTTGCTCGCCTCGGCGCTCACCGGCCGCACGGCGGGCGCGTTCAGCTGCACGAGGAGCCCCGGCGACGGAAAGCCGGGCGACCCGTCGGCGGTACAGGCGAAGCTGACGCGCGAGTTCGGCGCGCTGGTGCGCCCGGTCGTGGGCGCCGGGTCCGGTGGCGGGGCCAAGGGCGCCGCGGGCGCCCGCACGGTGACGGTGCCGCTGCGGGCGGCGTCGACGGAGGACGATCTGCCGCGGCGCGGCTGGGCGTTGGCGTCGTGGGCGGTGGCGCACGCCGCCGAACTGCGCATCGAGCGCGTCGCCTTCGACGGCCGGGTATGGACGGCCGAGGATTCCGCCGCGGGCTGGCGGAAGAGCGCGGGGCACGCCGGGGAATCCGGTGCGGATACGACTCCCACCGTCCGGATCACCACCGATCAGTAGTGCGATCACACCCCCTTCCGGGGGATGGCCGCCGTGCGCGAATGCCGTGCTCACCGCATGCCCGGGAGAGCGGCGGGATTTACCCGAATCCCTTGTGACTAAAGGCTTGTAAGCCTTCCGCACCGCACTACGGGCCGCCACGTTTGCCCGGGTTTTCACAGAGCCGATAATGCGACGCATTACGAACTCTTTACCCTCGGGCACCGCAACCTTCAAGGGATTCGCGCGGTAGTCACTGCGTCCGCTCGCCAGCCAGTGAGCCGGACGGCAAACCTCCTCCACTCCGTCAAAGGAGCAACATGTCCCTCCCCCTCACGCGTCGGATCGCCCAGGCTGCACTCCTCGTCGCAGCGGGCGCCGCCGGTGCCGTCGGCGCGGCCGGCGTCGCGAGCGCCGCGGACGTGACCCAGGCCCCCCTGAGCAGCCTGGACACCGCGAACCTGACCAACAACGTGAGCGCGGTCACCGACCAGGCCGGTGGCACGGCCACCAACCTCGGGGGCAAGGCCGTCGAGGGCGTACCCGCCGCCACCAAGACCGTCGGCAAGGTCGGCAAGGAGGCCACCCCGGTCGTCCAGAAGGCCGCGGGCCAGGTCGGCTCCTCCGCCGGCAAGGTCGTGGGCGAGACCGCCAAGACCGCGACCAAGGGCGGGCTGCCCAGCACCCCGCTCGGCGGCTGATCCAGCAGCGCGCCGCACACGCGAGAGGGCCCGGGAGTCGTTTCCCGGGCCCTCTCGTATGTCTGCACCCCCGCTGCGCGGCGGTGTCCTCAAACGCCGGACGGGCCGCTGTGCTGTGTCCTCAATCGCCGGACGGGCTGGTATTGGCTGAGCTCAGCCACATCAAGCCCGCTGGGGGCACCTCCCAGCGGTAGCTGGGGGAGATTGAGGACGCGCCCGCAGGGCGCTCCCGCCGCAGGCGGGCCGACGGCAGCGAGCCGTACCCGCCTAGCCGCCCAGCCGGGCAACCGCCGCCGCGACCCGCTCGTCAGTCGCCGTGAAGGCGATCCGCACGAATTGCTCGCCCGCCGATCCGTAGAAGTCCCCGGGCGCGACGAGGATGCCGCGCTTGGAGAGCTCGCCGACGGTGTCCCAGCACGGCTCGTCGCGCGTGGCCCACAGGTACAGCGACGCCTCGCTGTGCTCGATCCGGAAGCCCGCGCCCTCGAAGGCCGCGCGCAGCGCGGCCCGGCGGCGGGCGTAGCGCTCGCGCTGCTCGGTGACGTGCGCGGTGTCGCCCAGGGCTGCGACGGTGGCGGCCTGGACGGGGGCCGCGACCATCATGCCGCCGTGCTTGCGGATCTGGAGCAGCTCGCCGAGGACGGCGGCGTCACCGGCGAGGAACGCCGCGCGGTAGCCCGCCAGGTTCGAGCGCTTGGAGAGGGAGTGGACGGCGACGATGCCCTCGTAGGAGCCGCCACAGATCTCCGGGTGCAGCACGGAGACCGGGTCGGCCTCCCAGCCCAGCTCCAGGTAGCACTCGTCACTGAAGAGCAGCACGCCGTGCTCGCGCGCCCAGGCGACCGTGCGCCGCAGCTCGTCCGCCGACAGGACACGGCCCGTCGGGTTGGACGGGGAGTTGAGCCAGAGCAGCTTGAGGCCGGTGGGGTCCAGCTCCGTCGGGTCGTCGTAGACGACGGGCTCGGCGCCCGCGAGCCGCGCGCCGACCTCGTACGTCGGGTAGGCGAGCCGCGGGTAGCCGACCTTGTCGCCGGCGGTGAGGCCGAGCTGGGTCGGCAGCCAGGCCACCAGCTCCTTGGAGCCGACGACGGGCAGCACATTGGTCTCGGCCAGGCCCTCGGCGCCCAGGCGGCTCGCGGCCCAGCCGGTCAGGGCCGCGCGCAGCGCGGGCGTGCCCCACACCGTGGGGTAGCCGGGGCTGTCCGCCGCGTCGGTCAGCGCCCGCTGGATCAGGTCGGGGACGGGGTCGACGGGGGTGCCCACCGACAGGTCCACGATGCCGTCCGGGTGGGCCGCGGCGGTGGCCTTGTAGGGCTCGAGGCGGTCCCAGGGGAAGGCGGGGAGGCGGGAGGAGACTGCGCCCACGATTCTCTCTCTTACGTCAGTCCGAAGTCGTTCTTGTGTCGGCGGTCCGCCGTGGAAACGCCGCGGCCCCGTACGGCGGAAGTGCCGTACGGGGCCGCGGCGGCGCCGGCGGGGCGATCAGTGCTCGCCCTCGGCCTGCGGCGGCAGCGCCGCGATGAAGGGGTGATCACGCTCGATCAGGCCGAGCTTGGAGGCACCACCGGGCGAGCCGAGCTCGTCGAAGAACTCGACGTTCGCCTTGTAGTAGTCCTTCCACTCCTCAGGAGTGTCATCCTCGTAGAAGATCGCTTCCACGGGGCATACCGGCTCACAGGCACCACAGTCGACGCATTCGTCCGGGTGGATGTACAAGGACCGGGAGCCCTCGTAGATGCAGTCGACGGGGCACTCCTCGATGCACGCCTTGTCCTTCACGTCGACACAAGGCTGCGCGATGACGTAGGTCACGCTGTCGTTCCTCCTCGGTAGGGCTCATCTCGCGCGGGAGCGCGGCGTCGTCGATGCCCACACCTAGTATCTCCGTTTCCGGGCACATGACGAACAGGAGGGGTGGGGAGAGCTGTGGAATTCACCACGGGCGGACGACTGGAAGTCCGGATCAATACCGCTGATGTAGGAAAAAGGGTATCTGTACGTCTCCTGAACGACCGCGAGCGTTCACCGGAGCGCTTCACCGACGCGGTGGGGGTGCTCTCGTCCTGGGATCACGGTGTGCTGCGGATCACACGCCGGAACGGGGAAACGGTCGAGGTCGAGGAGTCGGCGCTCGTCGCGGGGAAGGTCGTGCCGGACGCCCCGGCGCGGCGGCGCGGCCCGGCCACGAGCACGCGCGAGCTCCAGGAGGTCGCGGCGCGGGGCTGGCCCGCGCGGGAGACCGGGCGGCTGGGCGACTGGACCCTGCGGGCGGCGGGCGGCTTCACCGCCCGGGCCAACTCGGCGCTGCCCCTCGGTGATTGCGGGCTGCCGCTGCCGACCGCCCTGGACCGGGTCACCGCGTGGTACGCCGAGCGCTCGCTGCCCGCGTTGGTGCAGGTCACCACGGGGGACGCGGCGGCGGACGCGTTGCTTGACGCCGAACTCGCCGACCGCGGCTGGACGGCCGAGCGGCACGCGGTGATGCGCACCGCCGCGCTGGCGCCGATCGCCGACCGGGCGCCCCGCACGGCCACGGACGAGGTCCTGCTCTCCCGCGAGCCCTCCGACCAGTGGCGGGGCGCGTACGGCCGGGCCGCGACGGCCCCCGGGAGCGCCGACGACGCGCTGGCGGTACTGACCGGCGGTCCGTCGGTCTGGTTCGCGACCGTGCCGGGCGGGCCGGGCGACAGCGGTCCGGCGGCGATCGGCCGCTGTGTGGTGGACGGCCGGTGGGCGGGGTTCGCCGCGCTGGAGGTCGGACCCGCCCACCGCCGCCGGGGGCTCGGCACCCTGGTGATGGCACGGCTGGCCGAGCGGGCCCTCGACGAGGGCGCCTCGGCCGCGTATCTCCAGGTCGAGACGGACAACGGCGCCGCCCATGGCCTCTACGACGACCTCGGCTTCACCACGCACCACACCTACCACTACCGCCGCGAGCCCCAGCGGTAGGCACGGTCGCGGCCGCATCATGGAAACCGGCGATGGGCTTGTCGTCCACCGCCCCGAGCGGGTACGAGGCACGTATGCACGAGACGACTGGCCGACGGCAGCGGTTCACGGAGGCGGCCCGGGAGGTGCGCCCGGACCTCGCCCTGCTCTGCCTGCTGGTCGCCGCCGAAGCGCACGCCGGGTCCGGATCCCGGGCGAAGGACCCGCCGGAGGAAGCCCCCTCGGAGGAGGACCGGATCGACGCCGCGCAGATAGAGCTGGACCGGCTCGCCGGCCTGCTGCCGGCGCTCGGCCGTCAGGCGGAGCCGAGGCGGTGGGCGGAGGCGCTCGCGCAGTTGCTCGGCGAGCGCTGCGGCTTCCACGGCTCCCCCGCGGACTACCGCAGGCTGGAGTCCTCACTTCTCGACGAGGTGCTGCTGCGCCGCCGCGGTCTGCCCATCCTGCTGTCCGTGGTGTGGCTGGAGGTGGCGCGACGGGCGGGCGCGCCTGTGTACGGGGTGGCGCTGCCCGGCCACTTCGTCGTCGGCTTCGGCGGCCCGTACGGGGAGAAAGTGCTGGTCGACCCCTTCGACGGCGGCCGGCCGCTGTCCGACGAGGACGCCGGGCTGCTGGTCGCGGGCGCGACCGGGGCCCCGTTGTCACCGTCGATGTTCGCCCCCGCGGAGCCGCTGGACATCGTGCTGCGGGTGCTGAACAACATCCGTGCCTGGGCCGCCGCCCGGCCCGAGCGCAGCGACGTCCAGCTGTGGGCCCTCGAACTCTCCCTGCTGCTCCCCCGCCACCCGGCCCGGCTGCGCTACGAGCGCGCCGAGCTGCTCGTGGAGCGCGGGGACTTCCTGCGCGGCGCGCGGGAGCTGGAGGAGTACGCGGAGGTGATCGCGGCGGTGGAGCCGGGCACGGCCGCGAGCGTGCTGGGGCAGGCGCGGGCGGCGCGGGCGATGCTCAACTGAAAGCCGCGTCGAGCGAGGTCAGAGCCAGCCCTTGTCCCGGGCGATCCGGACGGCCTCCGCGCGGTTGCGGGCGCCGGTCTTCTGGATGGCCGTGGAGAGGTAATTGCGGACCGTGCCCTGCGAGAGGTGCAGGACCGCGGCCAGTTCGGCGTTGGTCGAGCCGTCGGCGGAGGCGCGCAGAACGGCCCGCTCGCGGTCGGTCAGCGGATTCGCGCCCTCGGCGAGCGCGGCCGCCGCGAGCGTCGGGTCGATGACCCGTTCCCCGCGCAGCACGCGTCGCACGGCGTCCGCCAGCTGGGCGGCGGGCGCGTCCTTGACCAGGAAGGCGTCCGCCCCGGCCTCCATCGCCCGGCGCAGATACCCGGGCCGCCCGAACGTTGTGAGGATCACGATCTTCAGGCCGGGCAGCTCGCGGCGCAGCAGCGCCGCCGCCTCCAGCCCGGTCATCCCCGGCATCTCGATGTCGAGGAGCGCCACGTCGACCGCCGCGCCCCGGGCGGCGTCCAGCACCTCGTCGCCCCGGGCCGCCTGGGTGACGACCTCGATGTCCCCCTCCAGCCCGAGCAGCGCGGCGAGCGCCTCGCGGACCATCGACTGGTCCTCGGCGAGGAGCACGCGAATGGTGCCGACGGGGCTGTCGGGGCCGCCGGGGCTACGGTCGTCGGGGCGCACGGGAAGATCGTTCACAGCGACAGGTTAGGCCGTTCGCCGGGGGCCGTGGCCGGCTCCGCGGGGTGCGCCTCGGCGGGCTCGGGCACCGGAGGGCGGCTGAGGGGCACGCGCGCCCGCAGCCGGAAACCGCCCCGCGGTCCGCGCCCGGTCTCCAGCCGGCCGCCCGCGAGGGCCAGTCGCTCGGACAGGCCCGTCAGGCCGTTGCCGTGCGGCCGGGCGGGGCCGTGGCCGTTGTCGGTCACGGTCAGGCACAGCTCGTCCCCCCGCTCCTCGAGCGTCACCTCGCAGCGGCTCGCGCCGCTGTGCCGCACCACATTGGTCACGGCCTCGCGCAGCGCCCACGCGAGCGCCCCCTCCTCCTCCGGCGGCAGTTCCGCGTGGGCTCCCCCCTCGACGGGGGGGGGGGGGGGGGGGGGGGGGGGGGGGGGGAGGGGGGGGGGGGGGGGTGGTGGGGGGGGGGGGGGGGGTGTGGGGGGGGGGGGGGTGGGTGGGA
>NZ_JBVIQR010000002.1:203818-267613 GCF_055576875.1 Streptomyces sp. NPDC033229 | reverse complement strand
TCCCCCCCCCCCCCCCCCCCCCCCCCCCCCTCCGCCCCCCCCCCCCCCCCCCCTCCTTTCCCCCCCCCCCCCCCCCCCCCCCCCCCCCCCTCCCCCCCCCCCCCACTCCGGCGAGGGCGGTACGGGCGCCCGCGATCTCGGCGTCCAGCGTCGGACGGCGGAAGCCGCTCACGGCCTCCCGCACGTCCACGAGCGCCTGCCTGCTGACCCGCTCGATGTCCGCGACCTGCTGGGCGGCCTGTCCGGGCTGGTCGGGCAGCATCCGCCCGGCCAGCTCGCTCTTGAGGGTGATCAGGGACAGTGAGTGCCCCAGCAGGTCGTGCAGATCACGGGCGAGCCGCAGCCGCTCCTCGTTGGCCGCGAGATGGGCGACGGTGGCGCGGGCCTCGCGCAGCTCGCGCATGGTGCGCCCCATCTGGACGATGCCCATCATCGCCGCACCACCCAGCAGCGTCGGCAGCACCAGCGTCAGTTGCCGCTCGGTGTCCGCCCCCTCCAGCAGGCCGATCCCGAAGACGGAGGCCGCGATGGACGGGATGACCCGCAGCGCCCACTTCATCGGCAGCATGACACCGGCCGAGATGGCGACGTACACCAGCAGCACCAGCCACACCGGGCCGAGCGTCACCGCCAGCACCACGGCCAGCACGTACAGCCCGGCGAGGGTGCCGAGCTGACGGCGGGAGAGCCGGCCGCGCGGGCGCCGCCCGAGGACCATGGAGAGGTAGACGACGACGAAGACGGTCAGCCCCGCCCAGCCCAGCACGGTGGCGGGGCCCGTGTGGCGGCCGTCGGTCAGGTCTCCCACCACGGTCGCCAGGTACAGCATGTAGAGAAGGGTCCAGCAGCCCTTGGCCAGCGTCTGCCGCCAGTCCTCGGGTGCCTCGCCGATCCGGATGAATCCCCTGTCCACGGCGTGGTCCTCGCGCTCGGTCATGCTCGCAGTCTCCCCCGGCGGCCGGACGCCGCCCGCTTCCTCACCCCTTGTGGGTGTCCTTGCGGTACAGCCAGGTGGCCGCGCCGGCGAACAGCACCAGATAGCCGACCAGGATCGCCACGTCCTTGGCGTGCGGCGCGCCGCCCAGCTCGATGGCCTGGCCGAGGCCGGCGTAGGCGTGGGTGGGCATCCACTCGGCGATGTCCTGGAGCCACCCGGGGAACGTGGCGGTCGGCATCCACAGGCCGCCCAGCATCGACAGCCCGAAGTAGATGATCATCGTGATGGGCCGTACGGCGTCTCCCGTGGCGAGGTAGCCCACCGCGACGCCGAGGGCGGCGAAGACGATGCTGCCCGCCCAGATCGAGCCCGTCAGCGCCAGCCACTGCCAGGCGTCCAGCCGGACGTGCTTGACGGCCGCGGCGATGACGAAGACGAAGACGATCGACGGCAGCGACACGACGGCGGCCGAGGCGATCTTCGACAGGACGTAGCCGCGGCCCGGCAGCGCGGTGAGCCGCAGCTGGCGCACCCAGCCCTTCTCCCGCTCCTTGGCGATCTTCTCGCTGTTGCCGACGAGGACGGCGGTGATGGCGCCGAAGGAGGCCATGGAGACCATCATCAGCAGCGGCAGCGTCAGCTTGCTGTCGGCGACGACCTCGGTGCTGCTCGCGCCGCCCGCGATCAGCAGATAGAGCCCGGCGGGGTAGATCACCGAGAAGAACATGAACTTCTTGTTGCGCAGCGTGCGCTGGATTTCGAGCTTGATCAGGGTGTTCATGCTGCCGCCTCCTCGGCGGTCGCGGCGTCGGTGATGGCGATGAAGGCCTGCTCCAGGCCGAGGCCCGCGACCTCGAGATTGCGGGGGAAGAGACCGAGCCCGTACACCGCGTGCACGGTCGCGTCGGCGTCGTGCGACTGGATGCGGACCGTGCGGCCCGATATCTCCAGGTTCGCCAGGAACGGCAGCTCGCGCAGCGCGGCCTCGGAGATGTGCCCCTCGAGGTCGAAGACGATCCGCCGGGCCCCGGCCTTCGCCTTGATCTCGGCCGCCGAACCGTCCGCGAGCACCCGGCCGCGGTGCAGCACGACGACGCGGTCGGCGATGGCGTCGGCCTCCTCCAGATAGTGCGTGGCGAACAGCACCGCGCGGCCCTGGCGCGCCTGCTCGCGCATCACGCTCCAGAACGCCTGGCGGGAGGTGACGTCCATGCCGGTCGTCGGCTCGTCCAGCACGATGAGGTCGCTGGCGCCCGCGGTCGCCATCGCGAACCGCACCCGCTGCTCCTGGCCGCCGGACAGCTTGTTGACCATGCGGTCGGCGATCTCGGTGATGCCCGCGTGCTCCATCACCTGCTCGACGGGGTACGCCTGCGGATGCAGATCGCACGCGAGCCGCACCAGCTGACGGACCTTCACGTCCTCCATGAGGCCGCCGGTCTGCAGCATCGCCCCGACCTTGCCGCGCGCGATGGCCTGCCGCGGGGTGGTGCCGAACAGCTCGACGCGGCCCGCGTCGGGGTTGCGCAGCCCCAGGAGCAGATCGAGGGTGGAGGACTTGCCGGCCCCGTTGGGGCCGAGCAGGGCGACGGTCTCGCCCGGGTAGAGCTGAAGGTCCAGATCGGCGACCGCGCGCACATCGCCGTAACTCTTGCTGACGTTCTCAAAACTGACCACGGGAGCGCCGGTGCGGCGCCCGTCCCCCGTGAACGTGTTGCCTGTGGTGGTCATGACGACAATCCTCGCTGGTCGGGCCGGGCCGGCGGCAGTGTCAGCCGTCGTGAACCTCGGATGACAGATGTCATGGGTCCGGCCGAACGCGTGGGAGCCCCCGCGCCGGATGCGGCGCGGGGGCTCCCACGGGTCCTACGAGGATCCGCGCGATCAGCTCGGGTTGAGCGGGATCACGCCGACGCGCTCGGCGGGCGTCTTGCCCACCAGCGCCTTGCGCAGGGCGCCGACCACGTCCTGGGGGGTGACGGCCGTCTTCGTGCCGTTGCCCCGCTGGATCAGGACGCCGTTGAAGCGGCTGCCGTACAGCTCCTTCAACGCCTCCAGGTTGTAGCTCTCGACGAGCTTCCCGTCGACCTCCTTGACCGAAAGGATCTTCGGCAGCGAGAGGTCCGGGCCGAACTGGATCCGGTGCGCCGGGTCGGTCTGGACCGTGACCAGGCCGGACATCGCGGGCTTCGCGAAGCTCGCCATCATCCGGTCGACCTCGGCATTGCCGATCTTGGGCGTCTGGGGTGCGCTCGGCAGCTCGACGGTCTTGCTCGCGCCACCGGCCGCGCGCTGGCGGTAGGCGTCCGAGACGGCCTTGACCGCCTTGGCGTTGTCCAGGCCCTGGTACGGCTTGCCATAGACGGGCACGGCCTTGCCCGGCTCGAACTTGATCGTGCCGTCCTTGGCCGCGCCGCTCTCGCCGGCCAGCGTCTTGAGCGCGGAGGCGACCTTCTCCTCGTCCACGTTCAGCGCGGGCTCGGCCTTGCGGGTCCCGCCGATCAGCGAACCGAGGACGGTGACCGGGTTGTAGTCCCGGCCGGCCGCGGCCCGCACCGTGGCCTGGGTGTCGATGGACAGACCCGCCACGGACGGCTTGAGCTGCGCTTCCTTGCCCGCGATGGACACCGTCAGGGGCGCGCTCGCCCGCTCGCCGAGGGCGGAGTCGAGCTTCTTGACGGCCTCCTCCTTCGAGGTGCCGCCGATGTCCACGCCGAGCACGGTGGTGCCGTTCGGCACGTCCGCGTGGTCGAGCAGCAGCCCCGCGGCGTACGCGACACCGACCAGCGCGACCAGACCGCCGCCCAGCAGGACCAGCTTCGAGCGGCCCTTCTTCTTCGGGGCGCTCTTCGCCGCGGCCTTGGGCGCGCTCTTGGCCGCGGGCGCGGCCGGCTTCGGCGCCGGAACGCCCGACTTGGGCTTCGGCACAGGCACGCGGGGCGCGCCGCTGTCGACGGGCTTGGGGACCGAGCCACCGGGCGCCACCGGGGGCACGCCGCTCACCAGCGTCTCGCCGGGCACCTGGCCGACCGGAGGCGTGGGCGCGGGCACCTTGGCCTTGCGCTTCTTGGACTGCTTGCCCGGCGTTGCCTGCTGGGGCTGGCCCGGCCGGCCCTGGCCCTGCTGCTGGCCCTGCTGCTTGCCCTGGGGCGGTCGCGGGGCACCACCGACGGGGGGCGGCGTCTGTATGGCCGGGAAGCCCTCGCGCGGGGTGTCCGTACGACCCGGCGCGAACGCGCCCGCGGCCGCGCTCCCCTGGGGGTACACGAACGGGTCGTCGAGGCTCGGCGCCTGGAACTGCTGGGTGGTCTCCGGCTCGGCCCACGGCGGGGCGCCGGCGGCGTTCTGCCCGGGGACGGTCGGCTGCGCCATGGCACCCGTGACGGAGGACTCGCCGGGCCACGGCGCGCCGGTGTTCTGCCCGTCCTGCCAGGGGGCGGCACCGGCCGGTGCGCCGGTGCCCGTCGTGTCGCGGACCCACGGCGCGGAGCCGCTCGTGGCAGGGGCGCCCTGCCACGGAGCCGAACCCGTCGTGGACCCCTGGCCCGGGACGGGCGGCTGCGCGGAGGCGTCGCCCGAGGTGTCGCGGACCCACGGCGCGCCGCCGCCCGCGGCGGGCGGCTGCGGGGTCACCGGCGGCGGGGCGCTCTGACCCACCTGACGGCGGGGCAGGCCCGGCGCGGGAGCCGCGGCGGGGGCCGCCGGGCCCGACTTGCGCGGGGCGAACCAGTCGCTGGCCTTCTCGCCCTTGCCGTCCCCGCGGTCCGCCTCCGGCGGGGCCGGCGGCGTGGCGGACGGCTCCGGGCGGCGGGGCAGGCTGGGCTTGGTCCTGGCGGGCCCGTCGCCCCGGTCGGAGCCGGCGGCCGAAGGCGCGCCGGGACCGGCGGCGGGGCCCGGGGCGGCGGATGCCTTCCCGGCCGCGCCGTCCTCGACGGGCGTCCGCATGATGACCGGCGGAATGGGTCGCGAGCCCGGGATGTTGATGCGGATCCGCGTCGTCATCGTGGTCTCGGTCTTGGGCTCTTCCGGCGTGGGCGGCCCGGCGGGCTCGTCTGCGCCGGCGGCGCCGGGCGGCACATCGCGGGTGCCGTAGGGCGGGGTGCCCGACGGGTACGCGGCGCCACCGCGCCCCTGGGGCCCAGAGGACGAAGTGTCAGATTCACGGCTCAAAGCAGGTTCTCCCGGTTACTCTCCGCCGCCCTCGATGACCTCGCTCGGGGTCGCCCATGCCGAAGGCCAGGGGTAGCTCGGCGGCGCGCACCACCATACTGGGCACCACCGGCACGCACTTGACGACCGTCGGATCACCCCGGCGGGCGGGAGCGCGGTGCGCGCCTTCGTGCCTCGGACGCGTCAGGCAGAAATCGTCACGTCACTTCCCAAGTCGGACCGACGGCCCGCCCGGTTGCGACAGTTTGGGCACCGTGGCGCAGATCACAGCCACGACCATTCCGCCCAGCAGAAAAGCGTACGAGCCGAGTCCGGCCCCGAAGAGGAAGTCCCCCTCCGGGCGGCTCGCCGTCAGCATCAGCACGGCGAGCAACCAGCCGATCCCCGGTGCCACACCGCCGGATCTGCTGCCGGTGGCCGTCACTCCGCCGTAGCAGAGCGCGGCGATGCCGAGCAGCGCGAGCAGCAACCCGCCGGGGAACCAGCCGCCTTGCACCAGCGACCCGGCGATGCCGACCAGGGCCCCTAGCACGGCGAGTCCGGCGAACGCCACGATCCGGCCGATACCGAGCTGGGGGGTCAGGCCCTTCATGAGGCCACCCCCGCGAAGAGGTCGTCCTCGCGGTCGGCCGCGGCCCGGCCGCGGACGAGCCGGTAGTACTCGTCACCGAGCAGCGGCTGTCCGAGGTCGTTGGAGAGCGCGAAGAAGGGGCCGTCCACGGCGATCTGGGTGGCGTGGGCACGCATCGCGGCCGCCTTCGCCGCGGCGTAGGGAGAGCTGTCGACCGCGGCCGTCACCTCGGCGTCGGGCACGACACCCGGCACGTCGGCGGGCGAGGCGATACTCGGGAAGGGCATGTCCTTGCCCTGCTCGCGCAGCCGTGCGAAGCCCTCCTCGACGACCGAGAGCGGGACGCAGTTCCAGTAGACCTTGGGGACGGTGTGCGGATCACCGAGGTCACGGCGGAAGACCGGCTCCGCCGCCAGATCGACGGCGCGCATCGCGACGCGGTGCGCCTGGATGTGGTCGGGGTGGCCGTAGCCGCCGTCCGGGTCGTAGGTCACGAGCACCTGGGGCCGGACCTCACGGATCACCTCGACGAGGTGCGCGGCGGCCTCGTCCACCTCGGCCCGCCAGAAGCAGCCCGGGTGCTCGTTCTGCGGGGCGCCCATCATGCCGGAGTCTCTGTACCGTCCGGGTCCGCCGAGGAAGCGGTGGTCGGTGACGCCCAGCTCCTTCATCGCGGCGGCGAGTTCGGCGACGCGGTACGGGCCGAGGGCGTCGTCGCGATCGGCGGCGAGGTGCGCCAGATCGGACGGGATGACCTCGCCCTCCTCGCCGAGCGTGCACGTCACGAGCGTGACATGGGCGCCCTCGGCGGCGTACTTGGCCATGGTCGCGCCGTTGTTGATCGACTCGTCGTCCGGGTGCGCGTGCACCAGGAGCAGCCGGCGGTCTGGCAACAAGGAGCTGTCGGTCATGGGACCAGCCTACGAGCCCGGCGGCGCGTGCGGGGCGCCGCCCGGACACCGAACGTCAGAACTTGATGTTGCTGATCATCCCGGTCACGCTCGTGGTCAGACTGTGCAGCGTCGGGGCTACCGACGAACTCGCGAGGTAGAACCCCAACAGCACACAGACCGCGGCGTGGCCCGCCTTCAGTCCGGACTTCCGGACCAGCAGGAAGACGATGATCGCCAGCAGCACCACCGCCGAAATCGAGAGTGCCACAGCGGTTCACCTCCAGTACGCGCGGTCGGATGGATCACATACAGATGCCTCAGAAGCCATACCCACTATGCGCGAGTGATCATAACTTTCCGTACGTGCCAAGACTCGGTGCACAGGAGCAAATGTGGGGCGCACGGCGAGATCTCGCCGCCCCGGCCGTAGGCTCCCGGCATGACCGGACAGCTCTCGTTTCCACGTCAACACGCCCGTACCCAGCGCTTCTCCCTCGGCGCGCCGCGCGCGTTCACGGTGTCGCCGGACGGCTCGCGTGTCGTCTTCCTTCGCTCCCGTTCCGGCACCGATCGGGCGAACGTCCTATGGGTGCTCGACCTCGACGCCGGCCGGGAGTACCCCGCGGCGGACCCGGCGGTCCTGCTGGGCGGCGCCGACGAGGAATTGTCCGCCGAGGAGCGGGCCCGCCGCGAACGCAGCCGTGAGGGGTCGGCGGGCGTCGTGGGATACGCGGTGGACAACGCGGTGGAGTTGGCGGCGTTCGCCCTGTCCGGGCGGCTCTTCGTCGCCGAACTGCGCGGTGGCACGGCCCGCGAGCTGACCGTGCCGGGCCCGGTCGTCGACCCCCGCCCCTCCCCCGACGGCCGCCGGGTCGCGTATGTCACGGGTGGCACGCTGCGCGTGGTCGAGGCGGACGGCAGCGCCGACCGCGCCCTGGCCGAGCCGGAGAACGACACCACCACGTGGGGGCTCGCGGAGTTCATCGCCGCCGAGGAGATGGACCGCTCGCGCGGCTTCTGGTGGTCGCCGGACGGCTCCGCGCTGCTGGCCGCCCGCGCCGATGACGCGGCGGTCGACCGCTGGTGGATCGCCGACCCGGCCAACCCCGGCCGGGAGCCCGTCGAGGTCGCCTACCCGGCGGCGGGCACGGCCAACGCGTCGGTGTCGCTGTCCCTGCTGCGCCTGGACGGCTCCCGGACGGACGTCCGCTGGGACCGTGAGCGCCACCCCTATCTGGCGCGCGTCCACTGGTCGGCGGACGGCGCCCCGCTGCTGCTGGTCCAGTCGCGCGACCAGCGCTCCCAGGTTTATCTGGCCGTGGACACCGAATCGGGTGCCACGCGGGTGCTGCATCTTGACGAGGACGCAATCTGGCTTGATCTTTTCGCTGGTGTGCCCGCATGGTCGCCGCAGGGCGATCTCGTACGGATCGCCGAAGAAGACGGCGCCCGCGTGCTCGTCGTCGGCGGCCGCGCCCTGACCGGTCCCCAAACGCACGTGCGGGCCGTGCTCGACGTGGGCGACGACGACGTGCTGGTCTCGGCGTCCGCCGGGCCCGGGGCGGCGGATCCGGAGACCGGCCAGGCGCATGTGTACCGCGTCGACGAGCGGGGCGCGGAGCGCCTATCGGAGGGCGAGGGCTGGCATTCGGCGGTGCGTTCGGGCGCGGTCACCGTGCTGGTGTCGGCGTCGCTCGACCGCGCGGGCTCCGAGGCCCGGGTGCTGCGGGACGGCAAGCAGATCGCCGTCGTGGCCTCGTACGCGCAGCAGCCGGTGCTGACCGCACGCGTCACCCTCACCGAGGTGGGCGAGCGGCGCGTGCCGTGCGCCGTCCTGCTGCCGACCGGCTACACCGACGGCGACGGGCCGCTGCCGGTCCTGATGGACCCCTACGGCGGTCCGCACGGACAGCGGGTGGTCGCCGCGCACAACGCCCATCTGACCTCGCAGTGGTTCGCCGACCAGGGCTTCGCCGTGATCGTCGCCGACGGGCGGGGCACCCCGCACCGCTCCCCCGCCTGGGAGAAGTCCATCCGCGACGACTTCGCGGGGGCCACCCTGGAGGACCAGGTCGAGGCCGTACGGGCACTGGCCGGCCGCTACCCCCTGGATCTGACCCGGGTGGGCATCCGCGGCTGGTCGTACGGCGGTTATCTCGCGGCGCTCGCCGTGCTGCGCCGCCCGGACGTCTTCCACGCGGGCATCGCGGGCGCGCCCGTCACCGACTGGCGGTTGTACGACACGCACTACACCGAGCGCTACCTCGGCCACCCCGACGAGCAGCCGGCGGTGTACGCCCGTAATTCCCTGGTGACGGACGAGGGCCTGGCCGAACCGGCCGAGCAGGTCCGCCCGCTGATGATCGTCCACGGTCTGGCGGACGACAACGTGGTCGCCGCGCACACCCTGCGGCTCTCCTCGGCCCTGCTGGCGGCGGGCCGCCCGCACGAGGTGCTGCCGCTGTCGGGGGTCACCCACATGACGCCGCAGGAGCAGGTCGCGGAGAATCTGCTGCTGCTCCAGGTCGACTTCCTCAAGCGGTCCTTGGGCGTCGCCTGACCCCGCGTCTCGTCCTCAAGCGCCGGACAGGCTGAAATCGACTGAGGTCAGCCACATCAAGCCCGTCCGGCGTTCGAGGACACCGCCGCGCAGCGGAGGTGCACCCGCAACGGCCCGCAGGGCCAAGGGCAAAGGCAAATGCGGAAGCACACCCCGCATTTCACCCAGGCCCTCTTGACCGCGCCGTGAGTCCATTGCCACAGTCCGCTCAACCCACCGCGTGCGCGCCCTCTGCGCCGGGTTGACGAGACGACAGTGCGGGGGATCCACGCATGACGAGTCCTTCCCCGGCCGTGACGGCCGAAGCCGGGCCGGTGGGCCGGTCGCCCGGACAGCTGATGTGGCGCCGCTTCCGACGCGACCGTTCGGGGGTCCTGTCCGCGTACGTCGTGGCCTTCTT
This sequence comes from Streptomyces sp. NPDC033229, assembly GCF_055576875.1. Taxonomy (NCBI): domain Bacteria; kingdom Bacillati; phylum Actinomycetota; class Actinomycetes; order Kitasatosporales; family Streptomycetaceae; genus Streptomyces; species Streptomyces sp. NPDC033229. Next base: position 258,082 of record NZ_JBVIQR010000002.1, on the reverse strand, counting down.
CTTCACCGTCGCGATCGCGGCGCCGCTGATCTCGAAGTTCTACGGCAAGAGCCCGACGACGACCTACGGTCTGAACGAGCAGGGGCTGCTCAACGAGTTCGGCTATCCCGTCGCGCCCAACGGCGGCGTCTCCGGCCGGTTCTGGTTCGGCATCGAGCCCACCCTGGGGCGGGACGTGCTGACCCAGCTCGTCTTCGGCATCCGCACCTCCCTGCTGATCGCCGTGGCCGCCACCGTGCTGTGCGTGCTGACGGGCGTGGTGGTCGGGGTGACGGCCGGCTATCTGGGCGGCCGGACCGACTACTTCCTGGGCCGGTTCATCGATCTGCTGCTCGCCTTCCCCTCCCAGCTGTCCTTCATCGCCTTCACCCCCGTCGTCTACTCCCTCTTCGTCAGCCCGGAGAAGGAGACCCCCACGTATCTGCGGGTGCTGACCCTGATCCTGGTGCTGTGGGTGCTGGGGTGGATGGGACTCGCGCGACTGCTGCGCGGCCAGGTACTCAGCCTGCGGGAGCGGGAGTTCATCGAGGCAGCGAAGGTGACCGGCGCCTCGCCCTGGCGGATCATCACCAAGGAGCTGCTGCCCAATCTCTGGACCCCGATCCTGGTGCAGTCGACGCTGATGCTGCCCTCGTTCGTGACCATCGAGGCCGGCCTCTCCTTCATCGGGGTCGGCATCCTGGAGCCCACGCCCGACTGGGGCCGGATGTTCGCCAACGGCGCCCAGTACTACGAGAGCGACATCACCTACATCTTCTTCCCCGGCCTCGCGATGATCATTTTTGTGGTCGCCTTCAACCTGCTCGGGGACTCGGTCCGGGACGCCTTCGACCCCCGGACCAAACGCTGAACCGCACGCAGCCGCACGTCATCGTCACAACGGACAGGCAGGTGCATCGACCCATGACCCCCAGGACGAGATCCCCCAGGAGAAGGGCCCACATCGCGGCCACGGCCCTCGCGGCCGGTGCGCTGGTGCTCTCCGCGTGCAGCGACGGAGGCGGCGGGAGCGGCGGAGACAAGGACAGCGGTCCGGGCGACGACAAGACCACGGCCTCGAACTATTCGATCGGCACCAAGGCCGACGCGGCCGGCCCCGCCCCGGAGGTGCCGGGCGCGAAGAAGGGCGGCACGGTCGGCGTTCTCCAGCGGGACGCCTTCAACCACCTCGACCCGGGCCAGATCTACTACGCCGACGTGCTGGCGAACCAGATGCTCTACAACCGCTCCCTGACCTCGTACAAGGTGGACGACAAGGGCAGGGTCAAGGTCGTCGGCGATCTCGCGACCGACGCCGGCACCGCCTCGGACGGCGGGAAGACCTGGAAGTTCACCCTCAAGGACGGACTGAAGTTCGAGGACGGCTCGCCCATCACCGCCAAGGACGTGCGGTGGGGCATCGAACGGCTCTACGCCTCCTTCGAGACCGACGGTCCGCTCTACATCCCGCAGTGGCTCTCCGGTGACGGCAACGACTTCCGCAAGGCCCTTCCGGACGGCCCGTACAACGGCAAGCACCTGCCGTCGTCGGTGCTCGACACCCCCGACGACAAGACGATCGTCTTCCACTTCCGCCAGCCGCACGCGGACACCCCCTTCGCCACCGCGATGCCGAACATCGGCGCGGTCAAGCAGGCGAAGGACACCAAGCAGAAGTACGACAACGCCCCCTTCTCCTCCGGCCCGTACAGGGTCGGCGAGTACAAGGTCGGCAAGTCGCTGACGCTGGTGAAGAACGAGCACTGGGACCCGAAGACCGACCCGATCCGCCACCAGTACGCCGACCGGTTCGAGATCAGCTTCGGCCACCAGTTCGCCGACTCCACCCGCCGCTTCCTCGCCGACCAGGGCGGCGACAAGAACGCCCTGTCGTTCAGCAACGCCGTGGCACCGGAGATGACCGAGAAGGTGCTGAAGCAGACCGACACCAAGGCCCGTCGCTTCCTGGAGATCCAGCCCTACGTCGACTACATCAGCTTCAACACCACCCGCCTCAAGGACGCCAAGGTCCGCAAGGCGCTCGCGTACGCCATGCCCAACGGACAGATCCTCCAGCAGAACGGCGGCGCGACCGCCGGGGTGGTGGCCACCAACTACCTCTCGCCCGCGATGGACGGCTACAGGGCGACCGACCCGTTCAAGAAGAAGGCGAACCCGGCCGGACAGCCCGAGAAGGCCAAGGAGCTGCTGAAGGAGGCCGGCAAGCTCGGTCAGGAGATCGTCTACGCCTACGCCAACACCGACGTCCAGCAGAAGGTGGCCGTGGTGGTGACCCAGGCGCTGGAGCGGGCGGGCTTCACGGTGCAGAAGAAGGAGATCGACGCCAACACCTACCGGACGGCGATCGCCGAGGTGCAGAACAAGTTCGACATCTACCGCTCGTCGTGGGGAGCGGACTGGCCGGTCTCCTCCACCGTCGTCCCGCCGCTCTTCGACGGCCGGCAGGTCGCCGACGGCGCCCAGAACTACGGCCATCTGAAGAACTCCGGGGTCGACTCCGAGATCGACCGGATCAGCGCCATCCCGGATGTGAAGAAGGCCGCCTCCGAGTGGCAGAAGCTGGCCGACAAGATCCTCGAGGAGGATGTCCCGGGCGTGCCCGTCTTCTACAACCGGCAGTTCTCGCTGTGGGGTTCGCACCTCGGCGGCGTCCGCTACCACCCCGTCTACGGGACCGTCGACCCGACCTCCGTCTACGTCAAATAGCGCCGACCGGTCAGGGCGGGCGATAGCGCCCGCCTCACCCGCGCCATGCCCGGCCGGGGCCACCACGGCCCGGCCGGCCCCCGCCGCCCGGCCGGAACCTCCGCCCGCCCGGCCGCTGCCTCCCGCTACCCGGAAGACCGCGACGACATGCTCAGATTCCTCGTCCGCCGCTCGCTCGGCGCGATCGTCATCATCCTGCTGATCAGCGCGATCACCTTCTTCCTCTTCTTCGCCCTGCCCTCCGAGCCCGCCCTGATGTCCTGCGGCAAGAACTGCACCCCCGACGCCCTCGCTGTCATCAACAAGAATCTGGGCCTCGACCAACCCGTCCCCGTCCAGTACTGGCACTACATGCAGGGCATCTTCATGGGCCGCGACTTCACCGTCGGCCACTGCCCGGCGCCCTGCTTCGGCTACTCCTTCTCCAACCAGCAGCCGGTCTGGGGCACGATCGTGGACCGCTTCCCGACCACCTTGTCCATCACCCTCGGGGGCGCGGCCGTCTTCCTCGTCGTCGGCGTGGGCATCGGCATGATCGCGGCGGCCTTCCGGGGCACCTGGATCGACAAGTTCTTCAGCTCCCTGTCGCTCGTCGGCGGCGCCCTGCAGATCTACTTCGTCGGCGTCATCGCCCTCGCCGTCCTGGTCAGCGGGCTGCACTGGATGGACAACCCGGCCTACCACCCGATCACCGAGGACCCCGTCAAGTGGTTCACGGGCATGCTCATCCCCTGGCTGGTGCTCTCCATCATCTTCATCGCCAACTACAGCCGGATGACCCGCTCCCAGATGATCGAGCAACTGGGCGAGGACCATGTGCGCACCGCCCGCGCCAAGGGCCTCAGCCGCCGCACGGTCTTCTTCCGCTACGCCTGGCGGGGTGCGCTGGCGCCCATCGTCACCATCTTCGGCATCGACCTCGGCTCGCTCTTCGGCGGCGCGATCATCACCGAGTTCACCTTCAGCCTGCACGGCCTCGGACGGCTCGCCGTCTCCTCGGTGAGCGAGACCGATCTGCCCACCCTCATGGCCGTGATGCTCGTCGGCTGCACGGCGATCGTCGTCGCCAACATCGTGGTGGACGCCGCCTACGCCGTCATCGATCCCCGCGTACGCCTCGCCTAGCAGCCGGGAGAACCACCGCCGTGACCGCGACCACACCCTTTCTGTCCGTGCGCGATCTGTATGTGCGCTTCGCCACCGAGGACGGCACGGTCAAGGCCGTCGACGGGCTCTCCTTCGAGCTGGAGCGCGGCCGTACGCTCGGGATCGTCGGCGAGTCCGGCTCGGGGAAGTCCGTCACCAACCTCGCCGTCCTCGGGCTGCACGACCCGCGCACCACCGAGATCGAGGGCGAGATCCTGCTGGACGGGCAGGAGCTGACCGGTGCCCCCGAGTCCGCGCTGGAGAAGGTGCGCGGCCACAAGGCCGCGATGATCTTCCAGGACTCGCTCACGGCGCTCTCGCCGTACTACACCGTCGGCCGCCAGATCGCCGAGCCCTTCCGCAAGCACACCGGGGCCACCCGGCGCGAGGCGCGGCTGCGGGCGGTCGAGATGCTGAAGCGCGTCGGCATCCCCAACCCCGCGCTGCGCGTGGACGATTACCCGCACCAGTTCTCCGGCGGCATGCGGCAGCGCGCGATGATCGCGATGGCGCTGGTCTGCGACCCCGAGCTGCTGATCGCCGACGAGCCGACGACCGCGCTGGACGTCACCGTGCAGGCGCAGATCCTCGATCTGCTGAAGGACCTTCAGCAGCAGACCGGTTCGGCGATCATCCTCATCACCCACGACCTCGGCGTCGTCGCCCACACCGTCGACGAGCTGCTGGTGATGTACGCGGGCCGGGCCGTGGAGCGCGGCACGGTCCGCGAGGTGCTGGGGGCGCCGCGGCACCCGTACACCTGGGGGCTGCTCGGATCGATGCCCCGGCTGACGTCGGACGTCGAGGAGCCGCTGAGCCCGATCCCGGGCGCGCCGCCGAGCCTGCTGGCACCGCCGCCGGGCTGCCCCTTCCACCCGCGCTGCGGTCAGGTCGCGGCTGTCGGCGGCGACCGGTGCCGCACCGAACGTCCGGAGCTGCCGGGGGGCCGGGGGGCGGCCTGTCATCTGACGCCCGAGCGGCAGCGGGCCACCTTCGCCGAGCAGATCAAGCCCCGACTGGGTTAGGGCGTGTGAGGAGTTCCCACCATGACCGACAAGGTTTCGCTGCCCGCGCCGCGCGAGGCGGCCCCGGACGGGGCCCGGGGCGAGCCCCTGCTCGTCGCCGAGGGGCTGACCAAACACTTTCCGATCACGGGCGGCTTCCCGGTGAAGCGGCGGATCGGGGCCGTACAGGCCGTGGACGGCCTCGATCTGACCGTACGGGCCGGGGAGAGCTTCGGGTTGGTGGGTGAGTCCGGGTGCGGCAAGTCCACCACCGGCCGGCTGCTGACCCGGCTGCTGGAGCCGACCTCCGGGCGGATCGTCTACCGGGGGCGGGACATCACGCACGCGGGGCGCCGGGAGTTGGCGCCGTTCCGCGCCGAGATTCAGATGATCTTCCAGGACCCGTATGCCTCGCTGAACCCCCGGCACACCGTGGGGAAGATCGTCTCCGGGCCGATGGAGATCAACGGCATCGATCCGCCGGGCGGCCGGGAGGCGCGGGTGCGGGAGCTCCTGGAGACCGTGGGGCTGAGTCCCGAGCACTACAACCGTTTCCCGCACGAGTTCTCCGGCGGCCAACGTCAGCGCATCGGCGTCGCCCGCGCGCTCGCCCTCGAACCCAAGCTGATCGTCGCCGACGAGCCGGTCTCCGCGCTGGATGTCTCCATTCAGGCCCAGGTCGTCAATCTGCTGCGGGACGTGCAGCGCGAGTTGGGCATCGCGTTCGTCTTCATCGCGCACGACCTGGCCGTCGTGCGGCACTTCTCGCAGCGTGTCGCCGTGATGTACCTCGGCAGGATCGTCGAGGTCGGCGACCGGGACGACATCTACCGCCGGCCGCGCCACCCCTACACCCACGCCCTGCTCTCCGCGGTGCCGGAAGCCGCGGACCTGATGGACGCGGGGGACGGCTCCGGGGGCGCGAGCCGGGAGCGCATCCGGCTCGCGGGCGATGTGCCGTCGCCGATCCGGCCGCCGTCCGGCTGCCGGTTCCGCACGCGCTGCTGGAAGGCGCGACAGGAGTGCGCCACCGAGGAACCGCCCCTGCTGCGCGCCGAGGGCAGCGGGCCCGGCCATCTGTCCGCGTGCCACTTTCCGGAGCCGCCGACGGTGGAGCGGGCGACCGAGGTCATTCTCGATCCGGCCCTGCGTGCGGCGGAAGGACATACGGAATCCCCGCCGCCGAACCATGCACCGTGAATTCTGTCAACTCTTGTGATTACAGGGGCACATGCCTACTGTCAATTCCACGCGACGCGGTAATCACACCGCGGGCGGACCTGACGAGAAGGAGGTGTTTGCCATGCGCAAGATGATCCTGACCGGTGCGCTTTTCGCCCGGCTGACTCGCAAGGACCGACTCACCCTGCCGTACTCGTACTACTAAACCGGCACGGTGACGCACCCGGTGGCCGCGGCAGCGATGCCGCGGCCACCGTCGTTCCGCCGCCGCATGAACCCCTGCCCGTACGAACCCCTGCGAGGCATCCGTGACCGCCACCGCCCGCCCGCGTAATGATCTTCCCGGCCCGTCCGGCGACAAGTACTTGGGCAATCTGCACGCGTTCAGCACCGACCCGCTCGGCTTTCTGACCGCTTGCTCCCGGAATTACGGTGACGTGGTGCGGCTCGGCGCGAACAATGTGCTGCTGACCTCCCCCGGCGACGTCGAGAAAATGCTCGTCGACCGGAACGCGAAATTCTCCAAGGCCAGCGCCGACACCCGGCGCGGTTCCCGGCGGCAGGGCTTCCCGCGCTCGACCATGAACAGCGACGGCGCCGAGTGGCAGGCCAAACGGCACCGGATGCAGCCCGCGTTCGGCCGGTCCCTGGCCACCAAGGCCGCCGAGATCGTCGACGCGCAGGGCGAGCGGATGCTCGCCCCCTGGCGGCCCGGCCAGGCCCGTGACCTCCAGGACGACGTCTCCGTACTGACCCTGCGGCTGGTCACCTCGCTGATGTTCGGCGACGAGTTCAGCGACGCGGACACCGCCGAGGTGGCCCGGCTGGTCGCCCCCATCATGGACCTGTCCACATCACCGGTGCTGCTGCCCGAGTGGGTGCCCACCCTCCGCAAGCTGCGCATCCGGCGCTCGATGCGCCGCGTCGACCGCACCCTGCACGCCCTCGCCGCCTCGCCCGCCGCCGGTGACCCGCAGCGCGCGCCCGTGCTGCACGCGCTCGTGCACGGCGACCCTGCCCCCTCGCCGGACGAACTCCGCGACGAGCTGGCCACGTTGATCATGGCCGGCTTCGAGACCACCAACGACTCCGTCGTCTGGGCGAGCGTGCTGCTCGCCCAGCACCCCGAGGCCGCCGAGCGGGTCCGGGCCGAGGCCGAGGCGGCCTTCGCCACCGCCCCGGCCGGACTGGCGCGGATGGAGGCCCTGTCGTACACGAACGCCGTGGTCCGCGAGGCCCTGCGGCTGTACTCGCCGGTCTGGCTCACCAGCCGCGACGCCACCGAGGACATGGAGTTCGGCGGCTATCTCATACCGGCCGGTACCACGGTCACCGTCAGCCAGTGGGTCAACCACCGCGACCCCCGCTACTGGGAGGACGCCGAGGACTTCCGCCCCGAGCGCTGGCTCGGCAGCGGGCCCAAGGCCGTACCGCGCGGCTCGTACTTCCCCTTCGGCCTCGGCCCCCGGGTCTGCGTCGGCGCCGCCGTCGCCACCACCGAGACCGTGCACATCGTCGCCGACATCTGGCGCCGCTTCCGGCTGGAGCTGATCCGCCCCGAGCGCATCACCCCCCGCCCGGCCCTGGCCCTCCAGCCGATGGGCGTGGAGGTCGTGCCGCGCGCCTGGTGATCAGGTGTCGTCCCGGTCCTCGGTGCCCTCCGGCGGCACCACCCGGCGCTCCTCGGCGAAGTGACAGGCCGACGGGTGCGCGGGAGGGCCGCCCTCCTCCCGGAACCACTCCGGCACCGCCAGCTCCGGCACCTCCACCACGCACCGCTCCTGCGCCTTCCAGCAGCGGGTCCGGAAGCGGCAGCCCGACGGCGGATGCGCGGGCGAGGGCACGTCCCCCGACAGCAGGATCCGCTCCCGCCGCGCCCGCGCCGCCGGATCCGGCATGGGCACGGCGGACAGCAGCGCCTGGGTGTAGGGGTGCGTCGGGTGCTGGTAGATCTGGGTGTCGGTGCCGATCTCGGCGAGCCGCCCGAGGTACATCACCGCGACCCGGTCGGAAATGTGCCGCACCACGGACAGGTCGTGCGCGATGAAGACGTAGGACAGCTCGAACTCGTCCTGGAGCTTCTCCAACAGATTGACCACCTGCGCCTGCACGGAGACGTCCAGCGCCGAGACGGGCTCGTCGCAGATGATGATCTCCGGGTTGAGCGCCAGGCCGCGCGCGATGCCGATGCGCTGCCGCTGACCACCGGAGAACTGGTGCGGATACCGGTTGATGTACTCCGGGTTCAGGCCGACGACGTCCAGCAGCTCCTGGACCTTCCGCCGCCGGTCGCCCTTCGGCGCCACCTCGGGGTGGATCTCGTACGGCTCCCCGATGATGTCGCCCACCGTCATACGGGGGTTGAGCGAGGTGTACGGGTCCTGGAACACCATCTGGATGTTGCGACGCACGGCCCTGAGCGCCTTGCCCGACAGATCGGTGATGTCCTCACCCTTGTACAGAATCCGCCCGGCCGTCGGCCGCTCCAGGTTGACCAGCATCTTCGCGACCGTCGACTTACCGCAGCCGGACTCCCCCACGATGCCCAGCGTCTCGCCCCGCCGCAGCTCGAACGAGACCCCGTCGACCGCCCGGACCGCGCCCACCTGCTTACGGAAGACGATCCCCCGGTTCAGCGGGTAGTGCTTGACGAGGTCCCGTACTTCCAGAATCTCCTCGCCTTCAGCTTTCATCGAGGGTGTCCTTCCAGAAGTGGCAGGCGCTGGCCCGGCCCGGGCCCACGGTGAACAGCGGCGGCCGGTCCGTACGGCAGATGTCCTGGGCGCGGGGACAGCGCGGGTTGAACGGGCAGCCGGGCGGGATGTCGGTCAGGCTGGGCGGCAGGCCCTTGATCGCGTAGAGCGCGCGGCCCTTCTGGTCCAGACGCGGGATCGAGTCCAGCAGGCCCCGGGTGTACGGGTGCGCGGGCGCCGCGTACAGCTCGTGGACCGGCGCGGTCTCCACGATCCGGCCCGCGTACATCACCGCGATGCGGTCGGCGACGTCCGCGACCACGCCCAGGTCGTGGGTGATGAGGATCAGCCCCATGTTGTACTCGCGCTGGAGCTCCGCGAGCAGATCCATGACCTGCGCCTGCACCGTCACATCGAGCGCGGTCGTCGGCTCGTCCGCGATGATGAGGTCCGGCTCCAGGGCCAGCGCCATCGCGATCATGATGCGCTGGCGCATACCGCCCGAGAACTGGTGCGGATAGTCCCGCAGCCGCTCCTGCGCGGCCGGGATCCGCACCCGGTCCATCAGCTGCGCGGCCCGCGCACGGGCGTCCTTGCGGGTCATCCCCTGGTGCACCACATACATCTCGGCGAGCTGCGCCCCCACGCTCATCACGGGGTTCAGGGACGACAGCGCGTCCTGGAAGATCATCGCGATCTTCGCGCCGCGCAGTCTGCGCCGGGACTCGGCTCCCATCGTCAGCAGGTCCTCGCCCCGGAAGAGCACCTCGCCGCCGGTGACGAACCCCGGCGGCGAGTCGAGGATGCCCATCACCGCCTGGGCGGTCACCGACTTGCCCGATCCCGACTCGCCGAGCACGGCCAGCGTCTCGCCCGCCGCCACGCTGTACGTCACTCCGTTGACCGCCTTGGCGACCCCATCCCGGGTGCGGAACTCCACCCGCAGATCGCGCACGTCCAGCAGGTTCTTCGGCTCCGCCGGGGTCTCCTGGGTCAGCTGCTGATCCATCCGTCGCTCCATCCCGCCGGGTCTCAGCGCAACTTGGGGTCGAGGGCGTCGCGGACCGCGTCGCCGAGCATGATGAACGCGAGCACCGTGATGCTCAGCGCTCCCGCCGGCCACAGCAACATGTGCGGGGCGTTGCGGATCTGGGTGGAGGCGTTGGAGATGTCGATCCCCCAGGAGACAGTCGGCGGCTTGAGGCCCACGCCCACGAACGACAGCGTCGCCTCCAGGGCGATGTACGTCCCCAGCGCGATGGTCGCCACGACGATGACCGGGGCCACCGCGTTGGGCGCGATGTGCCGCAGCAGCATCCGCCTGTTGTCGGCGCCGAGCGCCCGCGCCGCCTGGACGTAGTCGTGCTGCTTGGCGGTGACCACCGAGCCGCGCGCGATCCGGGAGATCTGCGGCCAGCCCAGCAGCACGATGAAGCCCACCACCGGCCATACCGAGCCGCTGGTGATCACGGAGAGGAAGACCAGCCCGCCGAGGATGATCGGAATGCCGAAGAAGATGTCGGCGACCCGGGACAGCAGCCCGTCCCACCAACCGCCGAAGAACCCGGCCAGCCCGCCCAGCACACTGCCGAGCAGCGCCGCCCCGGTCGTGGCGCAGACACCGACGGCGATCGAGGCGCGCGCCCCGTGGACCGTGCGGGTGTAGACGTCGCAGCCCTGGGTGTCGAAGCCGAAGGGGTGGCCGGGCTGCGAGCCCTGGCCCGCCTTGGCGAGGTTGCAGCTCAGGGGGTTGCCACTCGCGATGAGGCCGGGCCAGATCGCGATCAGTACAAGAAAGACGATGACCAGCCCGGAGACGAGGAAGACGGGGTTGCGCCGCAGGTCGTGCCAGGCGTCGGACCACAGGCTGCGGGGCTTGCCGTCGGCGCCGCCGGGGGGCGGCTCCTTCTCCAGCGACTCGCCCTCACTGGTGGCCAGCGTCATGGCGCCGCCGTCGCCGGGGGTGATGGCGGCGTGCGGATCGAGCTTCGGGTCGAAGGGGTCAGGCATAGCGGATCCTCGGGTCGAGCACGGCGTAGAGGAGGTCGACGAGCAGGTTCGCCAGCAGGAAGACGATGACCAGGACGGTCACGAAGCCGACGACGGTCGGCGAGTTCTGCCGCAGGATGCCCTGGTAGAGCTGGTAGCCGACGCCGTGGATGTTGAAGATCCGCTCGGTGACGATGGCGCCGCCCATCAGCGCGCCGATGTCGGTGCCGACGAAGGTGACGACGGGAATCAGCGAGTTGCGCAGCAGGTGTCGGGTCACCACCCGGCGGCGGGGCAGCCCCTTGGCCACGGCCGTCCGGACGTAGTCGGCGCGGGAGTTCTCGGCGATGGACGTGCGTGTCAGCCGGGTGACGTACGCGAGCGAGGTCAGGGCGAGCACCAGGCCCGGCAGGATCAGCTCGTCGAACGGCGCGGCCGGGGAGACGGACGGGGAGACCCATCCCCATTTCACGCCCAGCAGGTACTGCAGCACATAGCCGCTGACGAAGGTGGGGATGGAGACCACGATCAGAGTGAGCAGCAGCACGGAGGTGTCCACCGAGCGCCCGCGCCGCAGCCCGCTGAGGACGCCGAGGGTGATCCCGACGAGGATCTCGAAGAGCAGCGCGACGACGGTCAGCCGCAGGGTCACCGGGAAGGCGCTCTTCATCAGCTCGGTGACCTTCATGCCGTTGAAGGCGGTGCCGAAGTCACCGGTGAGGATCTGCCCCATGTAGTGCAGGTATTGCTTCCACAGCGGCTCGTCGAGGTAGAGGTCCTTGCGGATCCGCGCGGCGGTCGCGGGGTCGGGGGCCTTGTCGCCGAACAGCGCGGCGATGGGGTCACCGAGGGCGTAGACCATGAAGAAGATCAGGAACGTGCTGCCGATGAACACCGGGATCATCTGGAGCAGCCGCCGGATCACATACCGTCCCATGGGGGCTCCGGGGGTTCGGACGTAGGGAAGGGGCTTCCGGGTACGGTCAGCCGACCTTGATCCGGTCGTAGACGGGCACGCTGAACGGATTGAGCATCACGTCGGAGAGATTGGCGGAATAGCCCGCGCTGCCGTTCTGGTACCAGAGCGGGATGGCCGGCATCTGCTCGGCGAGGATCTTCTCCGCGTCCTGGAACTTCCCGACCGCCTTGTCCTGGTCGCTCTCGGCATTGGCCTCGTCGACGAGCTTGTCGAAGTCCGGGTCGCTGAACTTCCCGTAGTTGGAGGAGGCGTTCGCGTAGTAGAGCGGCTGGAGGAAGTTCTGGATCAGCGGGTAGTCCATCTGCCAGCCCGAGCGGAACATCCCTGTCATCCGGTGCTGGGAGATCTGATTGCGGAAGTCCGCGAAGGTGCCCACGGGATTGACGACGCACGCCTTGTCCATGGCGAGGGCGTTGTTGATGCTGTTGCAGACGGCGTCCATCCACACCCGGTGCGAGCCGGTGTCGACGTTGGAGGTGATGGTCACCTGCCCGCCGGGCAGCCCGCCGCCCTCCTGGATCAGCTTCTTCGCCCGCGCGGCGTCGAAGTCGCAGGCGTCACCGCACACCCCCTCCTTGTAGCCGCCCTCGGACTTCAGGACGGGCGAGGTCCAGTCGGTCGCCGGGGTGCGGGTCTTCTGGTAGATCTGCTCGGTGATCTCCTTGCGGTTGATCGCCATGGAGATGCCCTTGCGGACCTTCTCCATCCCGGCCTTGGACCATTTCGCGTCGTACATCGGGAAGACGACGGTCTGGATGATGCCGGCGGGCTGGTTGATGTACCGGTCACCGAGGTCGTTCTTGACGTTCTTGAGCTGGGCGGCCGGAATGTCGTCCACGAGGTCGAGATTGCCCGCCTGGAGATCGGTGTAGGCGGTGTTGTTGTCGGTGTAGACGCGCAGCTCGACGCCCTCGTTCTGCGCCTTGTCGTCGCCCGGGTAGCCCTCCCACTTCTTGAGGTTGAGAGCGGAACCCTTGGCATACGAATCCACCATGTACGGGCCGTTGCCGACCGGCTTCTTCAACCAGTTGTCGTGGTCGTCGAAGAACGCCCGGGGCAGCGGGGAGAAGGCCTGGTAGCCGAGGGTCTGCGGCCAGGTGGAGAACTTCTGCTTGAGCTTGACGGTAAAGGTCCGGTCGTCCTTGACCACCAGCCCGGACATGGTCTTGGCCTTGGCCGAGCCGCTGTCCGGGTGGACCTCGTCATAGCCCTCGATGGTGGCGAAGAAGGGGGCGTTGTTCTGCTTGTTGTCGACAAGGGCCGCGTAGTTCCAGGCGTCGACGAAGGACTTGGCGGTCACCTTCTCGCCGTTGGAGAAGGTCCAGCCGTCCTTGAGGGTGATGGTGAAATTCTGCTGGTCGGAGGTGTCGATCTTCTCGGCGAGCACGTCCTTCGCGGCGCCGGACTTGGGGTCGTACTTCTTGAGCCCCCGGAACATCATGGCCAGGACCTTGCCGCCCTGCACCTCATTGGTGTTCGCCGGCTCCAGCGGATTCTGCGGATCCCCCCAGGAGGCCCGCACCACCCCGGCCCCTCCGCCGCCACCCCCGCCGCATCCCGTTGCCGTGAACGCGACCGCGACCGCCGTCGCCGTCGCCGTCGCACGAACGGCCCATGTGGCGCGCGTACCTCCACGCATGGAGTGCCTCCCTCAAGGTCCCAAGCCGTATCCCAGCCATATCCCGAACCACGCTCAGGCCCACATAACACCCCATGAGGTGACGAAAGGCGCCCTTATGGCGGCCGTCCGCGCGCGATCCGACGCGGATTCCGCCCGAATGCGCGAGCGCGTGGCGCGCCGGGGGCGGGGCGGTCACCGGGAGGCGGTGTGGCTACTTTCGGACGGTCAGTTCGCAACATGACGGTCCCCGTTCTGCCACAGCCCTGTGACACCTACCGCCCCTGGCCTGCGTTTCCTTCACATTCCACACGTATCTTCGATAGACAGGAGTGCTAGTGACGACGTGACAGTCGGCCGGATCGCATAGGGCCGCTGCCATGTCAGCAACGGGGGCAGGGGGAACTTTCGTGTCGGCTTGGGACATCAGTCCGTCCGCGGTGAGTGGCGTGCTCACCAAGTGCGGAACGTCAGCCGAGGGGTTGTCGAAGGCGGGCCAGGCGGTGCAGAAGTCGCTGCCGGCCGCCGCGACGGCGGCGGGGACCATCAGCGGGATGTACTGCGGTGAGGCGCCGAGCGGGCCGGTCTCGGGCGCGCTGGCCGAGTTCGCCAACGCGTGGGGCAAGGACGTCGCCTACGTGGCGCAGCGCACCGTCAACTCTCTGACCGGGGCCAAGACGGCCACCGAGGAGTACGTCAAGGGCGACCTGAAGATGGCGGCGGACGCGCAGAGCGAGGCGCTCAAGGAGCCCAAGATCGACATGCCGGGTCAGGGGAAGAAGTGAGCGACAAAGAACTCATCGTCCCTTCGGGCATACCGCAGTTCACGGGCGATCTGGAGACACTGGACACCGAGTCCAAGTCCCTGGCCACCAACGCCAAGCTCTTCCGGGACTCCGGTGCCGCCGTGCACACCCAGTTCCAGGGGCTCTCGGCCTGCTACAAGGCACCCGAGGCGGACAAGCTGTTCGCCACGACCCAGCCCGTCGCGACCAAGTCCGACGCCTTCGCGGACGACCTCGAAAAGGTCTCCTCGGCACTGAACGCCTACGCCGGTGAAGTCCGCCCCTTGAAGGACAAGCTCAAGAGCCTCAGGGACGACGCCTTCGCGTTCGTCGACAGCGTCGAGGGCGACGACGACTGGCGCAAGGACCAGAAGAAGGTCGACCGGAACAACAACCTCTGGCACAGCGTCAACGCCACCGTCGCCGCCTTCCACGCCGCCGAACGCGCCTGCCACGACAAGATCGTCGCCCTGGTGCACGGCACGCCCCTCATCGCCGACGACGGCTCCCACAAGCCGAACATGTACGGCTACAAGGCCAGTGACCTCGACCATGCCGAGGAAACACCCTGGGGCAAGATGGCCGAGCGCGAGTACACCGGCATCGAGTGGCTGGGCCACCAGATCAAGAGCTTCGTCTGGGACGGCTTCATCGTCGACGGCATCTGGGGCACGATCAAGGGCCTCGGCACCCTGGTCGGCACCGACGGCTGGGACGCGGCGGGCCAGGCCTGGACGGGCCTCGCCAAGCTGGCCACCGGTCTGGCCATCACGGCCACCCCCCTCGCCGCCGTGTACTGGACGGCCCCCGAGGACAAGCTGCCGAGCTGGCTGCGTGACTCCCGCACGGCGGTGAAGGAGACCGGCAAGGCGCTCATCGCCTACGACCAGTGGGGCAAGAACCCCGCCCGCGCGGCAGGCGGCGTCACCTTCAACGTGCTGACCACGGTCTTCACCGGCGGCGGTGGGGCTGCCGCGAAGGGCGGTGCCGCCGCGAAGGCGATCTCCGTGGCCGGCAAGGTGAGCCGCATCGTCGACCCGATCACCTATGTCGGCAAGGCCGGAAAGTTCGCCTTCGTCAAGGTCGGCGACCTCATGGCGGGCCTGAAGACCTTGAACCCGGGCGCCTCGTTGCGTATCGCGGGAGAGACGTTCAAGCTGGCCGACGAGCTCACGGCGTCCAAGCTGCCGGAACGCCCCGCCGGTCTGCCCGAGGAGGCGGCGCCCTTCCTCGACAACAAGGGCCGCCCGGTCTATCTGAATCCGAAGACCGGCGAACTCTTCGACGAGTACGGCAAGGTCAAGCAGCCCGCCGAAGCCGTCCCGAAGGAAGGCTCGGCAGCGGAACGCGCCGCCGAGGCGGAGAAGGCCCGTGCCCCCGAGCCGGAGAAGGTCCTGGTCGGCGCGGGTGCCCGCGCGGGGGACAACGTCACGGCCTCGGTCGGACACTCCGGCGACAACGCCGCGGGCGGGGCGGGCGGCGCGGCGCGCGACGTCCCCGGCGGTGCTGCCCACGACCTCGGGCAGGGCCCCTCCGCGAGTCACGGGACGCCGGGCACGGGTAGTGGTGGTGCGGGTGGTGGTGCCGGTGGCGGGCACAGCACGCCGCACACCGGCGGTGGCGGTGGCCACGACGTGCCGGGCTCGGGCTCCGGCGGCCACGGCTCCGGTGGGCGTGGTGACACCCCGACGACCCCGCACGGTCACGAGGAGCCCCGCCCCGGGGACGACACCCCGCCGCGCGACGGCGACCACGGCAACGGCAACGGTCACGACGCGCCCTCCGGCAACCCGCACGAGGCGGACGGCGCACACGGCTCCAAGCCCGAAGGCACGGACACCTCCGGTCCCGGCGGTGCGCACGGCGCCGACGGCGGCACGCCGCCGCACACCCCCGCACCGGCCCGCCGGCCGGTCG
Organism: Streptomyces sp. NPDC033229; assembly: GCF_055576875.1. Classification (NCBI taxonomy): domain Bacteria; kingdom Bacillati; phylum Actinomycetota; class Actinomycetes; order Kitasatosporales; family Streptomycetaceae; genus Streptomyces; species Streptomyces sp. NPDC033229. Next base: position 242,063 of record NZ_JBVIQR010000002.1, on the reverse strand, counting down.
GTGACTTCGTCCCCGGCTCGGGCAAGGACCTCACCCCGGAGCAGCTCCAGGAAGGGCTGCAGCAGGCCCTCGACGGCGACTACGCGGGCCTGCGGATCAAGGTCGACGGCGTATTCCCCATGGACAACCAACTGGGCTGGAGCGCGCAGATAGTCGACCAGGCCGGAAACCCGGTGGGCAGGATGGACCGCGACTTCATCCGCAAGGAAGACGGTACGCTGGCCGTCAAGCACAACATCATGAAAATCGATGACGCCGCCTACCGCGGAAAGGGCGTCGGTTCGGCCATCAGCAGGGACCTGGAGAACTGGTACCGGAAGTCCGGTGTCTCGGAAATCCAGCTCACGGCGGGCAAGGAGAACGGCGCCTACACCTGGGCCCGACGGGACTACGACTGGGTGCAGGAGAAGTCCGCAAAGAAGATCTTCAACCGCATCAATGTAAAGATGAAGGATCCCGAGTGGGACCTCTCCCCGGAGGAGCTCGCGGCCGCACAGGACATTGTGAACCGCGCGCGTAACAACCCGTTCGGAAGCCCCGACTACCCCACCCCGCGAGAGATCGCGAACATCGGGCGTGGGAGCGGCCGGGAGAACCCCTTCGGGAGGCGTGTACTCGTGGGTCAGCGTTGGGAAGGTAGGAAGCTGCTGTGACGGAGCGCGAGCCCGGCAAGCTGGAGCCGTCGGAGCCGGTTCACCCTCTGGTGACCAAGCGGCACCGGCTGTCATCGGAATGGTTCTACGAGTTCTGCGCCAAGTACGGCGTGGACTACCCGGACGAGGCCACTCCCGAGCAGGAAGCGGAATACGACGCGGGCCTGGACGCGATCCACGCGCAGATCCGCGCGGAGTACGCCGCCGAGAAGGCGAAGCAGGACGACTGATCGTCGTCGGGCGCGGCCGATCGAGCCGCGCCCGACGACTCAGGGGTCGATCACGGGTACTCGTGCGTCACACGCAGATGCACCCCCATGGCGGTGGTCAGCGCGGCGGCTTCCTGAACATCCCCGGCGGCCAGCGCGCGGGCACGCTTGCGCTTGATCTCCTGGCAGCCTTCGCATCGACGGCCCGCCTCCACGGCCCCTGTCGCAACGGACGCCGCCGCAACGGCCTCCCCGCTCATAGCCGACCTCGCGCGGCCTGGTCGTTGACGCCGGCCACGCGTGCGCGCAGCGCGTCACCGGTGGTCGCCGGACGGAGGTCGCACGGGAGGGCCTCCCACTCCCGTCCACCGGCAGGGTCTCGCAGTAACACCCGCCCGCAGATGACGTCCATCACCTCACCGACCCGATCCCGCCGGGCGTCCAGCACCAGTGCCCCGATGGCGGGAAGCGGTGGTCGCTCGTGATCGGTCACCGGCCCGCCGCCTGCGGGCGGGTGACGATGTCGATGCCGTGCGCGGACATCCGCGCGAAGGCGGCGGGGGCCGGCGGTCGCGGGGATTCGGCGGGCCGAGCGGGACAGCGAACCTGCTGCTCATGGCGGTTGACCATCAGTCCGCACAGAGCTCTCGCCCAGCTGAACCAGCGGTAGATACACTTCTCCACGTTGACGCTCCTCAATCAGCGTTGGCCATGCCCCGGGACTGGTCGCACAGTCGCCGGGGTTTCCTGTTTTGGGCACACGGGTGCCCTGTGACAGCCCTCGGAGGAGAAACCAGCAGGGCTGCTCCACGAAGCATGCACACCCGGACGCGCGCCAACAATCGAATCCGTGAAAGTGCATATAGACGTGTGAATCGCGGCGCCCCCGCCCCGGAGCCATGCGAGACACTCTGAACTCACCACCGCACCCTCGGGGGAGGCTCAGAGTGACCGCGCTACCTACCGTGCGTCGTCGCATGCTCGGCTTGGAACTACGCAGCATCCGCGAGGAACTCGGCCTGACGGTCAATGAGATGGCCCAACGTCTCGGATGGCCCCAGTCCAAGGTCAGCCGGGTCGAGACCGGCCGCTCCGGCATCCGTCCCCACGAGGTGGAGGACGCTCTGGACTCCTATCAGGTCACGCCCCCAGAAAGGCGGGAGGCCCTTGCCACGCTCGCCCGAGAGGTCCGGCAGAGGATGTGGTGGACGCCGTACTCCGACGTGATCACACAGCGGTACGCGGAGTACATCGCTTTCGAGGCCGAGGCGTGCTCGATGCGGTCCTTCGCGGCGACACTGGTTCCCGGGCTCTTCCAGACAGCCGAGTACACCCGGGCGATCAGCGCCACGCTCCAGCCGGATTCGCCGCCGCAGGAGATCGACGCCCTGGTCAATGTCCGGCTGGCCCGGCAGAACGCCGCACTCCGCAGGACGGATCCGCTGCATGTGTGGGCCGTCTTGGACGAAGCGACCCTGCGGCGCCAGATCGGCGGCCCGAAAGCCATGGCCAACCAGCTCCGACACCTGCTGGCCCTCTCCGACGAACCCCACGTCACCATTCAGGTGCTGCCGTTCGGCACAGGCGCCCACTCGGGCTTGCTCGGCCCCTTCGTGATCCTGCAGTTCCCGCTCCGCAGCGATCTCGACGTGGTTCACACCGAGTCCTACGTGAGTAACCTTCACTTCGAGCGGGACAACGAACTGGCGACCTACAGCAAGCTCTTCCAGCAGCTATGCGCAACGGCGCTGGACGTTGCGGCCTCACGCGACCACATTGGGCATGTCATCAAGGATATGGAATGAGGCACGTATGAACCTCGTCTCTGTCACGTGGCGTAGAAGCTCTTACTGTGGAACCCAGGGCGAATGCATAGAGGTGGCTGACGGCATCCCCGGCCTGACGCCGGTCCGCGACAGCAAGAACCCCCAGGGCCCCACCCTGCTCTTCGAGGCCGCCGCCTGGGCGGCGTTCATCACCGGGCTGAAGCGCGGCTCCATCCCGGCGGGCTGACGCCCCCGGGCCGTAGCACCAATACGGGGGCAAACCCCCCAACGCATACGGGGGATCAACCCATGGAGCGGAGCGCCCCCGCTCCATAGCGTCGAGGCATGAGAAAACGGAACGTAGTCACCGCCCTCACCCTCACCTTCGCCACCGTCGCCACAGGGACCGGCTTCGCCGCGAGCCCCAAGAAGCCGGCTCCGGCGCAGCAGGACGGGTTGGAGCGGTTCAGGGAGCAGAGAGTCGTCTGGGGCGCGTGCCAGGACGAGAAGCTGGCGGCGAGCGGGACCGAGTGCGCGCGGGTCACCGTGCCGCTGGACTACCGCGACCCGGACGGGCGGACTTTACAGATCGCGATATCGCGCATCAAGGCCGCAAACAATGGCAAAGCGCGACGCGGGATACTCCAGACCAACCCCGGCGGCCCCGGCGGCCCCGGCCTGTCCATGCCCGCCGAACTACGGAAGCGGCTCAGCGCCAACGTGGCGGCGGCCTACGACATCATCGGCATGGACCATCGCGGGGTCGGGGAGAGCAACCCGTTGGACTGCGGGCTGCCCCGTACGGCCTGGATACGCTCGGCCGGCAACGACCGGGCCGGGTTCGACGAGAACGTACGGCTGGCCCGGCAGGACGCCCGTAAGTGCGCCGCGAAGTACTCCGGCACGCTCGCGCATTACTCGACCCGCAATATCGCCCGCGACGTCGATATCGTCCGCGCGGTCCTGGGCGAGCGCCGGACCTCGTGGTTCGGGCAGTCGTACGGCACGGTCCTCGGCGCCACCTACGCGCAGATGTTCCCGGAGAGGGTCGACCGTCTGGTACTGGACAGCGCCCCCGACCCGGTCAAATACGGTGACATGCGCTTGGCCCAGGACATGGGGCCCGTCAACGAGAAGGCTCTGGACGAATTCGCCGCATGGGCCGCGCCCCGCCACAGCCGGTATCGCCTCGGCGCCACGCCCGCGGCCGTCCGCAGCACCGTCGAGGGGCTCGTACAGCGGGCCATGAAGGAGCCGGTCAAGGTCGGCCCGTACCGGGTGGACGGGCACGATCTGCCGCTCTTCCTCTTCGACTTGGGAGTGGACGCCCAGAAGAACACGCAGTACGCCGAGGTCGTGCGGAACCTCCTCGACGCTGCCGACGGCAAGGCGAACACCCCCCATCCGTACCTGCTCGAGCAGCTCAAGGTGATGTCCGATCCGGCGGGCTCCGGGATGAGCGCGGGCATCTCCGGTCAACTCGCGGTGCTCTGCGCGGACACCACCATGCCCCGGGACCCCGAGTGGTACTGGCGAGCCGTCGAACGCTCCCGCGCCGAGCAGCCGGTCTTCGGCCCGGCCCTCAACGGCCCCCTTCCGTGCGCCTTCTGGAAGGATCGCCCCAGCGAAAAGCTGACGGAGATCAACAACAAGGTGCCCGCGCTACAGCTCCAGGCGACCGTTGACACCCGCACCTCCTACGAGCAGGGGCTCGGCATGCACCGGGCCATGCGCGGCTCGGTCCTGGTGACCGTCCCGATCCGTACCCATGCGGTCATCGTCTCCCGCCCTGGCACCTGCGCGGACAAGGCCGTGGACGACTACCTGCTGCGGGGCACCCTGCCCGCGCGGGACATCACCTGTAAGCCCGCCGCCTGAGCCGAGGCACCTGCCCCGGGACGAGGGCCCACCCCGCCCCATGTGCACCAATCACGCCACATGGCACGTAACCGCTTTGCGCATACAACATGTTTTCGATAGACATGGATGCCATTCAGTGGGGGCTGTGTGGCGGGAGTGCACATGGTGCGGGGATCGGGGATCTGGGGGATTTCATGACGGCTTGGGACATTGTTCCGTCCGAAGTGGGCGCGGTACTCACGAGATGCGGGAAGGCCGCCGAGGGGTTGTCGAAGGCGGGCCAGGCCGTGCAGAAGTCGTTGCCGGCCGCTGCGATCGCTGCCGGCACGATCAGCGGTATGTACTGCGGGAACGCCCCGAAGGGCCCGGTAGGGGCGGCGCTGGCGGAGTTCGGCTCGAAATGGGGCAAGGACCTGGCCTATATCGCGCAGCGCACCGTCAATTCTCTCAACGGAGCCCAGAAAGCCACCCAGGCCTACATGGAGGGTGACTTGAAGATGGCAGCCGACGCACACAACGCGGCGCTCAAGGAGCCCGTCATCAAGATGCCCGGGCAGGGGAAGAAGTGAGCGACCTCATCATTCCGACGGGCATACCGCAGTTCGTCGGCGAGTTAGGCACGCTGGAGAAAGAGTCCAAGTCCCTGGCCTCGCAGGCCAAACTGTTCCGGGACTCCGGCGCGGCCGTGCACTCCTCCTTCCAGGGCCTGTCGGCCTGCTACAAGGCCCCGGAAGCGGACAAACTCTTTGCCACCACCACCCCCGTCGCGACCAAGTCCGACGGGTTCGCGGACGACCTGGAGAAGGTCTCCTCGGCACTGGACGCCTACGCGAGCGAAGTGCGCCCGTTGGCGGACAAACTCGCGTCCCTCAAGGAACAGGCCATTGCCTTCGTCGAAAGCGTCGAGAACGACGACGACTGGCACAAGGACAAGAAGAAGGTCGACCGCAACAACGAGCTCTGGCACAGCGTCAACGCCACTGTGGACGCCTTCCACGCCGCCGAGCGCGCCTGCCACGACAAGATCGTCGCCCTGGTGGGCGGCACGTCGTTGATTGCCGATGACGGCTCCCACAAGCCCAACATGTACGGCTACAAGGCCAGTGACCTCGACCACGCCGAGGAGACCCCCTGGGGAAGCATGGCCGAGCGGGAGTACACGGGCCTCGCTTGGCTGCGCCACCAGGCCAAGAGCTACCTGTGGGACGGCATCGTCATGGACGGGATCGTCGGCACCGCCAAGGGCGTGGCGACCCTGTTCGGCTCCGAGGGCTGGGGCAAGGCCGGTGAGGCATGGACGGGCCTGGCCAAGCTGGCCACGGGCGTGATCATCAGTATCTCGCCCCTGTCGGGCGCCTACTGGATGGCGTCCGACGACCAAATGCCGGCCTGGTTCCGTGATTCCCGCACCACCATGAAGCAGACCGGCAAGGCGTTCGTCGCCTATGACCAGTGGGGCAAGAACCCCGCCCGAGCGGCCGGTGGGGTCACCTTCAACGTCTTGACCACTGCTTTCGGCGGCGCCGGAGCAGCCGCGAAGGGCGGGGCCGTGGCGAAGACGTTCGCCGCGGCGGGCAAGGTGGGCCGGCTCATCGACCCGATGACGTACGTCGGCAAGGCCGGAAAGTTCGCCTTCGTCAAGGTCGGCGATCTGATGTCGAGCTTGAAGACGTTGAACCCCGGTACGTCTTTGCGCATCGCCGGAGAAACATTCCGCCTGGAGGACGAGGCTGCGGCGGCCAAACTGCCGGGACGCCCTGCCGGCCTGCCCGATGAGGCGGCGCCCTTGGTCGACAGCAAGGGCCGCCCGGTCTACCTGAACCCGAGGACCGGCGAGCTCTTCGACGAGCACGGCAAGGTCAAGCAGCCTGCGGATCAGGTCCCGAAGGAGCTCTCGGCCACGGAACGCGCCGCCGAGCACGCTCGCGCGTCCCAGCCGGAGAGGGTTCCGGTCGGCGCAGGCGCCCGTGCGGGTTCCGACGTCACGGCCTCGGCCGGACGCACCGGTGACAACGTCCCCGGCGGGGCTGCCGACCACCCGCCGGGCGGCTCCGCGAGCCACCAGCCCGGAGGATCAGCCGACGAGCTCGGCCGACGCCCGTCCGCGAGCCATGAACCTCCCACAGGCCCGCCCGATCCGCCCCCGTCTCGCGATGGCGGCACCCCCGGAGGGGGCTCACACGCTTCCGATAGCTCCCACCACGACGGGCACCCTCAAGCGGGCCACTCCCCCGACGGCGCTGGCCCACGAGGTGACGGCGGCATGCCGAGCCACGGAGAGACGCACCACGGGTCTGGGCGAACGCCCGCTGAGCAGACAGGCGCAACAGAATCAAAGGGCGCAGCCGCCCAGAGGCGCGGCAGAGAGTACGAGGAGTACCTCCAAGGGAAAATGGGAGGGGGCGACTCCTTCCGAGAAGGAGGCCGCGAATTCGACGGAAGCTATCCGGGCGGGAAGGCGGACGCAAAAACTTGGTTCGAAGCCAAATCTGGGTCCTATTGGGATAGAGTAAATCGCGACCCGAAGACCATGCTTAAATTCAAGTCGAACCTCGGCGACGCACGCCGCATCGCGACCGAGCACGGTAAAGAGTTTTTGCTCATTTCCGAGAAGGAGATCCCCGACAACATCGTAAAGTGGCTCGAAAAGAAGGGCTACAACTGGAAGATAGTCCCAAAGGAGTAGTGTTCAAATGTCTCGAACAGTCGATGTCGACTTCACCTTCCAGGAGCCCGTCACGGTCTCTTCAGTGGTGGAATCCTTGTCCCGGTCGGGCTGGTCGCCCGTGGAGCCCCTCGGGATCTCGCACGCCAGCGAGGATGAGGATGGCGATCTGGAATGGGTAAGCACCACCCCTGATTCCAGCAATCAGGTCATCTCCGATCTCGATTCCCCAAAGAATCATGGGCGTGTGGTAGGAATTTCCATCTACAGCCAGGAAGGAGAAACGGGAGGACTGCTCCTGTTCTTCGCCGATAGGACTCAGGTTTCATTCTCACCTTCAATTAACCGGCGAAGGCTTCACGTAGCGGAAGAGATGACCGACCTGCCTTGGTACCTTGATCGAATGCTGCCTGGCCTTTATGCGAGCGGCCTTCTTGGCTATCAGGCGCAAGACGTCGCTGACTAAGAACGGGCAGGCAACAGGCCAGCGGAGCTCACCGGTCAGGGTCCCAGCGATGCGGAACGTGGGCCTCTGGCCGTCCTGTAAGGGTTCCTGGTCTATGTTGCCGTCACGGCCGGTAGGCGATTCGGTGTTCCGGCAGATCGCTCATGGCCCCAGCCGAGACCCTGTCACCCGCCCACCCGCGCACAATAGGACACCGCCATGAAAGACGTCATAGCCCTCACCCCCGACATGCCCGACTCCTGGGCCGTGTTGGCCGGGCTCTTCGCGGGTGGGCCCGAACTCGAGGTCAGTAGCGGGCACGACGGTGCCGTCATCCAACTGCACGCGGCGGACGGACGGCCGCTCGTCTCGCTGGAGGCGCCGCTGCTCGTGCACGTGCCCGGCGAGGCCGAGCGGCTGCTCGGGGGCGACGTCAGCGAGCCCCCCGTGCCGTACTGGTGGTCCGAAGTGCGGGCCTCTACCGCCGTGCCGGAGGCAGGGCCGCTGGCCGGGTCCGTCGCCGGGCGGCTCACCGCCCTGCTCGGAGGGAGCGTGTGGCCCGCCGGGGCCGCCACCACCGACGTCGTCCGGACCACCGCCGCAGAAACCGTCGCCGCCAACGGTGACGACGACGCCCTCACCGTGGACGTCCTCACCGACTCCACCGCCGTGGTCCTGGCCGACCGGCCCGTCCTCGCGCTGACGGCCTGGCTGTCCGCGATCCTGCGGAAGGTCACCGACGCCGGGCTCGCGCTGCACATCGTCACCCCGGCCCACGTGCGGCTCAGCCTGCCCCTGCGTACCGCTCTGGCCGGGGCTCCCAACCGCTGGGTCGTGCAGGACCCCGAGTGCGGCTACTACGACGGGCTCTCCGGCGCCGTCCTGCACTGGCAGCACGGCACCTTCACCCCCGTCGTCGACGAAGCCGGGGAGCGGTCCGCCGCCAAGGTCTTCACCGAAAGCGCCCCCGCCACCGAGCGACAGCTCGGCGTCGCGTTCCGCGTCACGCACCGCGCCGACGACAGCCTCGTGCTCGGCCGTTCCCTGGAAGCCGCCTGGAGCGCGCTCACCGGCGCCGCGCCCGCAGGCTGGGGCACCGCCGAGCCCGTCAACCTGCGGTGGTCCACCCAGCAGTTGACGGACCTCGCCCGCGACCGCTCCCCCGAGCCCACCCACCTGCTCGCCGTCGGTCACCCCGACCGCCCCGCTATCGCCACCCACCGCGTCACCCGCACCCCCGACGGCGTCGCGGAGGACATCACCCTCACCCTCGGCTACGGCGAGGACGAGACCCCGCCGCTCGACGCGATCGAGCCCCTCGCCCGGACCCTCGTCGCCGAGCACGGCCTCACCTCCATGCTCGTCACGCTGCGCCGGGCCCGCCGCGACCTCGCTGTTCCGCCGCGCTTCGAGGCACCGCCCATTCCCATCTCCTTCACCCTCGGTGCCGCCGACGTCCACACCATCGGCCTCGACCACGCCCGCCGCCCACCCCTCGACCTCCGCCCCGTCCACCTCGGCCCGGACGCCCGGCCCGCCCTGTACTACCCCCTCGGCGACGGCACGGACGCCCAGGCATGGACCGTCCTCCAGCAGCTCTCCGCCCACCTCCAAGTCGATCCCGCGAACTGAGCCAGGGGCAACGCCCGTTGCCCCTGCATCAGGTGGGTAGCCACACCCCATCTGACATACTCATGCACACTGAACCTTTTTCGTCACAGCAGTTCAACGGTGAGGACGTGGTGGGGATATGGCGTCGGGCGAGATGTACGAGACGTACGAGAAGCTGATCGCCCTGCTCGACGAGCACGGCGCCACCTACCGGACGATCGACCACGAGGCCGAGGGCGGCACCGAGGCCGTGAGCCGACTGCGTGGGCACGAACTGGCGCAGGCCGCCAAGTGCATCGTCATCATGGTGAAGTTGGGCAAGAAGACGAAACGTTACGTGCTCGCCGTGGTGTCCGGCGAGCAGCGCGTCGACCTCGCCGCGGTCAAGGGCCTGCTCGGCGGGACCTATGCGGGATTCGCCTCGCAGGACGTCGCCGAAAAGCTCTCGGGCTGCGCGAGCGGAACCATCCTGCCGTTCTCCTTCGATCCCGAGCTGGAGCTCATCGTCGATCCGGCGCTGCTCGCGCACCACGAGTTCTTCTTCAACGCCGCTCGCCTCGACCGCTCCCTCGCCCTCTCCACCGACGACTACCTCAAGGTCGCGGAGCCGCGCGTCGAGGCGATCGCGGTCAGCGGCTGACCCACCTGCCGCGACAACGCAAGCGGGGGCTCCCCCGGACATGACGTCCAGGAGAGCCCCCGCTGAATCAAACGCCGAGCGCGAGCGATTACGCCACGCCCACCACGTCCTTCTCCTCCGCGAAGTGGCACGCGGACTCGTGTGCCGCCGGAGTCTTCTTGCCCGCGAAGACCTCGGGGATCGCCAGCAGCGGGACCTCCTCCGCGCAGCGGTCCTCCGCCTTCCAGCAGCGGGTGCGGAAGCGGCAGCCGGACGGCGGGTTCGCCGGGGAGGGCACGTCGCCGGTCAGGATGATCCGCTCCCGGCGCTCGCGGGCGTCGGGGTCGGGGACCGGGACGGCCGACAGCAGCGCCTGGGTGTAGGGGTGCGTCGGGTGCTCGTAGATCTCCGTGTCCGTGCCGATCTCGGCCATCTTGCCGAGGTACATCACGCCGACCCGGTCGGAGATGTGCCGCACGATGGACAGGTCGTGCGCGATGAAGAGGTAGGAGAGGTTGAACTCGTCCTGGAGCTTCCCCATCAGGTTGATGACCTGCGCCTGCACCGACACATCCAGCGCCGAGACGGGCTCGTCGCAGATGATGATCTCCGGGTTGAGCGCCAGGCCGCGCGCGATGCCGATGCGCTGCCGCTGACCGCCGGAGAACTGGTGCGGATACCGGTTGATGTACTCCGGGTTCAGGCCGACGACGTCCAGCAGCTCCTGGACCTTCCGCCGCCGGTCGCCCTTCGGCGCCACCTCGGGGTGGATCTCGTACGGCTCCCCGATGATGTCGCCCACCGTCATCCGGGGGTTGAGCGAGGTGTACGGGTCCTGGAACACCATCTGGATGTTGCGGCGCACGGCCTTCAGGGCGCGCCCGGACAGCTTGGTGATGTCCTGGCCCTTGTAGAAGACCTCGCCCGACGTGGCGGTCTCCAGCGTCATCAGCAGCTTGGCGACCGTGGACTTGCCACAGCCGGACTCGCCGACGATGCCGAGGGTCTCGCCCTGATAGAGGTCGAAGGAGATCCCGTCGACCGCCTTGACCGCGCCGACCTGCCGGCGGAAGAGGATGCCCTGCGTCAGCGGGAAGTGCTTGACAAGGTTTCGGACCTGGAGGATCGGCTCGCCGCGCTCGACCGGGGCGTCGAGGACGGCCTCGACCTCGGCGGTGGTGCTGGCGTCGGTGTGCACGACCTCAGTGACGTTCGGCGTCGCGTCGGCCACGGCCTCGCCCTTCTTGCCGGACTCGCTGGTGGGCTCAGCCATGGATCGTCTCCTTCCAGAAGTGGCACGCGCTGCCGCGGCCCGGCAACGCCGCGCCGTCCGGCTCCGTGACCTGGTGCAGCTGCGGGACGTCGGTGCGGCAGACGTCCTGCGCCTTGACGCAGCGCGGGTTGAAGGCACAACCGGCGGGGATCCGCGTCAGGTTGGGCGGCAGGCCCTTGATCGCGAAGAGCTCCTGGCCCTTCTGGTCCAGGCGCGGGATCGAGTCCAGCAGGCCACGGGTGTACGGGTGCGCGGGGCGCTTGTACAGCTCGTGGACCGGCGCGGTCTCGACGATCCGGCCGGCGTACATCACCGCGATCTTGTCGGCGACGTCCGCGACGACACCGAGGTCGTGGGTGATGAGGATCAGGCCCATGTTGAACTCGCGCTGGAGCTCCGCGAGCAGATCCATGACCTGCGCCTGCACCGTCACGTCCAGGGCCGTCGTCGGCTCGTCCGCGATGATGAGGTCCGGCTCCAGGGCCAGCGCCATCGCGATCATGATGCGCTGGCGCATACCGCCCGAGAACTGGTGCGGGTAGTCACCCACCCGCTCCTTGGCGGCCGGGATGCGCACGCGGTCCATCAGCTCGATGGCCTTGGCCTTGGCGTCCTTCTTGGACAGGCCCTGGTGCACCCGGTACATCTCGCCGAGCTGGTAGCCGACGCTCAGGACGGGGTTGAGCGAGGACAGCGCGTCCTGGAAGATCATGGCGATCTTCCGGCCGCGGATCTGCCGCCGCTCCTCGCCCGACATGGTGAGCATGTCCTGGCCGCGGTAGAGGATCTGGCCCTGCGGAATCTTGCCGGGCGGCATGTCGAGGATGCCCATGATCGCCTGCGCGGTCACGGACTTGCCCGAGCCGGACTCGCCGAGCACGGCCAGGGTCTCGCCGGCGTCGACGGTGTAGTTCACACCGTTGACGGCCTTGGCGACACCCTCGCGGGTGTGGAACTCCACGTGCAGGTCGCGGACTTCGAGCAGCGGAGTGCTCGCGTCGTCGGCCGAACGGGGTTCGGGGACGTTCGCGGTCTTCTCAAGAGTGGTCACGGTTACGCCTCCCTCAGCGCAGCTTGGGGTCGAGGGCGTCGCGCACCGCGTCGCCGAGCATGATGAACGCGAGCACCGTGAGGCAGAGCATGCCGGCGGGGAAGAACATGACGTGCGGGGCGTCCCGCAGTGCGTCCTTGGCGTCCGAGATGTCGATGCCCCACGAGATCGTCGGGTCGGCGAGGCCGAGACCCAGGTACGACAGCGTGGCCTCGGCGGCGATGTAGCCGCCCAGGGCGATCGTGGCGACGACGATGACGGGGGCGATCGCGTTCGGCAGGATGTGCCGGAACAGGATCCGCCCGGTGCCCGCGCCGAGCGCGCGAGCGGCCGTCACATAGTCGGACTGCTTGGTGGTGATCACCGAACCGCGCATGACGCGGGCGATCTGCGTCCAGCCGAGGAACGCCATGGACCCGGCCACCACCCACAGCTCCCGGTCGGTGAACGAGGTCAGGATGACCATGGCACCGAGGAAGAAGGGGATGCCGAAGAAGATGTCGGTGAAGCGGGACAGCACCGAGTCGATCCAGCCACCGTAGTAGCCGGCGAGCATGCCGATCAGTCCGCCGAGGATCGTGACCGCGAGGGTGACGAGCACGCCGACGCTGATCGAGGCGCGGGCGCCGTAGATGACACGCGCGTAGATGCTGCGGCCCTGCTTGTCGTAGCCGAACCACTCGGGCGAGAAGACGTGGCCCCACTCCGGCTTGGACATGAAGTGGTTCGTCAGATCGCCGCTGCGCGGGTCCACGCTGGTGAACAGCGTGGGGACGATCGCCATCACCAGCAGCAGCACGATCAGCAGCGCGGAGATGACGAAGAGGGGATTGCGGCGCAGCTGCTGCCAGGCGTCGCTCCACAGGCTGCGCGGCTTGCCGGTGGCGGGCACCGCGGGCACGTTCGCCGCGACCGTCTCGTCCGAGGTGAGGACGGTGTCGGAGGCGGCCGGGGTCTTGGTCACGTCAGGCATACCGGATCCTCGGGTCCAGGACCGCGTAGAGCAGGTCGACGATCAGGCTGGTGAACAGGAAGACGATGACCAGGACGGTGACGATCCCGACGGTGGTCGTGCCCTCGCCCTGGCTGACCGCCCGGTACAGCTGCTGGCCGATGCCCTGCACGTTGAAGATGCCCTCGGTGACGATCGCGCCGCCCATCAGGGCGCCGATGTCCGTACCGAGGAAGGTGACGACGGGGATCAGCGAGTTGCGCAGCAGGTGCACACCCACGATGCGCCGCCGGGGCAGGCCCTTGGCGAGCGCGGTGCGCATGTAGTCGGAGCGGACGTTCTCGCTGATGGTGGTGCGGGTCAGCCGCGCCACATAGGCGAGCGACAGTGAGCCCAGCACGGCACCCGGGAGGATCAACTGGGTGAAGTCCTCGGAGTCCTGGACGCTCGGTGTCACCCACCCGAGTTCGGTCGCGAAGACCGTCTGGAAGATGTAGCCGAGGACGAAGACCGGCACCGAGATCACCAGCAGGGTGAAGATCAGCACGGCGGTGTCGACGGCCTTGCCGGCCTTGAGCCCGGCGAAGACGCCGAGGGTGATGCCGAGGATCACCTCGATGACGAACGCGACGAGCGCCAGCCGGATGGTGACCGGGAAGGACTCCGCCATGAGGTCGGAGACCTGACGGCCGCCGAAGGTCTCGCCGAACTTCCCCTGGAAGAGGTCGGCCATGTAATTGGTGTATTGCTGCCACAAGGGCAGGTCGAGCCCGAACTTATGGCGCAGCACCGCGACCTGGGCGGGGTCCGCCGCCTTGTCGCCCCACAGCGCCTTGATCGGGTCGCCGGGCAGCACATGCACCATGAGAAAGATCAGCAGAGTGGTCCCGATGAACACCGGGATCATCTGGAGCAGTCGCCTCGCGACGTAGCGCCCCATGTCGCCTCCATGTCAGTCGCATCCGCGGCGTCGGACGCATGTGCCCCTGCGGGTGGAGGAGGATGGCGCTAACGCTCGCGGGTGCGCCGGTGCCGCCGACGTATGCGGCGGCACCGGCCTCAACGGTTGTCCCTGGGTTACTTCTGCTTCACCTGAACGTCGGTGAGGATGGGGTCACCGTCCTGGCCGTACGGCATCTTGCCGTAGACCTTCGTGGACTGACCGGCGTTGGTCGCGTAGTACCAGAGGGGGATGACCGGGAGCTTCTTGGCCAGGGTCTTCTCAGCCTCCTGGTAGAGCTTCACAGTCTCGTCGAGGGTGTTCGCCTGGTCGGCCTTGGCGGCCAGCTCGTCGAACTCCTTGTTCTCGTAACCACCCTGGTTGCCGTCGGCCTTGGAGCCGTAGAGGTCACGCAGGAAGTTGGCGTTGACCGGGTAGTCCAGCACCCAGCCGGACCGGTACATCGACTTGACCTGCTTCTTCTCACGCTGGTCGAGGTCGGCCTTGAAGTTCGGCTTGGAGTCGCCGACGCACTCGATACCGGTGGACTTACGGATGCTGTTGCACACCGCGTCGACCCAGGTCTTGTGCGGCTGGTCGGCGTTGTACTGGATGGAGATCTTGTTGCCGGGGACGCCGCCGCCGTCCTTGATGTACTGCTTGGCCTTCTCGGGGTTGAACGTGCAGGCCTCGCCACAGGAGTTGGCCTGGTAGCCGATGACACCCTTGGCGACGAAGCTGGTCGCCGGGACGCGGGAGCCGTGCAGCGTGGTCTTGGTGATCGTGTCGCGGTCGATCGCCATCGACAGGCCGGTGAGGACCTTCGGGTTGATGCTCTTCCACTGGTCGGTGTAGAAGGCGAACGCGACGTCCTGGATCGCCGAGTACTCGTTGGTGATCGCCCGGTCGCCGAGGTCCTGCTTGTAGTTGGTCAGCGAGGTGTCGGGGATCTGCTCGACCCAGTCGAGGTTGTTCGACCGCAGGTCGTTGTAGGCGGCGTCGGCGGTCGTGTAGTTCTTGAAGGTGATGCCGCCGTTCTTCGCCTTGTCCGGGCCCTGGTAGCCGTCGAAGCGCTTCACGACGATCTTGTCGTTGTGGTCCCAGGACTCGAACTTGTACGGGCCGTTGCCGACGGGCTTCTGGCCGTACACCTTGGGGTTCTTGAAGAACGCGTCGGGCAGCGGGTACCAGACCGAGTAACCGAGCTTGTAGTTGAAGTACGAGACCTTCGACTTGAGCGCGATGGTGAACTCGGTGTCGCTGACGACCTTGAGGCCCGACATCTTGTCGGACTTCGGGTCGCCCTCACCCTTGGCCGGGTGGACGTCGTCGTAGCCCTCGATGTCGGAGAACCACTGCGAATTGATCTGGTTGTTCTTGGTGTTGGCCGACCAGTTCCAGGAGTCCACGTAGGACTTGGCGGTCACGGGCTCACCGTTGTGGAACTTCCAGCCCGGCTTGAGCTTGACGGTCCAGTGCTGGGCGTCCGAGGAGGTGACGGACTCGGCGTTGATGTTCCGGATCTTGCCGGTGCCGGGCTCGTACGTCACCAGGCCGGAGAAGAGGCTCTTCAGGACGCGGTGGCCCTGGCTCTCCTTGGCGTTCGCGGGCTGCAGCGGGTTCTGCGGCTCACTGGTCTGAACGACCAGCGTGCCGTTGGGGTCGACCTTGCCATCGGTCAGACCGCTTCCGCTGTCGCTCTTGTCGCCGCCGCAGGCGGTCGCAGCCATGGCCACGACTATCGCGCCCGTGACCCACTTGGCGCTCTTGGCACCGCGCATGGGAATGCCTCCTCAGGAGTCCACTTATCACTACAAGAGAGGCACCGGCCCCACGCTGACACCCCTGACAGCGGAGACGGAACCGGCACCCCGAGTGTGCTCGTGAGTCGGCGCTCCCCACAGCGCGTGACCCGTTGACCCGAGCTCAGTGAACCCAACTATTAAGTAGGACCGCCTTGTAAACCACACTTAAAGGGTCTCGCTTTGGTCACATCGATCACACCCGGAGGCTTTAAATCCGGACAAAGTGATCACAGACAGACACACGCGAAACGGACTGTTAACACGAGTTACGGATTTTCCCGTCCGCTCACCGGACGTCCGGAGGGGTAAACCTGACGGATAATCCGTTGCCATCCGGCCCCCGAGCATGCCAGAGGCCCGGGGCCACCGCTACGAGTAGCGGGGCCCCGGGCCTCGAGGCCACCCGGCGGACCGGGCGGGATGCACAGAAGGGCCGGCGCCTGGCGCCGTGTCCCTTAGCGCTTCGCGCGGGAAGCCGTGCGGCCGCGCTCCTTCTGGTCCAGGACGACCTTGCGGATGCGGACCGCCTCCGGGGTCACCTCGACGCACTCGTCGTCGCGGCAGAACTCCAGGGACTGCTCCAGCGACAGCTTGCGCGGCGGGACGATCGCCTCGAAGGAGTCGGCGGAGGAGGAGCGCATGTTGGTGAGCTTCTTCTCCTTGGTGATGTTGACGTCCATGTCATCGGCGCGCGAGTTCTCGCCGACGATCATGCCCTCGTACACCTCGGTGCCCGGGTCGGTGAAGAGCACACCGCGCTCCTGGAGGTTCGTCATCGCGAAGGCGGTGACGGCACCGGCGCGGTCGGCGACCAGGGAGCCGTTGTTACGGGTCTTGAGCTCGCCGAACCACGGCTCGTGGCCCTCGTGGATGGAGTGGGCGATACCGGTGCCGCGGGTGTTCGTCAGGAACTCCGTACGGAAGCCGATGAGGCCACGGGACGGGACGACGAACTCCATGCGGACCCAGCCGGAGCCGTGGTTGGACATGTTGTCCATGCGGCCCTTGCGGGTGCCCATGAGCTGCGTGACCGCGCCCATGTGCTCCTCGGGCACGTCGACCGTGAGGCGCTCGACCGGCTCGTAGGTCTTGCCGTCGACCTGCTTGGTGACGACCTGCGGCTTGCCGATGGTCATCTCGAAGCCCTCGCGGCGCATCTGCTCGACCAGGATGGCCAGCGCCAGCTCACCGCGGCCCTGCACCTCCCAGGCGTCGGGGCGCTCGGTGTCCAGGACGCGCAGCGAGACGTTACCGATCAGCTCGCGGTCCAGACGGTCCTTGACCTGGCGGGCGGTGACCTTGCGGTCCTTGACCGCGGACTTGGCGTCCGCGCCCTTGCCCGTGCCACCGCGGCCGACCAGCGGCGAGGTGTTGGTGCCGATGGTCATGGAGATCGCGGGCTCGTCGACCGTGATCAGCGGCAGCGCGATCGGGTTCTCCGGGTCGGCCAGGGTCTCGCCGATCATGATGTCGGGGATACCGGCGACGGCGCAGATGTCACCCGGGCCGGCCACCTCGGCGGGCTTGCGGGTGAGGGCCTCGGTCATCATCAGCTCGGTGATGCGGACGTTGGACACCGTGCCGTCACGCTTGATCCACGCGACGGTCTGGCCCTTGCGCAGCTCGCCCTGCTCGACGCGGAGCAGCGCGATACGGCCGAGGAAGTTGTCGGCGTCGAGGTTGGTGACGTGGGCCTGCAGCGGCGCCTCGTCCTCGTACGTCGGGGCCGGGACGTGCTCCAGGATGGTGGAGAAGAACGGCTCCAGGTTCTCGCTGTCGGCGGGGACGGTGCCGTCCTCCGGCTTGGTCAGCGAGGCGATGCCGTCACGGCCGCAGGCGTAGACGATCGGGAACTCGATCTGGTCCTCGTCGGCGTCCAGGTCGAGGAAGAGGTCGTACGTCTCGTTGACGACCTCGTCGATGCGGGAGTCCGGGCGGTCCGTCTTGTTGATGCACAGGATGACGGGCAGCCGCTTGGCGAGCGCCTTGCGCAGCACGAAGCGGGTCTGCGGCAGCGGGCCCTCGGAGGCGTCGACCAGCAGCACGACCGCGTCCACCATCGACAGACCACGCTCGACCTCGCCACCGAAGTCGGCGTGGCCGGGGGTGTCGATGATGTTGATCGTGATCGGGTCGCCACCGTCCTTCGGGTGGTACTTGACCGCCGTGTTCTTGGCCAGGATCGTGATGCCCTTCTCACGCTCCAGGTCGTTGCTGTCCATCATGCGGTCGTCGAGGGACTCGGCGGCGTGCGCGGCGAAGGCGCCGGCCTGCTTGAGCATGGCGTCGACGATGGTCGTCTTGCCGTGGTCGACGTGGGCGACGATGGCGACGTTACGAATGTCGTGGCGGGTGGGCATACTTGCGGCGCTTCTCCCGGGTTGAGGATGGCGTCGCGTACGGTCCGGTACGCGCGCCCGCCGGGCAGAACACGCCACGGCCACTCTCCATGGTACGGGGCCGAGCCGACTACAGCCTCCCCAGCCCGCTGGGAGCACCTCTGACCTGGGGTTACTCCGGGGAAGTGGAGTATCTACCCAGCCGTTTGTGCCCGGAAACCGAGGTCCTGGTACCGGGGAGTGGCGAGACCGAAGGCGCCGGCGTTGACCACCGTCTTGCGGACCCCCGTCAGCTCCGGGCGCTGAAAGAGGGGGATCGACCCGGCCGCGGCCCAGATCCGGGCGTCCGCGCGGGCGATCAGATCACGGGAGGCGTCGGCGTCCAGCTCGGTGGAAGCCTGGTCGAACAATTGGTCGATCTGGTCCGTGCCGACCCGGGTGTAGTTCTGCTCCACCAGCAACGAGCCGTCGGCGGCGGGCTGCGGCTTGGCGAAGACCGGGCGGGCGTCGGTGGCCGGGAAGGCGGTGGCGGGCCAGGAGTAGAGGGCCAGGTCGTAGTCGCCGGCCGCGATGTGGTCCTTGAAGTAGCCGCCGCCGTCGACCTTGGTGATCTTCGTGCCGACGCCGACCGCGGCCAGCTGCCGGGCGATCCCGTCGGCGACCCCGTGCAGCGGCTCGGTACCGGCGCCGTCCGGCACGACGAAGCGCAGGGTGAGCTTCTTGCCGTTCTTGATCCGGGCCGGGGCCGCGGGGGCCGCCTTGCCGCCGTCCCGGTCGCTCTTCGGGTCCTCTTCCTTACCGGCCGAGCCCTTCCCGGCCCCGTCCTTACCCGTCGAGTCCTTCCCGGCCGCGTCGGCGGGGTTGCCAGTAGCCTTCGTGCCGCGCCCCGCCCCCTTCTCCCGCCAGCCCGCGTCGGCCAGCAGCGACCGGGCCGCCTGGGCGTCCTTGCCGCCGATGGCGTCGCTGTTGTCCTCGTAACCGTCCTGGCCGGCCAGCAGCACATGGCTGCCGAGCGGCTCGGCGGGCAGCCCCAGGGGGCCCAGCACGGACTCGGCCAGCGCCCTGCGGTCGATGGCCCGGGCCACCGCCTTGCGCACCCGCTCGTCGGCGAGCGGGCCGGTGGAGCCGTTGAGCGCGAGCTGGGTGTAGGCGGGCTCCAGGGATTTACGGACGGTCACCTTGCGCAGCCCGGCGGTCGCGGCGTCCCGGGGCGGGTCGTCCAGGGCGGGCTTGCCCTTCGACGCCGCGGTGTCCTTCTTCGGCGGGTTGTTGGCCAGGGTGATCCGGGCGGCGTCCGCCGGGGTGATGTCGGCCAGGTCGAGCAGGCCCTTGGCGAGCGCGTCGGCCCGCTCCCCGCGCGGCACGGCCCGCAGGACGAGCTTGTCCAGCCGAGCCCGGTCGCCCCACCACTTCGGGTTGCGTTCGAGGGTGAGCGTGCCCTCCTTGTTGTCCCGCGCGCCCATCTTGAAGGGGCCCGCGACGGTCTTCAGCTCATTGCGGGCGCCGTCGTTGAAGGCGTTCCCGTTGCCCATGACGCTCTTGGGGTACAGGGGGGTGAAGAGCGCGGGCCAGTCGGCGTAGGGCTTCGCGAAGGTGACCTTGACCTCGTGGGCGTCCGCGCCCCGCTCGATCCGGTCGATCCGGTCGTAGCCCGCGTTCCGGGCCGTCCAGTACGCGCTGTCCTTGCCGCGCAGGGCCTTCCACTGCGCCTCGAAGTCCTCCACGCCGATCGCCCGCCCGTCGCTCCACACCGCCTTGGGGTTGAGCTTGTAGACGACGACCTGCCGGGGCTCGCGCTGGACGACCTCCGCCGACCTCAGGAAGTCCCCGTCGCGCTGCGGGCGCCCCCGCTCGTCCATGGTGAACAGGGCGGGCAGCACGGCCCCCGCGACGCGCTGGGTGGCGTCGTCCGCGTCGGCCTGGAAGGCGTTCAAGGTGCCGGGCAGGGCGTCCACCGCCCAGTTCAGCGTGCCGTTCCCAGCGGTCTGGGCGGGCGGGAGCGCGGCGATGTCCCGCGGCGCCCCCGCCCGGTCGTCGCCGCTGTCACCCGCGCCGCAGCCGCCGAGGACGGGCAGCGGGAGCAGCACACCCGCGAGCAGAAGGACGGAGCGGCGAGGACGGGACCGGGGGCGGGTCGAGAGGGGGGCCATGGTGATACCTCCGCCGGACTGGGCCGGGATCGTTCATTCGGCGTAATGCGCCGCTGATCGCATCTACTGCCCACCACTGAATGCGACGGTCCGCGGGAAGCCGG
Source organism: Streptomyces sp. NPDC033229 (assembly GCF_055576875.1). Classification (NCBI taxonomy): domain Bacteria; kingdom Bacillati; phylum Actinomycetota; class Actinomycetes; order Kitasatosporales; family Streptomycetaceae; genus Streptomyces; species Streptomyces sp. NPDC033229. The sequence continues at coordinate 221,621 of NZ_JBVIQR010000002.1, read as the reverse complement.
GCCGACACGGCGCCGTCGGCGAACACGCCACCCGCCTGGTCGAACGGCTCGGCGAAGGGCGGTCGCACGGCGAATGATCCCGCGAACGGGAGATCACGGCGGCTATCTTCCCCTGGAGGGCTGTGACGCGCGACACTCTCAGTCGCATCAGCGTCTCCACCCGCAACAGCCGACCGCCGACCGCGGAAGTGAGGGCAAACCATGTCCTTGAATGACGACTTGACGGCCGTTCAGCGCTCTTTGGACGATCTCGACCGCTCGCTCGGGCAGCTGGAGAAGGACCTGGACCCGGGCGGCCTGGACATGCGACGGGTACGCACCGACGCGAGCCATCTGCGGGAGAGCTTCGCGCTGCTGCGCGGCACCCCGCCGGCCGAGCGGCCGGCCCCGCAGAAGGTGACGATCCCCGACACCCCGTACGACCGCTCGCTGTGGTCGGACGCCGAGGACGACGAGGGCCTCGGGGCCCGCGACCGGCGCGCGCCCTGACGACCGCGGTCCGTTCCGACACGGAAGGCACCGCCCACCCCTCGCTCCTCCCCGGAGTCCCTCTTGGCCACTGGTACCGAGCCCGAAACCAACGCGGCCCCCGCCGTCACCGCCGGTGACCGCGCGCGCGGCGGCGTCCACCACCCCTCGCGCGCCGCGATCCCGGACCGCCATCTGCGCCGTGACCGCTGGTGGCTGGCGCCCGCCGGCACGGCCGCCGGGCTGTTCGCCTTCATCGTCTACTCCACCTGGCGCGCCTTCGCCGACACCGACTACTACGCGGCGCCCTATGTCTCGCCGTTCTACTCGCCCTGTCTGGCGGAGAACTGCGTGCCGATGCGCGGCGGCCCCAACTGGGAGATCTTCGGCGCGTGGTGGGGCCTGTCCCCCGCCCTGCTGATCCTGATCTTCCCCCTCGGCTTCCGGCTGACCTGCTACTACTACCGCAAGGCGTACTACCGGGGCTTCTGGGCCTCGCCCCCCGCCTGCGCCGTCGCCGAGCCGCACCGGACGTACAGCGGTGAGACCCGCCTCCCGCTGATCCTCCAGAACGTCCACCGCTACTTCTTCTACTTCGCGGTGCTGGTCGCCGGGATCCTCACCTACGACACCGTGCTCGGCTTCCGTGACGAGCACTACGCGTGGGGCCACATGGGCCTGGGCTCCCTGATCCTGCTCGTCAACGTCGCACTGATCTGGGCGTACACCCTCTCCTGCCACTCCTGCCGGCACATCGTCGGCGGCCGGCTCAAGCACTTCTCCAAGCACCCCGTCCGCTACCGCCTGTGGGGCTGGGTCTCGAAGCTCAACGCACGGCACGCGCTGCTCGCCTGGGCCTCCCTGATCAGCGTGGCGGTGGCCGACTTCTACGTCTATCTGCTCGCCACGGGCGCCTTCGACGATCCGCGCTTCTTCTAGGAGAGGGACACATCTGATGACGCAAGTCGACCGGCAGTCCTGGGACGTCGTCGTGGTCGGCGCGGGCGGCGCCGGCCTGCGCGCGGCGATCGAGGCCCGCGAGCAGGGCGCGCGGACGGCCGTCATCTGCAAATCGCTGTTCGGCAAGGCCCATACGGTGATGGCCGAGGGCGGCATCGCCGCCAGCATGGGCAACGTCAACGCGGGCGACAACTGGCAGGTCCACTTCCGCGACACGATGCGTGGCGGGAAGTTCCTCAACCAGTGGCGGATGGCGGAGCTGCACGCGCAGGAGGCTCCCGACCGGGTCTGGGAGCTCGAGACCTGGGGCGCGCTCTTCGACCGCACGCCCGACGGGCGGATCTCCCAGCGCAACTTCGGCGGCCATGAATTCCCCCGGCTCGCGCACGTCGGCGACCGCACGGGGCTGGAGCTGATCCGCACCCTCCAGCAGAAGATCGTCTCGCTCCAGCAGGAGGACGAGCGGGAGTTCGGCGATCACGAGGCGCGGCTGAAGGTCTTCCAGGAGTGCACGGTCACCCGGGTGCTGAAGGAGGAGAACGGCGAACGGGTCTCGGGCGTCTTCGGCTACGAGCGGGAGTCCGGGCGCTTCTTCGTCATGGAGGCGCCCTCGGTGGTCCTGGCCACCGGCGGCATCGGCAAGTCCTTCAAGGTGACGTCCAACTCCTGGGAGTACACCGGCGACGGGCACGCGCTCGCGCTGCTCGCCGGGGCGTCGCTGGTCAACATGGAGTTCGTGCAGTTCCACCCCACGGGGATGGTCTGGCCGCCGTCGGTGAAGGGCATCCTGGTCACCGAATCGGTCCGGGGCGACGGCGGGGTGCTGCGCAACAGCGACGGCAAACGCTTCATGTTCGACTACGTGCCCGACATCTTCAAGGAGAAGTACGCCCAGTCCGAGGAGGAGGGCGACCGCTGGTACGAGGACCAGGCGAACAACCGTCGGCCGCCCGAGCTGCTGCCCCGTGACGAGGTGGCCCGTGCGATCAACTCCGAGGTCAAGGCCGGGCGGGGCTCACCGCACGGCGGGGTGTTCCTGGACGTGTCGACCCGGCTGCCCGCCGAGGTCATCAAGCGCAAGCTGCCCTCCATGCACCACCAGTTCAAGGAGCTGGCGGACGTGGACATCACGGCCGAGCCCATGGAGGTCGGCCCCACCTGCCACTACGTGATGGGCGGCGTCGACGTCGACCCGGACACCACGGCCGCCGTCGGCGTCCCGGGCCTGTTCGCGGCGGGCGAGGTCGCGGGCGGTATGCACGGCTCCAACCGGCTCGGCGGGAATTCCCTCTCCGATCTGCTGGTCTTCGGCCGCCGTGCGGGACTGCACGCGGCGGAGTACGCCACCGGGCACGCGAGTGCGGACCGCCCCGCACCCGCCGGGTCCGACATCGACCTCGCGGAGGCGGAGGCGCTGCGCCCGTTCAGCGCGGAGGGTTCCCCGCCGGGCATCGAGCCGGGGCGCCCGCCGGAGAATCCGTACACCCTGCACCAGGAGCTCCAGCAGACGATGAACGACCTCGTCGGCATCATCCGGCGGGAGCCCGAGATGCGTCAGGCGCTGGAGAAGCTGGCGCAGCTGCGGGACCGGGCGGGGCGCGCCGGGGTCGAGGGGCACCGGCAGTTCAACCCCGGCTGGCACCTGGCCATCGATCTGCGGAACATGCTGCTGGTCAGCGAGTGCGTGGCGCGGGCGGCCCTGGAGCGCCGGGAGAGCCGCGGCGGTCACACCCGCGACGACTACCCGGACATGGAGCGGCGCTGGCGCCGGGTCAATCTCGTGTGCCGGCTGTCCGGCGGCCCGGCCGAACCGGCGACCGGTGATCCGGCGCTCGGCCGGATCCGGCTGGAGCGCCGGGAGACCCGGCCCATCCGCGCGGATCTTCTCGGGCTGTTCGAGAAGGACGAGTTGGCGAAGTACCTGACGGACGAGGAGCTGACCTGAGTGAGCTCGTACGAGGCCCACTTCAAGGTGTGGCGGGGCGACGCGGACGGCGGCGGCCCGGCCGACTTCACGGTGGAGGTCAACGACGGCGAGGTCGTCCTGGACATCATCCACCGCATCCAGGCCACCCAGGCCCCTGACCTGGCCGTGCGCTGGAACTGCAAGGCGGGAAAGTGCGGTTCCTGCAGCGCCGAGATCAACGGCAGGCCGCGGCTGCTGTGCATGACGCGGATGTCCGTCTTCGACCGGACGGAGACGATCACGGTCACCCCGCTGCGGGCCTTCCCCGTGGTCCGGGACCTGGTCACGGACGTGTCCTTCAACTACGCCAAGGCGCGGGAGATCCCGGCCTTCGTCCCACCGGCGAAGCTGGCACCGGGCGAGTACCGGATGCGGCAGGAGGACGTGAACCGCTCACAGGAGTTCCGCAAGTGCATCGAGTGCTTCCTGTGTCAGGACACGTGTCACGTGGTGCGTGACCACGAGGAGAACAAGACCGCCTTCGCCGGGCCGCGCTTCCTGATGCGCGTCGCCGAGCTGGACATGCACCCGCTGGACGCGGCGGCGGAGGCGGGCCTCGACCGCAAGCGGACGGCACAGGACGAGCACGGGCTCGGCTACTGCAACATCACCAAATGCTGCACGGAGGTCTGCCCCGAGCACATCAAGATCACCGACAATGCGCTGATCCCGCTGAAGGAACGGGCGGTGGACCGCAAGTACGACCCGCTGGTCTGGCTCGGGAACAAGATCCGCCGGCGCGAGCCCTGAGGAAGCCGCGCGAGCGGGGCGGCGCCCGCCCCGCTCGGCGGCCCCGCCACGGTGCGTGGACGGCCCGGACCTCCCGGTAGCGGGCCGGACGATACGGCCATACGCTCCGAAATGTGACGCAGCTTTCGAGGCGGGACGGGCCGAGGGCGGCAGGCTGGGCCGTCGTCGGCGCCCTCCTCGCGCTGTGCGTCCTGCTGCTCCCGCCGATGGCGTCCGCACGCGCCGACACCCCCCTCGACCTGGACTCCCCCGGGCGGATCACCGACACCGTCGGCGCCCTCGGCCAGCGCCGCCACCAGGTCGAAGCCGCTCTCGGCCGGCTCCACGCCGAGCACCGGATGCGGCTGTACGTGACCTACGTACGTGACTTCTCCGGCCGCGACGGCCACGACTGGGCGGACGCCACCGCCGACCGCAACGGCCTCGGCCCGCGCGACGTGCTGCTCGCCGTCGGCACCCATGTGCGCCGCTACGCCGTCTCGGCCGCCACGGACTCCGGCTTCCGCCAGGACCAGCTCTCCGAGGTCGCCGACACCGCCATCGCCCCCGCTGTCAAGGGCCACGACTGGGCGGGCGCCGCCATCGGCGCCGCGGACGGCTACCGGGCGGTGCTGCGCGGGGAACGGGTCCGGGCGCCCGTCATCGTCCCCGGCAACAGCGACCCCGGCGGCGGCCTCGTCCCCGGCAACCGCCGGGTGTGGCTGCCGACGGCCCTGGCCGCCGGGGCCTGCCTGACCGGCCTGTACGTCTGCTCCCGGCGCGCGGCCCGCCGCCGCGCCGGGAGCCGGCCACCGGTCCTCGCCACGAGCACCCCGCCCGGCCTCGCCCGAATGGCCCAACCGCTGACACCGCTCCCCGAGCTGGACACCGAGGCCGCACGGAACCTCGTCGGAACGGACGACGCGGTCCGCACCAGCGCCGAGGAACTCCTCTTCGCCAGGGCCCAATTGGGGGTCGCGGTGACCCGCCCGTTCGCCGAGGCCGTGGCCTACGCGCGGGGCGAGCTGTCCGACGCCTTCCGGCTGCGGCAGTGGCTGGACGACAACCCGTACGAGGAGGAGGAGATCCGCCGCCACGCGCTGGACGAGATCTGCTCCCGCTGCACCAGCGCCAACCGGCGCCTCGACGCCGAGTCCGAGGCCTTCGACCGGCTGCGCGACATCAAGGTCAACGGCGCCGGGATACTCGCCCGGGCCGAGGCCGCCGCCAAGGCCCTCACACCCCGCCTCGACGCGGCCGAGGCCGCGCTCGCCTCCCTCGCCCACCGCTGCGCCGACAGCGCGATCGACACCGTCGCCCGCCACCCCGCCGAGGCCCGTGACCGTCTCGCCTTCGCCACCGCCGCCCTCACCGAGGCCCGCGGCGCCCTGACCGCCCGAGACGGCGACCGGGCGGCCATCTCCCTGCGGGCCGCCGAGGCCGCCCTGTCCCAGGCCCGCACCCTCACCACCGCCGTGCTGCGGCGCACGAGCGAACTCACCGGGGCGACCGCACGGCTGCGCGCCGCCCTCGCCGACGCCAAGGCCGCCCCGATCCCGGCGGCGGACCTCGACCGACGGGCCGCACGGGCCACCGAGGTGCTGGCCGAGGCGGAGCGGGAGATGGCGACCGGGCGCTACGACCCCGGGACCCTGCTACGCCGGGTCGAGGAGTCGGCGGCGCTGCTCGACGCGGTCTCCGGGATGCCGCCGGGCCGGAGCGAGCAGCGCCGACGGGCACGACTCGCGCGGGCGATGCCCGCCACGCGGGGCGAGGTGGCGGCGGCCCGGGACTTCATCAGCACCCACCGGGGCGCGGTCGGCAGCCGCGCCCGCACCCGGCTGGCCGAGGCCGAGCGGCATCTGGCCCTCGCCGAGTCCCTGGGCAGGACGGACGGGGCCGCCGCCCTGCACGAGACGGGGGAGGCGGACTCCCTGGCCCGCCAGGCCCGGGCCCTCGCCGAACACGACGTCGGCAGCTACGGCCAGCCCTACGATCCGGCGACCCCCCGCCCCACCCGCGCCCTGGGCGGCGCCCTCCTCGGCGGCATCATCCTCGCGGGCCTCCTCCCCGCGTCCTTCGGCGGCGGGGCGACCCGGGGACGGCTGGCGGGCTGAGGCGGGGCCGGGCGGCGCCTTCAGTACAGGCTCAGCAGCGCCTCCACCGCGTCCGGCGGCGGGGTGTCACCGTCAGGGAGGGCGAGCTCGAACCAGACCGTCTTGCCTATCGGGGTGCGGCGGCTGCCCCAGGCCGCACTGAGGAGGCCGACGAGCTGAAGGCCCCGGCCGCCCTCGTCCGTGTCGCGGGCCCGGCGGCGGCGCGGCTGGACGAGGCCGCCGTCCCACACCTCGCACACCAGGGTGCGGTCCAGGAGCAGCCGGAGGCGGATCTCCCCCTCCCCGTACCGCAGGGCGTTCGTCACCAGCTCGCTGACCAGCAGCTCGGTGGTGTCCACCAGGTCTTCCATGTCCCACGCCCGCAGCTGGTCGCGGGCCATCTCGCGTGCCCGCGCCACCGAGCGGGCCTCGGGCGGGAGCGTCCAGTCGCCCACATGCGTCTCGGGCAGTCCCCGCAGCCGCGCCATGAGGAGCGCGATGTCGTCCTCGCCGTGGTGCGTGTCCAGCGCGCTCAGCACGTGGTCGCAGACCTCCTCCAGCGGGCGGGAGGGGTCGGTGAGGGCGTCGCGGAAGGCCTGGAGGCCCTCGTCGAGCGGGTGGTCACGGGACTCGACCAGGCCGTCGGTGTAGAGGGCCAGCAGCGCGCCGTCCGGCAGCTCGATATCGGTCTCCTCGAACGGCTCGCCCCCGACGCCGAGCGGCATGCCCGGCAGGACGTCCAGCAGCCGTGCGGGCCGGCCCGCCTCGACCAGCACCGGCGGCAGGTGCCCGGCGTTGGCGACCGTGGCCCGCCGGGTCACGGGGTCGTACACGGCGTAGACGCACGTCGCCAGGTACACCTCGGAGAGGTCCGCAGCCCGCACGCTGCCCCGCACCCCGCGCGAGGCGGACTGCTTACCGCCGGGCGTGCCCAGACCGTGGGCGATCTCGTCCAGCGCGGAGAGCACCTCGGCCGGCTCCAGGTCGAGCATGGCGAGGGTCCGTACGGCCGTGCGCAGCTCACCCATGGCGACGGCGGCCCGCAGGCCGCGCCCCATGACGTCACCGACGACGAGAGCCGTGCGGTGCCCGGGCAGCTCGATGACGTCGAACCAGTCGCCGCCCACCTCGGTGGCCGTATTGCCGGGGAGGTAGCGGGCGGCGATCTCCAGCCCGGCCGCCTCCGGGGCGCCGGGCGGCAGCAGGCTGCGCTGGAGTATCAGCGCCCGCTCGTGCTCGCGCCGGTACAGCCACGCGTTGTCGATGCAGACGGCCGCGCGCGCCGCCAGCTCCACGGCCAGCGCGGTGTCCCGCTCGCCGAACGGCTCGCTGCCCTTCGTCCGGGAGAACTGCACCAGTCCCACGACCGTGTCCCGGGCGACCATCGGCACGGCCAGGGTCGACTGCACGACCGCCCCCAGCTCGGGCCCCTCCTCGCTCTCCCGGCGCGGAACGGTCTGGACGTGCGCGGTCCGCAGCGCCCCGGCGCACGGCGAGTGGAAGGGGTAGCGGTGCACCTCGCCGACCTGGATGGGCTTGTCGGTCCCGTCGACCGGCGCCCCGGACACGGCGCTGGCGTACGCGACGCGCCGCAGTTCACCACTGCCGTCGGCGAGGCCGGGCGGCGCCTCGTCACCGACGAGCAGACCTTGGTAGAGGTCGACGGAGGCCAGGTCGCAGAACTGCGGGACAGCGACGTCGAGGAGCTCCCGCGCCGTGGTCTCCAGGTCCAGGGAGTTGCCGATCCGCGCGCCCGCCTCGTTGAGCAGCGCCAGGTTCCGGCGGACGCCCGCGGCCTCGCGCTCCGCGCGGCGCCGGCCGGTGACGTCCGTGGCCAGCGCGGCCACCCCGATCGGCCGCCCGCTGCCGCTGTGCAGCCGGTACAGCGACACCGCCCAGCGGCGGCGCTCGCTGCGCCCGGGCACGGGCCCGACGAGCTGGATGTCGGACACCGGCTTGCCGCTGTCGAGGACTTGGCGCAGCGCGGAGGTCAGCCGGTCGGCCTCGTTGCGGGGCAGGAAGTCGTGCGGGGTGCGGCCGCGGTGCCAGCCGGCCGGGCGGCCGAAGGTCTGGGCGAAGCTCTCGTTGACCCGAAGGAGCGTCAAATCCGTACCGAAGAAGAAGAAGCCGAGGGGAGATTGACCGAAAACGGCCTCCGAGGCGGCGATGTCGGTCTCTATCGCCCGCAGGGCCCGTACGTCAACGGCCACACAGAGCGCGGCCCGTTCACCGCGCTCGTTCTCGGTGGGCATCACATAGATCTCGGCGAGGCCCTGCTCGTGGCCGTCGCGCCGGTAGGGGACGAGGCCGGTCCACTCACGGCCGTCGAGTCCGCCCTCGCCCAGGAAGGGGGCGCCTGTCTCGCCGCGTTGACCCGGCACGGCGGGGGCGAACACTTCGAGGGGGTCTCTGCCGACGGCCTGCCGGGCGTCTATGCCGAAGAGCTCGGCCGCGCGCGCGCTCCACTGCTCGATCCGCCCGTCGGGCCCGAGGGAGAAGGACGCCACGCGAATGTAGTCGTAGAGGGATCCCGGCGGACTGTTCTGCCACATCGCTGCGGCATCCGGTCCCCCCGGCGTTCCCGCTCCCGCCGTACCCGCTGGCTTTTCGCTCACGTGCCCGTCCCCTCCGGCTCATGTGCTCGCACCGGCATCAGAAGGCCGAGTATCCAGCACAGGGGCCCTTCGGAACACGGACTTCACGATCACAGCACGGTCTCAACCCGCTATGTCTTCTCCCCGGGTTCCTAACCGGGCAAGCCCAGCTCGAACCACACCGTTTTGCCGGTGTTCCCGCGACGGGTTCCCCAGCGGCGGGAGGCGAGGGCCACCAGTTGCAGTCCGCGGCCCCCCTCGTCGTCGGGTTCGGCGACGCGCTCGCGGGGCGGATCGGGCAGCGGGTCGGAGACCTCGACGAGGAGGACCGGGCCCGCGTGCGAGTACATCCGTACGCCGATCGGGCCGCTCGCGTACCGCAGGGAATTGGTGACCAGCTCGCTGACCAGCAGGACCGTCACATCGGTGACGCCCGCCATGCCCCATTCCTCAAGGGTGTCGCGCACCAGGGTGCGGGCGGTCCGTACGGCGCCCGGCTCGGCGGGGAAGCTCCACTCGGCGAATCCGGGCGTGGATGCCAAGGTCCCTGCGCTGTCGCTCACGCCGACCACTTCCCAGACCGCTGCGACCCCACCGGTATGACCGGATTTGGGGAGAATAATCAGCACATACCCGCATCTGGGGTCTGACTATCTTCCTCAGTGGTCCCGGACCGTCTCCTGTGGCACGGATGGCGTATCGGAATCGGTCACTCCAGCGCTGAGCAACCGGGCGGCGGCGGCCACCGCGGGGCGGTCCTGGTCCAACCAGTCGACCTCGCCCACCCGGTCCGGGGTGAGCCAGCGCAGCTCGTCGTGGTCCTGGAGCGGGCGGGCCTCACCCGCCAGCAGCCGGGCCGTCCAGACATGAAGCACGTACGGCGGCTTCAAGGGCCACTCGCCGTCGATACGGGCGAGCGGCTCGACCTCCACGCCGAGCTCCTCGCGCAGCTCCCGCACGAGCGCCTGCCGGGCGCTCTCGCCGGGCTCGAGCTTGCCACCGGGCAGCTCCCACCGACCCGCCAGCTCGGGCGGGGCGCTGCGCCGCGCGGCGAGCAGCCGCCCCCGGTCGAAGACCGCTCCACCCACCACCACACGTACCGTCGTCATGGGCGGAGCCTATGTGCCGGGGGCCCACGCGCACGCACCGGGAGACCGCGCGCGACGAGTCCTGACGCGACGAGTCCTCAAGCGAGACCGCCCGTCCTCCCAAGAGACCGCCCGCCCCCTTGAGAGACTTAGGAGACAGCCCGCCCCACGCGCTCGACTATGTAGAGCTGCGGGTGACCGTGGGTGTCCAGCCGGTCGGCCACCTTCTCGGCCTCGGTCTTCGTGGCGTAGCGGCCGACGCGGTAGCGGTTGCCGTTCTCGTCCTGGCGGATCACCAGCCAGGGCAGGACCGGTCCAGTCTCATTCATCGCCCCGCCCTTCCGCTGTGGCGTCGCACACCGGCGTACGCCCGTCGGCGCCTTCCGAAGAAACCGCAGTCCGCATATGCCCGAGCGTACGCCCGACCTTTACGCAGCGGATACGGGTTTTCACGAAGAGGTACGCATTTGGCCACCCACGGGCATCCGTGGGTGGCCAAATCAGCGTTCGGCAACGGGAAGGCTACGCCTTCGCCGCCTCCTTCTCGGCCGCCTTGGCGAGTTCCGCCTCTTCGCGCTCCTCGGCCTCGGCCATGGCCGTCATCTCCTTCTCGACCTCCACCAGGGTGGGGTTGCGCCAGGCGCTGCGCACGCCCCACAGATAGAAGACGAGGGCGATCAGGACGACCACGACGATGTCCCAGCCCTGGGCGAGATAGCCCTGGCCACCGAACTCGGTGCCGCCGGCCCAGGACACGAAGGCCATGACCAGCAGGTAGGTGACCATCCAGGCGCCGGCCTTGAGGTGCGGCTTGAGCTCGGCCCACGGCTTGCGCAGCTCGTACCAGGCCCAGATCGGCAGGCCGATGGCCATGATGAAGATGACCTTGCCCGTCAGCGGCCAGCGCGCCCAGTACATGACCAGGGAGCCGAAGATCATCGCTATGGGCGCGATGACCGGCATGGCCTTCAGCTTGACCGGGCGCTTCATGCCGGGCGCGATGCGGCGCAGCGACATCACGGCGACGGGGCCGGTGATGTACGAGATGACCGTGGCCACACCGACGATCTCCGCTATCGAGCCCCAGCCGCGGAAGACGGCCAGGAAGATGAACGAGATCACGAGGTTGAGCAGCAGCGCCGGCTTCGGCACACCGGTCTTGGGGTCGACCTTGCCGAAGACCTTCGGCAGGTGGCCGTTCTCCTGGACACCGTTGATCATGCGCGAGGTGGTGGCCGCGTAGATCATGCCGGTGCCGGACGGGGAGACGAAGGCGTCCGCGTAGAGCAGCAGCGCCAGCCAGTTCAGGCCCCAGGCGATGGAGAGGTCCGCCAGCGGGGACTTGTAGCCCAGCGCGTTCCAGCCGCCGGCCGCGGTGAGGTCCTGGGCCGGGACGGCCATCAGGAAGGCCACCTGGAGGGCGATGTAGATCACCAGGGCGATCAGGATGGAGCCGATGACGGCCTTCGGCAGCGACTTGCCCGGGTTACGGGCCTCGGCGGCCATGTTCAGCGGGGACTGGAAGCCGTTGAAGGCCCAGACGATGCCCGCGACGGCGACGGCGCTGAAGACGGCGCTCCAGCCGTTCGGCGCGAATCCGCCGTGGTCGGTGACGTTGCTCGTGTCGAAGTGGGCGAAGATCAGCGCGCCCGCCGTGAGCACCGGCACGACGACCTTGAACACGGTGATCGCGTTGTTCGTCTTGGCGAACAGGGTGATCGCGAACCAGTTCAGGAAGAAGTAGAAGACCACCAGGACGCTGGCGCACGCCAGACCGGTGCCGGTGAGCTCCTTGCCGTCGAACAGGCCCTGCGCCCAGCCGAAGTCCCACGAGCTCATGTACTGGATGGACGCGGTCGCCTCGCCGGGAATGACGGAGACGATGGCGATCCAGTTGGCCCAGGCGGCCATGTACCCGGCCAGCGAGCCGTGCGAGTACTGGCCGAACCGCACCATGCCGCCGGCCTTCGGGAACATCGAGCCGAGCTCGGTGTACGTGAGGGCTATGGTCAGCGCCACGACGGCGCCGATGACCCAGGCGAGGATCGCGGCCGGACCGGCCAGCGCGGCGGCTCGCTCGGCTCCGAAGAGCCAGCCGGAGCCGATGATCGACCCGAGACCGACGGCCGTCAGGGCCGCCGTGCCCAAGCTCCGGCGGTAATTCGAGTGGGAACCCTGTTCGGTACTCAAGCCCCGGATCTCCTTTTCTTCCTACTCCCCCACGGCACGACACAAACCGCGCCATCGTACGAGCGAATTGGCGCGGTCCGTTCCGCAAAAACGCTCTGACCTGGGCGTATGTGAGGTTTGCAACACAAAGATCCACCTTGCCGAATCAGGACAAGCTAGGCCAAAGTGCGCATATTCTTCCATGGGCGCAAGCCGACGTAGGGTGCATTTCCGGACGTCAACTCTCCGTCGCCGCCTTCGAATCGCTATCGGGACGGCCGCGCCACTTTCACGTCATCTTCACTTCACCGGCAGGTGGTAGGCGACCCGGTGCCGCTCGGCGAGCATGACGATGTCCGCCGTCTCGACCGGACAGCCCCCCGCGAGATACGTGCGCGAGACGACCAGCACGCAGTGACCGGGCACCCCGCCGAGCGCCAGTGCCTCCTCGGCCAGCCCGGGGCGCGCGCTGACCTCCTCGGTGACGTTGTCCACGATGAGATCGATGGCGGCCATCCGCTCGACCACCCCCTTGCCCGCCAGCGGCCCCTCCTCGGGCAGCATCACGGGCGTCCGCCCGGTGACGGCCAGCGGCTCCCAGGAGGTGGAGACCATGGCGGGCTCCCCCGCGGCCCGGAAGAGATACCCCGTCCGCATCACCCGGTCACCGACCGCGATGCGCAACCGCCGCGCCACATCGGCACCGGCCGCCACCTGCTCACTGCGCGACTCCCAGGTCCCCTTGACCCGGTCGTCGGCCTGCTCCTGCCGGAACGGCGTGGAATCTCCCACCGACCGGTACCCCGTCCGCACGAGCGCCCGCGGCACGGGCTGCTCCCGCACATACGTCCCCGACCCGGACCGGCCCTCGACCAGCCCCTCGGCCATCAGCACCTTGCGGGCCTCCAGGGCGACGGTGTCCGAGACCCCGTACTGCTCGCGAATGCGCGCTTGGGAGGGGAGCCGGGTATGCGGCGGCAACTCGCCTGCGACGATCTTCTGGCGAAGATCACCGGCGACGCGGAGATATGCGGGCTGGTCACCGAAGGCCACGGCCACTCCCATCAAGTTGACAGTCCGCAACAGCTTGGCAACCGATGGTTGTGATCCGCAACTCAAGGCCAAGGATTCACTAGATGTGGTGAATTGCAGCTCAGCGGCGTGTGATCAGGCGACGCCCGCACATGCACCCAGCACTGCCCCGGGGCACATCCCCTCATACCCCGCGGAAGGCACGGATACGGAGCGTGACCGCGCGGCGGGGCGGGGCCGGGGGGTGCGGGAACCTTGCGGACGACTGCTGGGGGCACGGGTACGGCCCGGATGCCCCGTACGGCGCCAAGCCGGGCAGCGCCGCGGCGCGAGGCGGGGCCAGCGCTGCGCCAGCTCTGCGCCGTTGTGTACACATGGCACACTCGGTACCGTTGAGCGCATGACACAGCCGCTGCCCATAGAGTCCATTCGTGACGTCCGCGCGCACTTGGCCGAGGTCGTCGAGCGGGCCGACCGCGACGACACGCCGACGGTCATCACGCGGCGGGGCAAGGAAGTCGCCGCCGTCGTCTCGATCGAGGTCCTGCGCAAGTACCAGCAGTGGGAAGAGCGCGAGATCAACCGCATCATCGACGAACGCATGGCGAACCGGTCGGCCGGCATCCCGATCGAGGACGTCATGAGGGAGACGCTGGCGCGCAGTGAGTGAGTACCGCACCGTCTTCCACCCCGAGGCCCGGGCCGAGCTCCGGAAGATTCCCCGAGATGCGGCTCTCCGCATTCTGACGAAACTGACGGAGCTGGAGACCGACCCCCTCGGCTTCAACACCACCGCACTCGTCTCCCAGCCGGAGCGCCGCCGACTCCGCATCGGCGACTACCGCGTCATCTACACCCTCGACAACGGCGAACTGGTCGTGTGGGTCGTGCACGTCGGACACCGCTCCACGGTCTACGACACGTGAGGCTCCTCAAGCGTTGTGGATCACCGGATCGACGCCCCCTCGTGCGGCCGCAATCGCTACGGTGGAGTCATGACCGCCCTGCCCGACTGGATGATCCCGCCCCGTCCCGAGGGATGGTTCGCGGAAGATCTGGACCGCCTGCCGGATGCCCCCCGCCACACCGAGTTGATCGACGGAGCCCTCGTCTTCATGATGTCGCCGCAGCGGTGGTGGCACGGCCACCTCGTCACCGTTCTCACCGTCGCACTCATGGAGCAGGCACCGGAAGGACTCGCGGTCGGCCGAGAGATGACCATCCGGCTCGACGAACGCAATCGCCCCGAGCCCGACCTCCTGGTGGCCACGACCCCTTACGACCCTGACCGCACCTGGTTCGCGCCGGAGGACGTCCAGCTCGTGGTCGAGGTCGTCTCGCCCGAGTCCGCACACCGCGACCGCACGGTCAAGCTGCGCAAATACGCGCAGGCCGGCATCCCCCACTACTGGTGCGTCGAGGACGAGGACGGCGCACCTGTCGTCCATGTCTACGAGCTGGACGAGCCGACCGGCGTCTACGCCCCGGCAGGGATCTTCCGCCACGCCCTCCAGCGTGAGCTGCCCTTCGAGATCGGCCTCGATCTCGACAAGCTCGTGCCGCGCAAGAGCGGGTGAATCGACGCGAGAAGGGGCCGCACTCCAGGAGTGCGGCCCCTTCTGACGTTCGCGTTCGCGATCAGACGTTGAAGCGGAACTCCACCACGTCGCCGTCCGCCATGACGTACTCCTTGCCCTCCATGCGGGCCTTGCCGGCCGCGCGGGCTTCGGCGACGGAGCCGGTGGCGATCAGGTCGTCGAAGGAGATGACCTCGGCCTTGATGAAGCCCTTCTGGAAGTCGGTGTGGATGACACCGGCCGCCTCGGGGGCCGTGGCGCCCTTCTTGATGGTCCAGGCGCGGGTTTCCTTGGGGCCGGCCGTCAGGTAGGTCTGCAGGCCCAGGGTGGCGAAGCCGACGCGGCCGAGGGTGGCCAGGCCGGGCTCCTCCTGGCCCATGGACTGCAGGAGCTCCAGCGCCTCGTCGTCGTCCAGCTCGATCAGCTCGGACTCGATCTTCGCGTTGAGGAAGATCGCCTCGGCCGGGGCGACCAGGGCGCGCTGCTCGTTCTTGAAGTCCTCGTCGACCAGTTCGTCCTCGTCGACGTTGAAGACGTAGAGGAACGGCTTGGTGGTCAGCAGGTGCAGCTCGTGCAGCAGGTCGCCCTGCTCGGTGCCCTTGGTGATGCCGGCCGAGAAGAGCGTCTGGCCGGACTCGAGGATCTTGCGGGCGGACTCCACGGCGGCCAGGACCGCGACCTTCTCCTTCTGGAGACGGGACTCCTTGGTCAGGCGCGGGACGGCCTTCTCGACGGACTGGAGGTCCGCGAGGATCAGCTCGGTGTTGATGGTCTCGATGTCGTCCTTGGGCGAGACCTTGCCGTCGACGTGGACGACGTTCTCGTCCTTGAAGGCGCGGATGACCTGGCAGATCGCATCGGACTCACGGATGTTCGCGAGGAACTTGTTGCCCAGGCCCTCGCCCTCCGAGGCACCACGCACGATGCCCGCGATGTCCACGAAGTCGACCGTGGCGGGGAGGATCTTCTGCGAATTGAAGATCTCCGCGAGCTTCTGCAGACGGGGGTCGGGGACACCGACGACACCGACGTTGGGCTCGATGGTGGCGAACGGGTAGTTGGCCGCCAGTACGTCGTTCTTGGTCAGGGCGTTGAACAGGGTCGACTTGCCGACATTCGGCAGGCCGACGATTCCGATCGTGAGCGACACGTGGCGACTTCCCGTAGCGAGATTCCCGTAGCGGCGCGGGCGGCGGTTCGCCGTGCGTCGTCCGGGAATGGTGTAAAGGGTCCCGGCCCCCGGCGGGGCCGGTCAACCAGTCTACGGGTCCGCGCCGTGACCCCGCCCCGAACGGGCAGTCCTTCGAACGCTTGGGCAAGGTGGCTCAAAGCGCGTGTCCAACGCCGGATTCCTCCCGCTTCCCGACCTACTTTGGTCGGGTGGAGCAACCCAGCACACATACCCCGCAGCGCAAGGCCCGCCGCACGCCCCCCGTGCCGCGCCCCGCTGCCCCCGTAGGACAGGGCGAACACGCGACCGTCTACCGGTCGGGGCCCGGGCCCGGGCTGCCGCCGCTGCGGCAGGCGCTGGAGCGGATGCCCGCCGCCCGGCTGACGGGGCTCGGCAGCGGGCTGCTCACCGCGCTCGGGATGCTGGCGATCGGCGCGGCGGACTCGGCGCTGCTGGACGGCTCCCCCGCCGTCTACGGGGTGTTCTTCATCATCGGCAGCGCGGCCTGCGCGCTGTGGGTGCGGCCCGCCGACCTGGTCACCGCGCCGATCAGCGCGCCCATCGCGTACGCCGTCGGCGGGGTGCCGATCAGCGGCGGCGGGGGCGGCTTCGGCACCCAGCTCATGGGGCTGATCACCCTGCTCTCACTGAACGCCGGGTGGCTCTACGCCGGCACCCTGCTGGCCGCGCTGATCGCCCTCGTCCGCAGGATCGCGCTGATCAGAGCGCGAAGGCGGGAGCGGAGCCGGCAGCGGAAGCGGCCATCGCGGCCCCCACGATCCCCGCACTGTTCTCCAGCCGGGCGGGAACGATCTCCGCGCTGACCCCCTTGATCAGCGGCAGGAACTTGTCCGCCTTGCGGCTGACGCCGCCGCCGATCACGAACAGCTCGGGCGAGAAGAGATTCTCGACGTGCAGCAGATACCGCTCGACCCGCTTGGCCCAGCGCTCCCAGCTCAGACCCTTGTCCTCCTTGACCCGCGTCGAGGCGCGGGTCTCCGCGTCGTGACCGCGCAGCTCCAGATGGCCGAGCTCCGTGTTGGGCACAAGGGTGCCGTCGATGAACACGGCGCTGCCGATACCGGTACCGAAGGTGAGGACGATGACCGTGCCCTTGCGGCCGCGGCCCGCGCCGTAGTGCATCTCGGCGAGCCCGGCGGCGTCCGCGTCGTTCAGTAGCGTCACCGGCGCCCCGAGCCGCTCGCCCAGCAGGGCTGCCGCGTCCCGGTTCACCCAGTCCTTGGAAACGTTCGCGGCCGTGCGCGTCGTCCCGCCGACCACCACACCGGGGAAGGTCGCCCCGATCGAACCGCCGGACCAGCCGAAGTGCTCCACGACCTCGCGGACACAGTCCGCCACCGCGTCCGGGGTCGCCGGATGGGGGGTGAGGACCTTGAACCGCTCCTCCGCCAGCTCACCCCGGGCCAGATCGACCGGTGCGCCCTTGATGCCCGATCCGCCGATGTCCACGCCGAATACGTCCATGACGACCACGCTAAGGGGTGCCGCCGCGCGACACCCCCCGTACGGCCCGTACGGCCCGGGCGGATGGGCTCAGGCGGTCCCGGACGCCCCGGACGATTCGGACGGCTCCGCCGACAGGTCCGCCGCCTCGGCCCGCAGATCCCGGCGCAGCTCCTTGGGGAGCGAGAAGGTGATGGACTCCTTGGCGGCCGTGATGACCTCGACGTCGGCGTAGCCGCGCTCGGCGAGCCACTCCAGGACGCCCTCGACGAGGATCTCGGGCACCGACGCACCGGAGGTCACACCGACCGTGTGCACGCCCTCCAGCCACGCCTCGTCGATCTCGTCGGCGAAGTCCACCAGGTGGGCGGGGGGGGGGGGGGGGGGGGGGGGGGCCAAGCCAAGACAGGTGGAAGTGGAGGGGATTTTGGCGCCGTCGCCCATCAAGAGATCGATTCCCCTCCCCCCCTTCTTGCCCTTCGTCTTCTT
>NZ_JBVIQR010000002.1:181332-203808 GCF_055576875.1 Streptomyces sp. NPDC033229 | reverse complement strand
GGGTTCTCAAAAACCAACACACAGGCAGCCACCCCGATCTTGCCCCCCCCCCCCCCCCCCCCTCCCTTCCCCCCCCCCCCCCCCCCCCCCGTTCTCCCCCCCCCCCCCCCCCCCCCGAGGGCGACCTCGACGAGACGGACGGAGTTGGAGGAGTTCTTGGAGCCGACGACGATCACGAGGTCGGCGTCCGCGCCCATCTGCTTGACCGCGGTCTGACGGTTCTGCGTGGCGTAGCAGATGTCGTCGCTGGGCGGGCTGATGAGCTGCGGGAACTTGGTCTTCAGCGCGTCGACGGTCTCCATCGTCTCGTCGACGGAGAGGGTGGTCTGGGAGAGCCAGACGACCTTGGACTCGTCGCGGACCTCCACGTTGGCGACGTCCTTGGGGCCGTCGACGAGCTGGATGTGGTCCGGGGCCTCGCCGCTGGTGCCGATGACCTCCTCGTGGCCCTCGTGGCCGATGAGGAGGATGTCGTAGTCCTCGTTGGCGAAGCGGACGGCTTCCTTGTGGACCTTGGTGACCAGCGGGCACGTGGCGTCGATCGTGGCCAGCTTGCCGCGGGCGGCCTCGTCGTGGACGACCGGCGCGACACCGTGCGCCGAGAAGATCACGATGTTGCCCTCGGGGACCTCGGCCGTCTCCTCGACGAAGATGGCGCCCTTCTTCTCGAGAGTCTTGACCACGTACTTGTTGTGGACGATCTCGTGGCGCACATAGACCGGCGCACCGTACTGCTCCAGAGCCTTCTCGACGGCGATCACGGCGCGGTCGACACCCGCGCAGTAGCCACGGGGGGCGGCGAGCAGGACCTTACGGGCGGGCGTAGCAGTCATGTCGTCCATCGTACGGGCCCGGCCCACCGGCGCGTCCCGGCCGGCCGGACCGGCGTGGTGGCCGAAGCTGGAGGAACGATCCGCCGCACCAGCGAGGGGGCCTCCATGTCCGCACCACCCGCCGGCGGCGACGGCACGCTCCGCCGGACGCTGTCCTTCCGGGACCTCGTCGTCTACGGCTTGCTCTTCATCGCCCCCATGGCGCCGGTCGGCGTCTTCGGCACCCTGGACGCGAAGTCGCACGGGGCCGTCGCGCTGGTCTATCTGGCGGCGACGGTCGCGATGGCCTTCACGGCGTTCTCGTACGCGCAGATGGTGCGGGTCGCCCCCCAGGCGGGGTCGGTGTTCACCTACGCGCGCCTGGGGCTCGGCGAGGGCGCCGGGTTCGTCGCCGGGTGGATGGCGATGCTGGACTATCTGCTGATCCCGGCGGTCGCGTATCTCTTCTCCGGCATCGCGATGCACGCGCTCGTGCCGAGCGTCCACCAGTGGGTGTGGACGGCGATCGCCGTGGTCGTGACGACCGCGCTGAACCTGGCGGGCGTACGGGCCGCGGCGCTGGTCGGCTTCCTGGTGCTGGCCATGGAGATCGTCGTGCTGCTGGTCTTCCTGGTCGCCGCGGTCGTCGCGCTGGCCCAGGACGGGGCGCGGCGGGGCTGGTTGTCACCGCTGACCGGTGAGGGCGGCTTCTCCACGACGGCCGTGCTGGGGGCGGTGTCCGTCGCGGTGCTCTCCTATCTGGGCTTCGACGCGATCGCCTCCTTCGCGGAGGAGGCGACGGGCGGTTCGGAACGGGTGGCCCGGGCGGTGCTGACGTGTCTGGTGGTGGCGGGCGTGCTGTTCGTCGCGCAGACGTACCTCGCCGCCCTGCTCGCGCCGATGTCACCGGCGGAGCTGGCGGCGAAGCCGGAGAACCAGGGGTCGGCGTTCTACGACACGGTCGACTCGGCGACGGGGACGTGGCTGCACGACCTGGTGGCCGTCAGCAAGGCGATCGGCGCGGCCTTCGCCGCGCTGGCGGGCCAGGCGGCGGCCGGCCGGCTGCTGTTCGCCATGGCCCGCCGGCGACGGCTGCCGAACCTTCTGGCGAAGGTGGACCGGGGGTCGGGCGTGCCGCGCCTGGCCCTGCTGGCCGCGGCGGCGGTGACGCTGGTGGCGGCGGTGTGGGCCGCCCGGCGGGACGACGGGTTGGACCGGCTGGTGTCGGTCGTGGACGTGGGCGCGCTGGTGGCCTTCGCGCTGCTGCACCTGTCGGTGATCGGCTGGTTCGCGGTCCGCAAGCGGGGCGGGGCGCCGCATCCGGTACGGCACGTGGTGCTGCCGCTGCTGGGACTGGTGGTGACGATCGCGGTCATCGTCGAGGCGGCGGCCACGGCCCGCTTCGTCGGTGCGGTGTGGCTGGCCGCCGGCTTGGGCGTGTTGGGCGCGCAGGCGCTGCGGCGTACGACACCGGAGTGAGGCCGTCTTGTGCGGCCTGTCGTGCCGACTGCGGGCCGTCCTGCCGCCTGCGGCGGCGGGCGCCCTGCGGGCACGTCCTCAAACGCCGGACGGGCTTGATGTGGCGACACCGCTACCCTCACCCCATGGCTCTCAACACGTCCCCCGAGGCCCCGATCCCCGTCGGTCAGGTGTCCCGGCTGATCGGCGGCTGGATCGACCGGCTGGGCGCCGTGTGGGTGGAGGGGCAGATCACCCAGCTGTCGAGGCGGCCCGGCGCGGGCGTCGTGTTTTTGACGCTGCGTGATCCCTCGCACGACATCTCCCTGTCCGTCACCTGCTACCGGTCCGTCTTCGACCAGGTCGCCGACGTCGTCTCCGAGGGCGCGCGCGTCGTCGTGCACGCCAAGCCCGAGTGGTACGCGCCGCGCGGCTCGCTGTCGCTGCGGGCGGCCGAGATCAAGCCGGTCGGGGTCGGGGAGCTGCTGGCGCGGCTGGAGCAGTTGAAGAAGTCCCTGGCGGCGGAGGGGCTGTTCGCCGCCGAACGCAAGCGGCCGCTGCCGTTCCTGCCGCAGCTCATCGGGCTGGTCTGCGGGCGGGCCTCCGCCGCCGAGCGCGATGTGCTGGAGAACGCCCGGCACCGCTGGCCCGCCGTGCGGTTCGAGGTGCGCAACGTCCCCGTGCAGGGCGTGCACGCCGTGCCGGGCGTCGTGGCGGCCATCGAGGAGCTGGACGCCGCGCCGGACGTGGACGTGATCATCGTGGCCCGCGGCGGCGGCAGCGTGGAGGACCTGCTGCCGTTCTCGGACGAGCAGCTCGTACGGACCGTGGCCGCGTGCCGTACGCCGCTGGTGTCGGCGATCGGCCACGAGCCGGACTCGCCGCTGCTCGATCTCGTCGCCGATCTGCGCGCGTCCACGCCCACCGACGCGGCGAAGCGGGTCGTGCCGGACGTGGGTGAGGAGCTGGCCCGGGTCGGGCAGCTGCGCGAGCGCGCGCTGCGCTGTGTCACCGCGCACCTGGACCGCGAGGAGCGCGGCCTCGCGGCGGCGCGGGCGCGGCCGTGCATGGAGCGGCCGCAGCGGATGGTGGACGAGCGGGAGCAGCAGGTCTCCGCGCTCGCGGAGAGGGGCCGGCGCACGCTCGGGCACCTGCTGGACCGGGCGGATTCCGAGCTGGCGCACACCCGGGCGCGCGTGGTCGCGCTGTCCCCGGCGGCGACCCTGCGGCGCGGCTACGCGGTGCTCCAGCACGCGGACGGCTCGGTGGTGCGCGCCGCGGGCGAGGTGACGCCGGAGGAGGAGCTGCGGGCCCGGGTCGCGGAGGGCGAGTTCACGGTGCGGGCCGTTGCCGCGCCCCCCACCGTCACCCCGCCCGCATAAGCGTTGCTGCCATGCCCCCGCCGTCACCCCGCCCGCATAGGCTGGGGCACATGGCGAAGACGGGTGCGATGGCCGAGAACGAAGGTGTCCAGGAGGTCGGGGACGACGCCCTGGGGTACGAGCAGGCGCGGGACGAGCTGATCGACGTCGTCCGCCGCCTGGAGGCCGGTGGTACGTCGCTGGAGGAGTCGCTGGCCCTGTGGGAGCGGGGCGAGGCGTTGGCGAAGGTGTGCCGCCGCTGGCTGGACGGCGCGCGGGCGCGGCTCGACGCGGCGCTGGCGGAGTCCGAGGGCGAGCAGTCCGCCGAGCAGGGCTGACCGCCCGGACCGACGGGATGTGAGACCGGTCACGGATCCCCACTTTTTAGTTGAAACTTCATACACCGTGCGTACAGTGGTACTCATGACTCTCGCACTCGACGCCGCCGCCCAGGACCTGCTCTTCCGGGCGGCCCACACGGCCAACACCTTCACCGACGAGCCGGTGTCCGACGAGCAGGTCCAGGCCATCTACGACCTGGTCAAGTACGCGCCGACCGCGTTCAACTCGACGCCGCTGCGCGTGGTGCTGGTCCGTTCCGAGGAGGCCCGCGAGCGCCTCGTGTCGCACATGGCCGAGGGCAACCGCCCCAAGACCCGCACCGCGCCGCTGGTCGCGATCCTCGCCACGGACAACGAGTTCCACGAGGAGCTGCCGCACCTGATGCCGCACTTCCCGCAGGCGAAGGACCTCTTCTTCTCCGAGCGCCCCGCCCGCGAGGGGTCCGCCGCGCTGAACGGCGCCCTCCAGGCCGGTTACTTCATCCTGGGCGTCCGCGCCGCCGGTCTGGCCGCGGGCCCGATGACCGGCTTCGACTTCGCCGGCGTCCAGAAGGAGTTCCTGGACGACGACCACACGCCGCTGATGGTGATCAACATCGGCAAGCCGGGCGCCGACGCCAGCCACCCCCGCTCGCCGCGCCTGGCCTACGACCAGGTCGTCACGACCGTCTGACCGTCTCCCCCCGACGGCAGACCCACGCCCGTCCGCCTCCCCCCAGGCGGACGGGCGTGACGGCCGTCGCGCTCAGTTCGAAGGCCCGGAGCCCGACGCACCGGCCTTCGGGGCCTTCTCGGCCTTGAGCGCGGCGGCCATCTCCATGAGCCGCTCGTGCGAGGCGGTGCCCGTGACCACGGTGGTCACCCCGCGCTCCTCGCGCACCAGGGCGTTGTACTTCTCGCCCTCGTAGCGCTGCCAGGTGGTGTTCCCCACCCGCTCCGCCTTGCCGGTCTTCTCGGCGCGCCGGCTGACCGTGTTGATGAAGCCGCGCGCCGGGCCGTCGCTCTGCTCGACCGCGACGTACTGCCGCTGCGGGTCGAGGAAGCCCAGGTGCCAGACCGAGCCGTCCTCGGTGCGCGCCTGGTACGAGACCGAGGTCGCGCGCCAGTCCTTGCCGAGCCCCTCGGGGGCGGCCACCGCGTACGGCGCCGCGCGCCGGGCCTGGTCGAGCTCCACGCGGTAACCGACCGTCTTGATGGGGTCGTGGTCCTCGTTGTGCGGGATGAAGAGATAACTGACTACCGCCACGGGGATGACCACCGCCATCGACAGCATCATGTTCCGGATGGTCTGCGTCTTACCGTTCCTACCTGCCACGCCCCCTATCGTCCCCCATGCCCCCGCCGATCTTGACGGCGGTGCCCGGCCGGGCGCGCGGCGACGGCCGGCCCGACGAGGGCAGACGAGGGCCGGCGGCATGGCGGATGCGTGTCGCGCGTCATCCGGCCATCGTTCGCAACCGCATCGCCACCTTGACGCCGCTCATGCGTGGGGCGCTCTGCTCACTCTCGCAATGAACCGATAAAGTCATCAGCACCCTCACCCTCCTGGCCCTTACGGGACAGAGGTCCCACGGCCGTCGCCGTACAGAAAGGTGCGTTCCGATGACCGATCATCACCTGCCGTCCCAGCTCGAGGTCAGCCCCGAGGCTCCCGACCGCAACCTCGCACTCGAGCTCGTCCGGGTCACCGAGGCGGGCGCCATGGCGTCGGGCCGCTGGGTGGGCCGCGGTGACAAGAACGGCGCCGACGGCGCCGCGGTCAAGGCCATGCGGGCCCTGATCGGCACCGTTTCCATGAACGGTGTCGTCGTCATCGGCGAGGGCGAGAAGGACAACGCCCCGATGCTCTACAACGGCGAGCGGGTCGGTGACGGGACCGGCGCCGAGTGCGACGTCGCCGTGGACCCGGTCGACGGCACGACGCTGACCGCCAAGGGCATGGCCAACGCTGTCTCCGTCATGGCCGTCGCCGACCGCGGCTCCATGTTCGACCCGTCCGCCGTGTTCTACATGGACAAGCTGGTCACGGGCCCCGAGGCGGCCGACTACGTCGACATCAACGCCCCCGTGGCGGTCAACATCCGTCGCGTCGCGAAGGCAAAGCACTCCTCGCCCGAGGACGTCACGGTCGTCGTTCTGGACCGCCCGCGTCACGACGGCATCGTCAAGGAGATCCGCGAGGCGGGCGCCCGCATCAAGTTCATCTCCGACGGCGACGTGGCCGGCGCGATCATGGCCGTCCGCGAGGGCACCGGCATCGACCTGCTGCTCGGTGTCGGCGGCACGCCCGAGGGCATCATCGCGGCCTGTGCGATCAAGTGCCTCGGCGGCACGATCCAGGCCAAGCTGTGGCCCAAGGACGACGAGGAGCGTCAGCGGGCGCTCGACGCGGGCCACGACCTCGACAAGGTCCTGCACACCAACGACCTCGTCAGCGGTGAGAACGTGTTCTTCGTCGCCACCGGCATCACCGACGGCGAGCTGCTGCGCGGCGTGCGCTACCGCGCGGAGACCGCCACCACGCAGTCGCTGGTCATGCGCTCCAAGTCCGGCACGATCCGGCAGATCGACTCCACGCACCGGCTGTCCAAGCTGCGCGCGTACAGCACCGTCGACTTCGAGCGCCCCAGCTGATCACGGCGGGCCGACACCCCGCGCACAACGGGCCGGGCCCCGCCGCTTCCGGCGGGGCCCGGCCCGTGTGTGTCCGCGCTCAGCCCGCGGCGGCGACCCGCGCGGAACGCTGGAGCTCCGCGTCCCGCCGCCGGCGCCTCGCGAGCACGACCCTGCGCTCGGCCGCGGTCAGTCCGCCCCACACCCCATAAGGCTCGGGCTGGAGCAGCGCGTGCTCCCGGCAGGCGACCATCACCGGGCAGCGGGCGCAGACGCGTTTCGCGGCCTCTTCCCGTGACAGGCGCGCGGCCGTGGGTTCCTTGGATGGTGCGAAGAACAATCCGGCTTCATCCCGGCGGCACACCGCCTCCGAATGCCAGGGGCCGGCCTGATCCCGAGCGGCGATCCGCTGAGACGGTACGGCGGCTTCCTGCCGGGGCTGATGCGGTAGCAGCACGGTCTACTCCTGACGACGGCTTTGCTGGGCCGATTGAGTCACCTTTGCCCGTCTCACTGCGCACGACCATTCGCACCCGCAGCCGTACGAGAGACGATGCACCAAGCTTTACCCGCTGTGCGCGCTCTTATTCACACCGTTGTCATGACCGGAACGCGATAAGCCGCGTAGCGCCCCCGCCGGTGCCCCTCGGCCCCCGGATCAGCCCCGCGATCAGCCCGGCGTTCAGGGCGTGCGATCAGCCGCGCGCGAGGAGGTTCCTGACCCGCTTGCCGCGGTGCGCCCTGGCCTCCACCGCGCCGAAGAGGGCGAAGCCGGTGATCAGCACGACCGGGGCGTCGGGCTCGTCGGCCTCGTGGGTCCGGACGTCGAAACCGCCGAAGACGCCGGTGCCGGCGGAGCGCACCGAGACGTTCTCCGGGACCTTGATGTCGACGCCGCCGAAGACCGCGGTGGCGTTGATCACGATCTCCCGCTGGGTGAAGACCGCCTCGGACAGGTCGATCTCCACCTCGCCGAACAGCGCGAACGCGTTCGTCCGCGGCCCGACCCGCCAGCGGCCCTTGCGTGCCGCGCCACCGAAGACGGCGACGAGGTTCTCGGCGGCGTCCGACGCGACGGGGTAGGGGTACGGGAGCGGGCCGCCCGGCGCGGGACGCCGCACCTTGGGCAGGTCGCGTACCAGCGGCTCCAGCTCGGCGTGGGTCTTCGCCCGGTACACGGCGCCGATCCGCTCGGCGTGCTCCTCCGCGGTGAGCCGCCCCTCCGCCAGCGCCTCGCGCAGGATGTCCGCGGTCCGGTCGCGGTCCGCGTCGGAGGCGCGCAGCGCGGGGGCGGGCTCCGCGCCCTTGGTCAGTGACACCGGCTTTTCGGCAGACTCGTCCACGGCCGCCACCCTAGCCAAACGCGATAGATCGCGACAGGGGCGTACCGTGGCGCGTCCGCTCCGTGTCCGCGCGGCGCACCGCGAAGTGAGCCTTACCTCACCAACCGGTCACCGGCGGCGCGTCCTAGGCTGGAGGGCGCTGTCGAGGATGCCAGCCACCGTTGCCTGCCCAGTGAGGAATCGCCGCAATGTCTGCCCAGTCTGAGTTCGCCTATACGGATCTCCTGCCCCTGGGCGAGGACGACACGCCGTACCGTCTGGTGACCGCCGAGGGCGTGAGCACCTTCGAGGCCGACGGCCGTACGTTCCTCAAGGTCGAGCCGGAGGCGCTGCGGAAACTGGCCGCCGAGGCGATGCACGACATCTCGCACTATCTGCGCCCGGCGCACCTGGCGCAGCTGCGCCGGATCCTCGACGACCCCGAGGCGTCCCCGAACGACAAGTTCGTCGCGCTCGACCTGCTGAAGAACGCGAACATCGCGGCCGCGGGCGTGCTGCCGATGTGCCAGGACACCGGCACCGCGATCGTCATGGGCAAGCGCGGCCAGAACGTGCTGACCGAGGGCGGTGACGAGAAGGCCCTCTCGCACGGCATCTTCGACGCCTACACCAAGCTGAACCTGCGGTACTCGCAGATGGCCCCGCTGACCATGTGGGACGAGAAGAACACCGGCTCGAACCTGCCCGCGCAGATCGAGCTGTACGCGACCGACGGCGGTGCGTACAAGTTCCTCTTCATGGCCAAGGGTGGCGGCTCGGCCAACAAGTCCTTCCTCTACCAGGAGACGAAGGCGGTCCTCAACGAGTCCTCCATGATGAAGTTCCTGGAGGAGAAGATCCGCTCGCTGGGCACCGCCGCGTGCCCGCCGTACCACCTGGCGATCGTCGTCGGCGGCACGTCCGCGGAGTTCGCGCTCAAGACCGCGAAGTACGCCTCCGCGCACTACCTCGACGAGCTGCCCGCCGAGGGCTCCCCCACCGGTCACGGCTTCCGTGACAAGGAGCTGGAGGAGAAGGTCTTCGAGCTGACGCAGAAGATCGGCATCGGCGCCCAGTTCGGCGGCAAGTACTTCTGCCACGACGTCCGCGTGGTCCGGCTGCCGCGCCACGGCGCCTCGCTGCCCGTCGCCATCGCCGTCTCCTGCTCGGCCGACCGTCAGGCGGTCGCGAAGATCACCGCCGAGGGCGTCTTCCTGGAGCAGCTGGAGACCGACCCGGCGCGCTTCCTGCCCGACACCACGGACGAGCACCTGGACGAGGCCGGTGAGGTCGTGAAGATCGACCTGACCCGCCCGATGGACGAGATCCTCGCCGAGCTGACGAAGTACCCGGTCAAGACCCGGCTCTCGCTGACCGGCCCGCTGGTCGTGGCGCGCGACATCGCACACGCGAAGATCAAGGAGCGGCTGGACGCGGGCGAGGAGATGCCGCAGTACCTGAAGGACCACCCGGTCTACTACGCGGGCCCGGCCAAGACCCCCGAGGGCTACGCGTCCGGCTCCTTCGGCCCGACCACGGCCGGCCGCATGGACAGCTATGTCGACCAGTTCCAGGCGGCGGGCGGCTCCAAGGTCATGCTCGCCAAGGGCAACCGCTCCAAGCAGGTCACCGACGCGTGCGACGCGCACGGCGGCTTCTACCTCGGCTCGATCGGCGGCCCGGCGGCGCGCCTGGCGCAGGACTGCATCAAGAAGGTCGAGGTCCTGGAGTACCAGGAGCTCGGCATGGAGGCGGTCTGGAAGATCGAGGTCGAGGACTTCCCGGCGTTCATCGTCGTGGACGACAAGGGCAACGACTTCTTCGTCGACCCGGCCCCGACGACGCCGACGTTCACGGCGATTCCGGTGCGGCAGCGCTAGCCCCGCGGGGCTGGGGGCCCAACCCCCTTTGTCCTCAAACGCCGGACGGGCTGGATGTCAGCCTGTCCGGCGTTTGAGGACGCAAGCACAGCCGGCCCGTCCGGCGTTTGAGGACAGGAAACGGTGAAAGGGCTACGCGAAGCGCTGGTTCGCCGAGCCGTCACACTTCTGCAGCCGCAGCGCGTCCTTCGCCGACCCCAGTGTCAGGCACAGATCCTGCGCGGCCACCGGCCGGAACCCCGCATCCGACCGTACGAACTGCTGGTTTCCACCACCGTGGCAGTTCCACAGCGCCACCGCCGTGCCCGCGCGATACGCGCCCCCCGGCACATCCACGCACCGGTCGTGCGTCAGCGCGGAGTGCAGTGACTTCTGCCCCGCGTCGTACCACCACTCCTGGTTGCGGCTGCCGCCGCACGGCCAGCCGCCCACCTGTGTGCCGTTGGCGCTCGCCGCGCCGTAGGCGTCCACGCACGCGCCCGTCGCCGCGTTCTTCAGTGGCCGGTATGCGTCGTCCCAGCCGCCCGGGTACAGCGCGGGCGTCCCCGTGCTCGCCGGGTCCGCGCAGCCCGCCTCCCGGTAACCCGACCGGTAGAGCTGGGTGAGGCAGGACGCGAAGGCGCCGTGGCCGCGCACGTTGGGGTGGAAGGACTGCCGTACGGAGTTCGCGTTCGGCGGGAAGGGGTTGGCGAGGTCGACGTAGAGGCCGCGCGCCCAGGTGTCCTCCATGCACACCTCGTGGCCGTGGAAGAGGCGGGAGTTGTCGAGGTAGAGCGCGCCGGTGTCCTTGGCGACGCGCCGCATGCCGCGCTCGAAGGCGGGCACGGCGGTGTTGCGGCCCCAGGCGGAGTCGGAGGTGTAGCCGACGCAGCCGCCGGGGAGCTTGCCGGGGAAGTTCGGGTTGTCCTCGATGTCGGGGCCGATGGGGCTCGGGTAGCCCATGACGACGAGCTTGTAGTCGCCGTCGGCGTAGCCCGCGTCCTTCATGACGGTCCGCAGGTCCCGCACGGTCTGTTCGACCTTGGGCACGAGGGCGTCGACGCGGGACTGCCAGGTGGGGGCGTACTTCGGCTCGCAGGGGCCCTGGAGGGTCAGATAGCGGGTGACGCAGTCGGTGATGACGGGCCCGAACTGCAGGTCGTCGTTGGCTCCGGCGACCAGCAGCACCATCTTCACGCGCGTGTTGCGGGCCTTGACCGCGAGGTTGTCGCTCTGGACCAGCTCGTCCGCGTACTGCTTGCTGCCGCCGATCCGGATGTTGCCGGTGTAGGCGCCGGAGCAGGCGACGTTGTAGGTGACGTCGGCGGGGATCGCCGTGCGGTGGATGGCGGCGTCGGGCGAGCGGTGGCACCAGTTGTCGGGGCCGTTGGTGCCGGGCTCGTAGGTGCCGACGCCCTCGCCGGAGATCTCGCTGTCGCCCAGCGAGACGAGTGACGTCTTGCGCTCGGCGAGCGGCCGTTCGGCGGCGCTGCCGTAGAGCTTCGTGGCCTCGGCGGCGCGGACCTTCTCGAGCTCTGGCGCGAGGGGGGTCGAGGCGGTGGTGCGGGGGTCCGCGTGCGCGGTGGGCCCGGTCGCGGCCACCCCGCCGAGCGCCGCGGCGAACGCGGCGACGGCGGCGAGGGTACAGCGCAGGGTGGGTCTGCGTGTCATGAAGCCTCCCCGGTTTCAGTTGTTACTCGCGGTATTTACTAGTCGGTAAGTGCTTTTGGGAACACTGTGAACGAGACAAACGCTTTGTTTGTCAGGAGGTAAGCAACGATGACCGACAGTGATCAGTACCGGATCGAGCACGACTCCATGGGAGAGGTCCGGGTCCCCGCACACGCCAAGTGGCGAGCCCAGACCCAGCGGGCGGTGGAGAACTTCCCCCTGAGCGGACAGCGGCTGGAGCGCTCGCACATCGAGGCGCTGGCCCGGATCAAGGCCGCCGCGGCCAAGGTCAACGCCGAGTTGGGCGTCATCGACAAGGACGTCGCGGAGGCCGTCGAGGCGGCCGCCGCCGAGGTCACGGAGGGCCGCTGGGACGACCACTTCCCCGTCGACGTCTTCCAGACCGGCTCGGGCACGTCGTCCAACATGAACACCAACGAGGTCATCGCCACCCTCGCCACCGAGCGACTCGGCCGTGAGGTGCACCCCAACGACCACGTCAACGCGTCGCAGTCGTCCAACGACGTGTTCCCCTCCAGCATCCACATCGCGGCGACGGCGGCCGTCACCGGCGACCTCGTACCGGCGCTCGACCACCTCGCCGCGGCGTTGGAGCGCAAGTCCGCGGAGTTCGCGGAGGTCGTCAAGTCGGGCCGCACCCACCTGATGGACGCCACCCCTGTGACGCTTGGTCAGGAGTTCGGCGGTTACGCCGCCCAGGTGCGCTACGGCGTCGAGCGGCTGCGCTCCTCGCTGCCGCGGCTGGCCGAACTGCCCCTCGGCGGCACAGCCGTCGGCACCGGTATCAACACCCCGCCCGGCTTCTCCGCCGCCGTCATCGCCGAAGTGGCCCGCACCACCGGTCTGCCGCTGACCGAGGCCCGGGACCACTTCGAGGCACAGGGAGCCCGCGACGGTCTGGTGGAGACCAGCGGCCAGCTGCGCACCATCGCCGTCGGCCTCACCAAAATCGCCAACGACCTGCGCTGGATGGCCTCCGGTCCGCGCACCGGCCTCGCCGAGATCAACCTCCCCGACCTCCAGCCGGGCTCCTCGATCATGCCGGGCAAGGTCAACCCGGTGATTCCCGAGGCCGTCCTCATGGTGGCAGCCCAGGTGGTGGGCAACGACGCGACCGTGGCCACCGCGGGTGCCGCGGGGAACTTCGAGCTCAATGTGATGCTGCCGGTCATGGCGAAGAACCTCCTGGAGTCCGTGCGGCTGCTCGCGAACGCCTCCCGGCTGCTCGCCGACCGCACGATCGACGGCATCACCGCCAACGTCGAGCGGGCCCGGCTCTACGCCGAGTCCTCCCCGTCCGTGGTCACCCCCCTGAACCGCTACATCGGCTACGAGGAAGCGGCCAAGGTGGCCAAGAAATCGCTGGCCGAGCGGAAGACCATCCGGGAGGTCGTCCTGGAGTCCGGCTACGTCGACCGCGGACTGCTGACGAGGGAACAGCTCGATGAGGCGCTCGACGTGCTGCGCATGACCCGCCCCTAGGGTGTGTCCGACGGGTCTACGGCTGCGGGCCGTCGTTGCCGCCTCTCGCCTGACCGGCGGACCTTCGACTGCCGAGCGCTGTGCCGCCTACGGCGGCGGGCGCCCTGCGGGCGCGTCCTCAAGCGCCGGACGGGCTGGTTGTGGCTGACAGGCCCTAGCCCTCACCTGCCACGATGCCCCCGCGCCAGGCGTCAACCCGGACGCTTGGACCGGACCTTTTGCGGCGCACATCACGGCGCATCGGTGGGCCGGGCACCTAAGATCTGCGCATGACAGCGGACACGGTGGAAACGACGGGCACGGCAGGCAGCGCCCCCTGGGCGCCGGGGGACCACATCCTCTGGCGCTATCGGGGCAATGCCACCCACAGCGTCCACATCTGCCGTCCGGTGACCGTCGTCCAGGACACCGAGGATCTGCTCGCCGTCTGGATGGCCCCCGGCACCGACTGCGTCAAGCCGCTGCTCGCCGACGGCACCCCCGTGCACCGGGAGCCGCTGGCCACCCGATACACCAAGCCGCGCACCACCACCACGTCCCGCTGGTTCGGCACCGGCGTCCTCAAGCTCGCCCGGCCGGGCGAGGCCTGGTCGGTCTGGCTCTTCTGGGATCCCGGCTGGCAGTTCAAGAACTGGTACGTGAACCTCGAGGAGCCCCTCGCCCGGTGGGCCGGCGGAGTCGATTCCGAGGACCATTTCCTGGACATCGCCGTCTACCCGGACCGCAGTTGGGAATGGAAGGACGAGGACGAGTTCGCGCAGGCACAGCGCGCGGGCCTGATGTCCGCCACCCAGGCCGAGCGGGTACGGGCGGCCGGACGGGCGGCGGTCGAGCGGATCGAGAGCTGGGGCGCGCCGTTCGCCGCCGGCTGGGAGGGCTGGCGGCCCGACCCGGCGTGGACGGTGCCCACCCTCCCGGACGACTGGGACCGCACCCCGGCGCGTCTGGGCGCGTGAACCGCTTGATGTCTCCCCGTGGGACAACCGTAGGATCGGCCTCCGCGATACTGCACAGCAGCACGGCACGATCAGAGCACGGCATGTGACACCTGGTCACAGACAACAGTCGCAGAAAGGGCGGAGCCGTGAGCGGTGACGACGAGCGGGACTACGACGGTTACGCCCGGTTAGGGCTGGACCGCAGCGGACAGGCCGAGGCGTTCGACAACATCGGCGTCCGCTACGACGACGCCTTCCCGCACAAGGAGGGCCAGCTCGAGGCCGGCGCCTGGCTGGCGGCCGCGCTGCCGCCCGGCTCCCGGATCCTCGACCTCGGCTGCGGCACGGGCCTGCCGACCGCCCGCCAGCTCACCGACGCCGGCCACCACGTCGTCGGCGTCGACCTCTCGCCCGGCATGCTCAAACTCGCCCGAGACAACGTCCCCGGCGCCGACTTCCGGCTCGGCGATCTGGCCGATCTGCGCGACGGACGGCTCGGCACCTTCGACGGCATCGCCGCCTTCTTCGCCCTGCTGATGCTGCCGCGCCCCGAAATCCCGCACGCGCTGCGGATGCTGTACGGAATGCTGAGGCCCGGGGGGCTGCTGGCGCTCTCGATGGTGGAAGCGGACGTGGACGACTTCGCGATTCCGTTCCTGGGCAACACGATCCGGGTATCCGGTTACCTGCGGGACGAATTGCGCCAGGTCGTGCGCGAGGCGGGTTTCGAGATCACCGGGGAGAGCTCGCCGGCGTACGCCCCCGCGAGTACGGACGTACCACCCGAGATCCAGCTCTTCCTCAATCTGCGACGCGCCTGATCCACGGTGCGCCCCCTGCGAGGGGGCGTACGGCCCCGACGGATGGAACCCCACACGTGACGGAGCATCCCAACTCCCACGGAAGACAGCGGACCGCGCAGGTCCGGCAGTCCGCTGTCCCCGCCCCGGAACCGGGCCGCGCCCGGGCGGTCGCGGACGAGCCGGAGGGCACGCGCCGCGCGGAGTCCCCCGCGCTCGACCGGCTCCCCGGCCACGACGGCCCCGAGCCGGCCCCGCCGCGCCCGGCGCGCGAGCCCGGCGCGGCGGCATCGGCCCCGCGCGCCAGAGCGCGCGGTGAGGCGCACCCCGAGCCGGGTGCGCCCCGCCCGGCCGTTCCCCGCCCCGGCGGCCCGGAGGCGGCCCGTCAGACCGCCGCACAGGGCGGCACGGACCGGGGCACCGCCGTGCCCGGCCCCGTCGGCCCCGCCGGCCCGGAAAGACCGGCTTCCGGCGGCGCGGACGGGGACGGCAGCACCGGCAAGGGCCCCGCCGGGACGACCGGCGGGGAGCGGCTGCGGTTCGTGGGCGCCGCCACCCGGCGGATCGCCCGCGGCATCGACCTGGACGAGATCGTGCTGGGGCTGTGCCGGGCGACCGTGCCGACCTTCGCGGACGCCATCCTGGTCTATCTGCGCGACCCGCTGCCGGTCGGCGACGAGCGGCCCGTCGGGCCCGTCGTGCTGCGGCTGCGCCGCACCGACCAACTGCCCGAGCACGTGCGCGGCCCGGAGGACCCGGACGCCCCGCAGGAGCGGGCCGAGCCCGTCCCCGACCTCGCGGGCGGCGCGGCCGAGCGCTGCGAGGTACGCATAGGCGGGCCGCTCGCGGAGGTGCTGCGAGGGGTCAGGCCCGTATTCGGCGACTCCCCCGCCGCCCGGGCGGCGCTCCCCGAGCTGCTGGGCGACGAGCAGGACGTCCCCGACCGGCAGCGCACGATCCTCGCTCCGCTGCGCGGCCGTCGCCGCGTGATCGGCGCGGCGGTGTTCATACGCCGGGCGGACCGGGCCGCCTTCGAGGGCGACGATCTGCTGGTCGCGGCCCAGTTGGCGACCCACACCGCCCTCGGGGTGGACAAGGCCGTGCTCTACGGCCGCGAGGTCTACATCGCGGACGAGCTCCAGCGCACGATGCTCCCCGACTCCCTCCCCCAGCCGACCGGGGTCCGGCTCGCCAGCCGCTATCTCCCGGCCGCCGAGACCGCCCGCGTCGGCGGTGACTGGTACGACGCGATCCCCCTCCCCGGCAACCGGGTGGCGCTCGTCGTCGGTGACGTCATGGGGCATTCCATGACCTCCGCGGCGATCATGGGCCAGCTGCGCACCACCGCGCAGACCCTCGCGGGGCTGGACCTGCCGCCGGCCGAGGTGCTGCACCACCTCGACGAGCAGGCGCAGCGCCTGGGCAGCGACCGCATGGCCACCTGCCTCTACGCGGTGTACGACCCGGTCGCCCACCGCATCGTCATCGCCAACGCCGGCCATCCGCCGCCCATCCTGCTGCACCGCGGCGGCCGGGCCGAGGTGCTGCGCGTCCCGCCGGGCGCGCCGATCGGCGTCGGAGGGGTGGACTTCGAGGCCGTGGAGCTGGACGCGCCGGCCGGGGCGACGCTGCTGCTGTACACGGACGGCCTGGTGGAGTCCCGGATCCGGGACGTGTGGACGGGCATAGAGCAGTTGCGCGAGCGGCTGATCGACACGGCCCGGCTGACGGGTCCGAACCCGCCGCCGCTGGAGCCGCTGTGCGACGAGGTCCTCGGCATGCTCGGCCCCGGTGACCGGGACGACGACATCGCGCTGCTCGCGGCCCGCTTCGAGGGCATCGCGCCGAGCGATGTGGCGTACTGGTTCCTCGACCCGCGCCCGCAGACCGCCGGCCAGGCCCGGCGGCTGGCGCGGCGGGCGCTGACCCGCTGGGGGCTGGAGGAGCTGACCGACAGCGTGGAGCTGCTGGTCAGCGAGGTGGTCACCAATGCCGTGCGGTACGCGGAGCGGCCGGTGACCCTGCGGCTGCTCCGCACGGACGTGCTGCGCTGCGAGGTCGGTGACGATGTGCCGCAACTGCCGCGGCTGCGGCAGGCCCGGCCCTCGGACGAGGGCGGCCGGGGGCTGTATCTGGTGAACAAGCTGGCCCGCCGGTGGGGGGCCACCCGGCTGAGCACGGGCAAGGTGGTGTGGTTCGAGCTGGCGCTGCCCGGCCATGCGCGCTGAGCCGACGGCCGTGGAGTTCTGGACAGTGTCCAGACTCCTGTTGCCGACAGGTCGTCGGCGGGGTTGACTGCTGAGGTGGAGGGCGGAACGACGCCCTCACCATCTGGCATCGCCCCGCGATGGGAGGCGTCGCATGACCGACTCCGCGCAACAGGTCCCGTACACCACCAACAACGCCGGCATCCCGGTGGAGAGCGACGAGCATTCGCTCACCGTCAGCCCGGACGGCCCCATCCTGCTGCAGGACCACTACCTGATCGAGAAGATGGCCCAGTTCAACCGCGAACGGGTCCCCGAGCGGGTGGTGCACGCCAAGGGCGGCGGCGCCTACGGCGTCTTCGAAGTCACCAATGACGTGAGCCAGTTCACGAAGGCCGATCTGTTCCAGCCCGGCAAGCGGTGCGAGATGCTGGCCCGCTTCTCGACCGTGGCGGGCGAGCAGGGCAGCCCCGACACCTGGCGGGACCCGCGCGGCTTCGCGCTGAAGTTCTACACCGAGCACGGCAACTACGACCTGGTCGGCAACAACACGCCCGTCTTCTTCGTCCGCGACCCGCAGAAGTTCCAGGACTTCATCCGCAGCCAGAAGCGCCACCCGCAGACCGGGCTCCGCAGCAATGACATGCAGTGGGACTTCTGGACGCTGTCGCCGGAGTCCGCGCACATGGTCACCTGGCTGATGGGCGACCGCGGCATCCCGAAGACCTGGCGCCATATGAACGGCTACAGCTCGCACACCTACATGTGGGTGAACGCGGGCGGTGAGAAGTTCTGGGTCAAGTACCACATCAAGACCGACCAGGGCATCGACTTCCTCACCCAGGCCGAGGCGGACGAGCTGGCGGGCTCGGACGCCGACAAGCACCGGCGCGATCTGTTCGAGGCCATCGACGGCGGCAACGCCCCGTCCTGGACGATGCACGTCCAGGTCATGCCCTTCGAGGACGCTCCGGACTACCGCTTCAACCCCTTCGACCTGACCAAGGTGTGGCCGCACGGCGACTACCCCCTGATCGAGGTCGGCCGGATGACGCTCAACAAGAACCCCGAGGATTACTTCGTCCACATCGAGCAGGCCGCGTTCGAGCCCTCCAACCTCGTCCCCGGCATCGGCCCGTCCCCGGACAAGATGCTGCTCGGCAGGCTCTTCTCCTACCCCGACACCCACCGCTACCGCATCGGCCCGAACTACGCCCAGCTCCCGCCCAACCGGCCGCACTCGCCGCTCGGCTCGTACGCGAAGGACGGCCCGATGCGCTACGAGCCGGCCCGTACGGGAGCGGTGTACGCCCCGAACTCTTACGGCGGCCCGGCCGCCGACACCGCGCGCTTCGGTGAGCCGGCGGGCTGGGAGACGGCGGGCGAGATGGTCCGCGAGGCGTACCGGCTGCGGCGTGACGACGACGACTGGGGCCAGCCGGGCACGATGGTCCGCCAGGTCCTCGACGACGCCGCGCGCGCCCGGCTGGTCTCCAACGTCTCCGGGCATCTGCGCCAGGGCGTGAGCAGGCCCGTACTGGACCGGGCGCTGCAGTACTGGCGCAACATCGACAAGAACGTCGGCGACCGGATCGCCACCGAGGTCAACGGCGGCTGAGTCCCCCTGGCCCTGGAGACACCACCGGCCGCCGACCTCGTGAAGAGGTCGGCGGCCGGTGGTGTGTTCTGGCTGCGGAGGGCCGGATCAGGGCTTGACGCCGTCCGTCTCCGTGCCGCCGTTGGGGCGGGTGCCGCCGCCGCTGGGCGTCGACGTCGGGGGAGTCGTCGGGGGCTTCGGCGGCGTCGGGGTGATCTTCGTCGGGTTCGGCGTCGGCTTGCCCGTGGTGCCGCCGGTCTTCGTCGGGCCCGGCGTGGGCTTCCCCGTGGCGCCGCCGCTCTTCGTCGGCGTCGGGGTCGGGGTCGCGCCCTTGGTGGGCGTCGCCGCGGGAGCCGTGGCCGGCGCCTGGACCGACCCGGCACTGATGTCGGTGTCGAGGTCGAACTCGTCGTCGCCCTCGCCCCCGAGCGCGGCCGCCGTGTAGGCCGACCAGATCTGGGCCGGGTACTTGCCACCGTTGACGCGACCGCCACCGCCGGTGCCCTGCAGGGTCACCTGCTTACCGCCGGGGCCCTCACCGAAGAGGCCGACGGTGGTGACGAGGCTCGGGGTGTAGCCCGCGAACCAGGCCGACTTGTTGTCGTCGGAGGTACCGGTCTTGCCCGCCACCGGGTAGTTGGCGCTGGCCACCACGGTCGCCGTACCGTCGTTGACCACGCCCCGCAGGACGCGGGTGACGCCGTCGGCGGTGTTGCGGGAGACGGCCTGGTCGCCGACCGCGCTGTCGCGCTTGAGCTCCACACCGTTCTGGGACGCGGACTTCAGGATGGTCGGGGTGACCCTCTTGCCGTGGTTGTCCAGGGTGGCGTAGACCGCGGCCATGTCGAGCGGGCTCGCGCCCATGGAGCCCAGCGACATCGCGGGGGCCTCCACGAAACCGGGCTGCTTGCCGTTCATGCCCAGGTCGACGGCGGTCTGCTTGACCTTGTCGAGCTTGACGTCGACGGCCATCTGCGCGAACACGGAGTTGACCGAGTCGTTCATCGCCTTCTGCACGGTGACGGCCTTCTCGGAGTACCCGTCCTCGTTCTCCGGGGCGAAGTGCACGTCGCTGCCCACGACCGGCCGCTCACTGGTGCCGTCGTAGATGGTGCTCGGCGTGATCGGCTCGTTGTCCTGCGTCCTGGACTTGTTCTGCAACGCTGACGCGAGAATGATCGGCTTGAAGGTCGACGCCGGCTGGAAGTCCTCGCGGGTGGCGTTGTTGGTGTAGTGCTTGAGGTAGTCCGGACCGCCGTACAGCGCCTGGACGCGACCGTTCTTCGGGTCCACCGACACGGCGCCGACCTGGACGTTCTTGTCCACCTCGCGGCTCTTGGTGTCCAGGTCGTCGAGCAGTTGCTCCTTGACCGCCTTCTCCAGCGCCGCCTGCTTCTTCGGGTCGATGCTGAGCGTGACGGTCCAGCCGCCGGCGGCGAAGTCGCTCTCCTTGCGGCCCTGCTTCTCCAGGGCCTTGATGACCTCGCGCTTGGCCGCGTCGATGAAGTAGCCGTTCTGGCCCGACAGACCCGGGGCCGCCTTCGGGGCCTTCGGGTCCTTGAAGGACATGCCCTGCCGCTGGTCCTTCTTCAGCCAGTCCTTCTCGACCATTTTGTCGAGGACGTAGTTCCAGCGCCGCTTGGCGTTCTCCTTGCCGGCGTCGGTGGCCGCCGGTCCGAAGTCGTACTGGCTCGGGGCCTGGAGCAGCGCGGCCAGGTAGGCGCCTTCCTCGGTGGAGAGGCTGCCGACGTCCTTCTGGTAGTACGCACGGGAGGCGGCCTGGATGCCGTAGGCGCCACGCCCGTAGTAGCTCGTGTTCAGGTAGCCCTCGAGGATCTCCTCCTTCGAGGTCTCCTTCTGCACCTTGAGCGAGATGATCAGTTCCTTGACCTTGCGGGTCACGGTCTGCCGCTGGTCGAGGTAGTAGTTCTTCACGTACTGCTGGGTGATGGTCGAACCACCCTGCTTGCCCCGGCCCATGACGGTGTTGAAGATGCCTCGGGCGGTGCCCTTCACATCCACACCGGGGTCGGTCCAGAAGTTCTTGTTCTCGGCGGCGACCACGGCGTGCTGCACATGCTCGGGGATCTTCGCGAGCGGAACTTCCTCGCGGTTGACCTCGCCGATACGGGCCAGCACCTTGCCGTTGCTGTCCTTGTAGACGTTGCTCTGCAGCTTGGCCGCGCCGTTGCCGTCCTTCGGCACGTCGACGTAGAAGTAGAGCGCCAGGAAGGCGCCCATCCCCAGCCCGATGACCGCCACGAAGTAGGCAAGCAGCATCTTCCATGTGAAGAACCGGCGTATGCCGGTCTTCTTGGGCTTCTTGCCCTTTGCATTGCGGGTGCTGTCCTGCGCCCGTCGCGCTTCCGCTCGGCCCATCTCTCCCGTAGCTCCAGTCTGTCCGCCCCCAACCCAGCTCACGAAGCTAACACCGCAACTGGCACCAAACGCCCATCGATCACGGCTTCGACACACGTGACATACAGCACCCCGGATGGCGGGAACCCGGGCACGGTGTAGTGCGGGAAACCGTACAGGGCGCTAAAGTGATATCACTTTGCTAGACAGCGTTAGCCGCGCGTCGAGCCGGCCTGGGCCGTGCGCGCGCCATCAGATACGGGGGACCCACCCATGTCCGACACCATCGGCATCGCCGAGACCGCCCCACCCGAGACGGCGCCCGCCATGGTCAAACCGCTCGTGCGGGAGACCCCGGCACACGACATAGGCGGCGGCCTCGCCCTGCTGCTCGGCCTGGTGGGGCTGCTCACCGGGGCGGGCGCGGTGGCCTTCGGCGTCGTCCTCGGCAACAACGGCAAGTCGGGCCTGTGCGCCGCGTTCGTCGCGCTCGGCATCCTCATCGGCCTCGGCGCGATCATCGCGATGAGCGGGCTGAACACGATCTCCCCCGGTGAGACCCGTGTCGTCCAGCTCTTCGGCCGCTACCGCGGCACGATCCGCAACGAGGGCCTGCGCTGGGTCAACCCCTTCACCAGCCGCGAGTCGGTCTCCATCCGGGTCCGCAACCACGAGACGCCGGTACTGAAGGTCAACGACGCGTACGGCAACCCGATCGAGCTGGCGGCCGTGATCGTGTGGCGGGTCGAGGACACCGCCCAGGCGAAGTTCGCGGTCGAGGACTTCCAGGAGTTCGTCGCCACCCAGACCGAGGCGGCCGTGCGGCACATCGCCATCGAGTACCCCTATGACGCGCACGAGGAGGGCGGCCTCTCGCTCCGCGGGAACGCCGAGGAGATCACCGACATGCTCGCGTTGGAGCTGCACGCCCGCGTCGAGACCGCCGGTGTCCACATCATCGAGTCGCGCTTCACGCATCTGGCCTACGCTCCGGAGATCGCTTCCGCGATGCTCCAGCGCCAGCAGGCGGGCGCGGTCGTCGCCGCCCGCAAGCTGATCGTGGAAGGCGCCGTCGGCATGGTCGAGCAGGCGCTGGAGCGCATCAGCGAGCAGGGCATCGTGGAGTTGGACGAGGAGCGGAAGGCGGCCATGGTGAGCAATCTGATGGTGGTGCTGTGCGGTGACCGGGCCGCCCAGCCCGTCCTCAACACCGGCACTCTTTACCAGTGACGGACGACGTACCGCCGAAGGGCCGGCCGCGGCAGCGCAAGCAGGTGCTGCTGCGGCTGGATCCCTTGGTCCACGACGCGCTGGCGCGCTGGGCGGGCGAGGAACTGCGCAGCGCCAACGCGCAGATCGAGTTCCTGCTGCGCAAGGCGCTCGGCGACGCGGGGCGGCTGCCGAGGGACACCGGCGCGATGCCCCGCCGGGGCCGGCCACCGAAGTCCGACCGGCCGCCGGATCTGTAGGCCGTGCGGGCTGCGCCCTGCGGGCGCGTCCTCAATCTCCTCCAGCTACCGCTGGGAGGTGCCCCCGGACGGGCTGGTTGTTGCTGGGCTTGGCTGAAACAACCCCCCCCGCTCTTTTGGTGAACACCCCCACCACACGTTGTGGCGCCACCCCGCCCCAGACCCCC
>NZ_JBVIQR010000002.1:101231-181322 GCF_055576875.1 Streptomyces sp. NPDC033229 | reverse complement strand
TGGCGGCTTGTAGGTTGGGCTTGTTGGGCGGTGATGGTTCCCTAACCCCCCCCCATCTCCTGTGGGGGGTTCCCCCGGACGGGCTGATGTCGGCTGAGGCCAGCCAAAACCACCCCGTCCGGCGATTGAAAACACCGCCGCGCAGCGGAGGTGCGACCCGACACAGCCGTCAGCCGACGATCCGCACCGGCAGGCCCCGCAGAGCGACCCGCAGGGCGACGGCGAACTCCTCGAACTCACCCTGCCGCGCCGCCCCGGCGCGCATGGCCAGGGCGATGCGCCGGGAGGGTGCCGGGTCGGCGAAGTACCCGGTGGAGAGCTGGTCGCTGCGCCCGGTCTCCACCCGCAGGGCGGTCCGCGGCAGCAGGGTGACGCCCAGGCCGCCGCCCACCAGCTGCACCAGGGTGGACAGGCCCGCGGCGCTGGTCGTCACCGGGGCGCCGTCCGTGCGGCCCGCCTCCCGGCAGATGTCGAGGGCCTGGTCCCGCAGGCAGTGCCCCTCGTCCAGCAGCAGCAGCTCCAGCTCGCGCAGCGCGGCGCGCGGGATGTCACCGCGCCCGGCCAGCCAATGGTCACTCGGCGTGACGAGCACGAAGTCCTCGTCGAAGAGCGGGATCTCGGTGACGCCGGGCGCGCCGAGCGGCACGGCGAGCAGCAGCAGGTCCAGCCGCCCCTGGGTGAGCCCGTCCAGCAGCGAGGAGGTCTGCTCCTCGTGGACCTGGAGGTCGAGGGCGGGATAGGACTCGTGGACCAGGCGCAGGACGGTGGGGAGCAGATAGGGCGCCACGGTCGGGATGACGCCGAGCCGGAGCACGCCGGTGAAGGGCGCGCGGACCGCGTCGGCCTCCTCCATGAAGGCGCCGACCGCTTCGAGGACCGTCCGGGCGCGCGCCGCGAGCCGCTCCCCCGCGGGACTGAGCAGCACCTTTCTCGTCGTACGCTCGAGGAGCTGCACTCCGAGCGTGTCCTCCAGCGCCGAGACGGCGCCCGAGAGAGCGGGCTGGCTCATGCCGATGGCTGTCGCCGCGTCACGGAAGTGGAGCTGCTCCGCGACGGCGGCGAAGGCCCTCAGCTGGGCGAGACTGGGCTGCCGGGGCCGCGCCTGCGGCACCTTCCCGGCACCCCTCGTGGGTCCGCCGCCGGGGCCCCGCGACGGGCCCCGGCCGCCACCGGACGGCTGGGATATGGGCTTCACTGATAGCCACCTCCGATCAACACCACTCAGTCTAGCTATTTCCGCTATCAATGCCTCCTGTGGCACTGTGGAGGCCGTCCAACCCCGCAGGAAACCCCTGAGTGGGATTTCCCGTTGCAAGGAGAGCGCGTGCTCACTGTCGGTGACAAGTTCCCCGAGTTCGACCTGACCGCCTGTGTGGACCTCGACGCGGACAAGGCCTTCGCGCAGATCGACCACAAGACCTACGAGGGCAAGTGGAAGGTCGTCTTCTTCTGGCCGAAGGACTTCACCTTCGTCTGCCCGACCGAGATCGCTGCCTTCGGCAAGCTGAACGACGAGTTCGCGGACCGCGACGCCCAGATCCTCGGCGTCTCCGGCGACTCCGAGTTCGTCCACCACGCCTGGCGCAAGGACCACGCCGACCTGCGTGACCTGCCCTTCCCGATGCTGGCCGACGCCAAGCACGAGCTCATGCGCGACTGCGGCGTCGAGGGCGAGGACGGCTACGCCCAGCGCGCCGTCTTCATCGTGGACCCGAACAACGAGATCCAGTTCACCATGGTGACCGCCGGTTCCGTCGGCCGTAACCCCAAGGAGGTCCTCCGGGTCCTCGACGCCCTGCAGACGGACGAGCTGTGCCCCTGCAACTGGACCAAGGGCGAGACCACCCTTGACCCGGTCGCGCTGCTCGCGGGCGAGTGATCTGACATGGCCCTCGACGAGCTGAAGTCCGCGATACCGGACTTCGCCAAGGACCTGAAGCTGAACCTCGGCTCGGTCATCGGCAACTCCGACCTGCCGCAGCAGCAGCTGTGGGGCACCGTGCTCGCCTGCGCGATCGCCTCGCGCTCGCCGCGCGTGCTCAAGGAGCTGGAGCCGGAGGCCAAGGCCAACCTCTCCCCGGAGGCGTACACCGCCGCCAAGTCCGCCGCCGCCATCATGGCGATGAACAACGTCTACTACCGGACCCGGCACCTGCTGTCGGACCCGGAGTACGGCAACCTGCGCGCGGGCCTGCGGATGAACGTCATCGGCAACCCGGGCGTGGAGAAGGTCGACTTCGAGCTGTGGTCCCTGGCCGTCTCGGCCATCAATGGCTGCGGCATGTGCCTCGACTCGCACGAGCAGGTGCTCCGCAAGGCCGGCGTGGACCGCGAGACGATCCAGGAAGCCTTCAAGATCGCTGCCGTCCTCCAGGCCGTCGGCGCGACCCTCGACTCCGAGGCCGTGCTGAACGACTGAGGCCGCCAGGCTTCACCGCACCACGAAACCGCCCGCCGACCTTCTGGTCGGCGGGCGGTTTCGTCATGTGCGGGCAGGACCGGGGTTCAGCCCCGGCCCTCCCCCGGCGGACTGGCGCTCCCGGCCGGGACGCTCTGCCCGGCCTCGGGCGGGGGCTCCCCGGCGGCGGTCCGCAGCGCGTTCTCCCTCGCGTACGCCCGGAGGTAGCCCACGACGGCGTTGGTGACCGCGACCAGCGGGACGGCGACCACTGCGCCGCCGACGCCCGCCATCAGCGAACCGGCGGCCACCGAGAGGACCACCGCCAGCGGGTGGACGCGCACGGCCCGGCCGAGGATGAAGGGCTGCAGGACGTGGCCCTCGATCTGCTGCACCGCGAGCACGACCGCCAGCACCATCGTCGCCGTGAACATGTCGCGCGTCACCAGCGCCACGACGACCGCGAGGGCGCCGGAGACGACGGCCCCGACGAGCGGGATGAAGGCGAAGAGGAAGATGAAGACGGCCAGCGGCACCGCCATCGGCACATCGAGGAAGAACAGCCCGATTCCGATGAAGATCGCGTCGATCAGGGCCACTATCACCGTGCCGCGCACATAGGCGGTGAGCGTCGCCCACGCGCGCGGGCCCGCGCCCGCGACACCGTCGCGGGCCGCCGCGGGGAACAGCTTCAGCAACCAGCCCCAGATCTTGGGGCCGTCGTAGAGCAGGAAGAGCGTCGAGAACATCGCCAGCAGGATGCCGGTCAGCACCTCGATGATGACCGTGACGCCCTCGATGCCGGCCGAGGTGATGTCCTTGGTGTTGGTGCCGATCGCCTTGCTGAGGTTGTCGGCGATGTTGTTGATCTGGTCCTCGGTGACATGGAACGGGCTGTTCAGCAGCCAGTGCTTCAGCTCGGTGATGCCGTGCTGCACGTTCTCGGTCAGGTCGTCGAGGTTCTCCGTCACCTGCCACACCACGAACCAGCAGACCAGCCCCATGACGACGAAGCCGGAGATGAAGGTCATCGCCGTGGCGAGGCCCCGGGGCACCCCGTGCCGCCGGAGCATGGCGACGGTGGGCTGGAGCAGCGCCGTGATGAGCAGGGCGGCGACGAAGGCCAGCACCACCAGCTGCACGGCGCTGATCATCCGCATCAGCACCCACAGCGAGGCGGCGAGTATCAGCAGCCGCCAGGCGACCTCGGCCGCGACCCGTACGCCCCAGGGGACGGCGGCCACTGGGTCCGGCCGGGGCGCGACGGAGGGCGCGTAGCCGGGCGGCGGTGGCACGTGCTCGTGCTCGGAGACGGCCACGCCGACGGGAGCCTGCCCGGCCGCGGGTCCGGCCGTACCGGAGGCATCACCGGTACCGGATGCCATGTCCGTACCGGATGACGCAGCCGTACGGGATGACACAGCCGTACGGGACGAATCGTGCGTATCAGAGGAAGCGCTCATACCCGCCGAAGTCGGCGCATGCGCCTCTTCCGACGCGCCCGCGGCCCCCGACGTCTGCGCGTTGCGTTCGTCGAGCCGCTGGGCGAACCGCGTCAGGCCCGCCCCCAAGCCGCCGACCCATTGTGGCAATCTGGACATGTCTCTTCCTCTACCCCACTCCCCCGTGGTCATCGTGACGACGTTACCTGTGCCCGGATCCGTCGAACGCGCGGCCCGTCGCCGGAGAAGACACACAAAGCCCCCGACCGGTTGAGGTCGGGGGCTTTGGTGAAAGTGAAGGTGCGGCCTAGTACCACTGGTTGGCTTGCCAGAACGACCAGGCGCCACAGGGGCTGCCGTAGCGCTCGTTCATGTAGCCGAGGCCCCACTTGATCTGGGTGGCCGGGTTGGTCCGCCAGTCGGCGCCGGCGGAGGCCATCTTGGAGCCGGGGAGCGACTGCACGAGTCCGTACGCGCCGGAGGAGGGGTTCTCCGCGGTGTAGTCCCAGGTGCTCTCGTTGTTCACGATGTTGCTGAAGCACTGGAACTGGTCGCCGGGGACCATCTGCCGGGCCATCGCCTGGACCTCGGCGGTGGTGTAGG
Source organism: Streptomyces sp. NPDC033229 (assembly GCF_055576875.1). Classification (NCBI taxonomy): domain Bacteria; kingdom Bacillati; phylum Actinomycetota; class Actinomycetes; order Kitasatosporales; family Streptomycetaceae; genus Streptomyces; species Streptomyces sp. NPDC033229. Next base: position 176,879 of record NZ_JBVIQR010000002.1, on the reverse strand, counting down.
AGCCCTTGGCCTCGAAGCTGGAAGCGTCACGCGTGGCCGAACGGCTGCTGACCTCTTCCTTCTTCTCGCGCTCCTTCTCGGCCTTTTCCTCGGCCTCTTTCTTCTCCGCCTCCTCGGCGGCTTCCTTCTTGGCGGAGGCGTCCTCGGCGGCCTGCTTGCGCGCGGCCTCCTCGGCTTCCTTCTTCGCCGCCGTCTCGGCAGCGGCGGACTGCGTGTCCGCCTGCTCCGTGAGGGATGCGGTCTGGGCCTGGAGCTTCTGTCCGGCGGGGATCTCCGCGAGGATCGTCGCGTCGGCGGCAGTGGCCTCGACCTGACCGGTCGCGCTGCCCTGCTCATTGCCCGAGGCGACGCCAACGACGGCGCCGACGGTGGTGACCGCGGTGGCGGATGCCACGGCGAATCCCCGGACCGAAATCCGGCTCACACGGTTTCCTTCCAGCATCGCCCGCATAGGTGACCTCGCGGGCGCAATCGTGCCCCTGGCACTGGCCTCCACTCGGACCGGCCCCGGGAACCGAGGGACCGGATGGTCACGGAAGGCACTGACCCGGTGAGGCCCTCCCGCGAAGGAGGTCCGCATGGTGCTCGGGTGGCATACGGCAACGCTGTTGAGTTCTGTGGTGCCACATCCCTGAGGATGCAGGTGTGCCGCATGCGGGGCCTGACAGGCCCCAGACTTTGCCCGACGGGGACTCCCAGAAGCAATTCTTCGTTGCGTGGGAAAGCTCACACGCCGTTTACTCCAGGGGTTTTACGGAAACCTTGGCGCCGCGTCACAGTGCGCGGCTAAGCTCTGTCGCTTTGCCGCGCACTGCCCTGGGCGGGAACGCACACCGGGTTGTACGGGATTGGGACGGAACGCACGGAGATCCTGCCGTGCGCCCCATCCGTACAACTGACGACAGGCGTCTCAGATACGGCCGTCCTCCAGCATTTCGGTCACCAGGGCCGCGATGGGCGACCGCTCCGACCGCGTGAGGGTGACGTGCGAGAAGAGGGGGTGCCCCTTCAGCTTCTCGACCACGGCGACCACCCCGTCGTACCGCCCGACGCGCAGATTGTCCCGCTGGGCCACGTCATGGGTGAGGACCACCCGCGAATTGGCGCCGATCCGGGACAGAACGGTCAGGAGAACGTTCCGCTCCAGCGACTGCGCCTCGTCCACGATCACGAACGCGTCATGCAGCGACCGGCCGCGGATATGAGTGAGCGGCAGCACCTCCAGCATGCCGCGCCCGACGACCTCCTCGATCACCTCGGCGCTCGTCACCGCCGAGAGCGTGTCGAAGACGGCCTGGGCCCACGGGCTCATCTTCTCCGACTCGCTGCCCGGCAGATAGCCCAACTCCTGCCCGCCCACCGCGTACAGCGGCCGGAAGACCATCACCTTCCGGTGCTGGCGGCGCTCCAGCACCGCCTCCAGCCCGGCGCACAGCGCCAGCGCGGACTTGCCCGTACCCGCCCGGCCGCCCATCGAGACGATCCCGATGTCGGGGTCCAGCAGCAGATCGAGCGCGACGCGCTGCTCGGCGCTGCGGCCGTGGATACCGAAGGCCTCCCGGTCGCCCCGCACGAGTCGCACCGAGCCGTCGGCGCAGACCCTCCCCAGCGCCTTGCCGCGCTCGGACTGCAGCACCAGACCGGTGTGGACGGGTAGTTCGGCCGCTTCGGGCACGTATGCCCGCTCGTCGGCGAAGAGTTCGTCGACCTGCTCGGCGGTGATGGCCAGCTCCGCCATCCCCGTCCAGCCCGAGTCGGTGATGGCGAGCTCGGCGCGGTACTCCTCCGCGAGCAGCCCGACCGCCGACGCCTTGATCCGCAGCGGCAGGTCCTTGGAGACGACGGTGACGTCGTATCCCTCGGCCTGGAGATTGCGGGCGACCGCGAGGATCCGCGAGTCGTTGTCGCCGAGGCGGAAGCCGGCGGGCAGTATGCCCGGATCGGAATGATTGAGCTCGACCCGCAGCGTTCCGCCCAGCTCACCGATCGGAATCGGGGAATCGAGACGGCCGAATTGCACCCGGTATTCGTCCAGCAGGCGCAGTGCCTTCCGGGCGAAATATCCGAGCTCCGGGTGGTGCCTCTTGGCCTCCAACTCCGTGACCACCACGACGGGAAGCACGACCTCGTGCTCCTCGAAGCGGGCCATGGCTCCTGGGTCGGCCAGCAGGACGCTGGTGTCGAGGACATACGTGCGCCGGTCGTTCTCACGGCGATTCTTGCTGGTCACCACGGGTGGACGAACCCCCTCGGGGAGAGGTCGGGGCGCGACGGCGTCGCGGCGTAAGGGGCCGGGTGCTGGCCCTTCGAGGGCCGGACACCGGCCCTCCGCGTCGACCGCGCGACCGCGTGGGTCCGCTCGATCCGCACGGTCGTCGTCCGTGTGCAAAGGGCCTCCCGGGCGGGCGGCCCCATGCCGCCCGCTGGCAGAGCGACGGTCTTAGGACAGACCGTCGGCCTGGAGGGGATATTCCCTTCCAGGCGCTTGCCCATGCAACGGCATATGCGACGACCAAGTGAACGATCGATCCGTCAGCCGCCGTACCCCGAGCGGCACGCGGCGCGCCGCGCGCCGTCATTCCCGTCCGGCCCCTTCCCCGGCCCTTTCCAGGGCTCAGAACCCGTAGCGCCGGTGCCGGGCCGCGTAGTCGCGCAGGGCCCGCAGGAAGTCGACCTTGCGGAAGGCGGGCCAGAAGACCTCGCAGAAGTAGTACTCCGAGTGCGCGCTCTGCCAGAGCATGAAGCCGGACAGCCGCTGTTCACCGCTCGTTCGGATCACGAGGTCCGGGTCGGGCTGGCCGCGGGTGTAGAGGTGCTTGGAGATGTGCTCGACGTCGACGGTCTCGGCCAGCTCCTCGAAGGAGCTGCCGTTCTCCGCGGCCTCCAGCACGAGGGAGCGCACCGCGTCCGCGATCTCCTGTCGGCCGCCGTAGCCGACGGCGACGTTGACCAGTATCCCGGCGATGTCGTCGGTCGCCTGCTCGGCTTCCTTCAGCACCCGCTGGGTACGGGCCGGGAGCAGATCGAGCGTGCCCACGTGGTGGACGCGCCAGCGGCCGTCCTCGGCCAGGCCGCGCACGGTGTTCTCGATGATGCCCAGCAGCGGGTTGAGCTCCTCGGCGGGCCGGTCCAGGTTGTCGGTGGACAGCATCCAGAGCGTCACGACCTCGACGTCGGTCTCGGCGCACCAGCCGAGCAGCTCCTGGATCTTGTCGGCACCCGCCTGATGACCCTGTTCCGTCGTACGGCCGTCCGCGCGCGCCCAGCGGCGGTTGCCATCGAGGATGACACCGATGTGCTTGGGCACCTGCGCATGGTCGAGGCGGCCTTCCACCCGGCGTGCGTAGAGCCTGTACACCAGGTCGCGCAACTTCACGTCTTCCCAGCCCCTCCATGTCATGGCGGTCGCCCCGAAGGCGCCACCCTACTGCCCGCGTGTCACCGGGACCCAACTCGGTCTGTCACAAGAGCGTGATAGTCAGGTGGACATGACCGATTCCACGCATTTCCGCGCGGCCGAAAGCCGATACGACTCCATGGAGTACCGGCGCACGGGTCGCAGCGGACTCAAGCTTCCCGCCATTTCCCTCGGACTGTGGCACAACTTCGGCGACGACCACACCCTGGAGTCGCAGCGCGCCATCCTGCGCCGCGCCTTCGACCTGGGCGTCACGCACTTCGACCTGGCCAACAACTACGGCCCGCCGCCCGGGTCCGCCGAGCTGAACTTCGGCAAGCTGTTCGCACAGGACTTCCGCCCGTACCGGGACGAGCTGGTCCTGTCCACCAAGGCCGGCTACCTCATGCACCCCGGCCCGTACGGTGAGTGGGGTTCGCGGAAGTATCTGCTGTCCTCGCTCGACGCGTCCCTGGGCCGAATGGGTGTGGACTACGTCGACATCTTCTATTCGCACCGGTTCGACCCGGAGACCCCGCTGGAGGAGACGATGGGCGCGCTCGCGTCCGCCGTCCGTCAGGGCAAGGCGTTGTACGCGGGCGTCTCCTCGTACAACGCGGAGCAGACCCGCGAAGCCGCCCGGCTGCTGCGCGAGATGGGCGTCCCGGCGCTCATCCACCAGCCGTCCTACTCCATGATCAACCGGTGGACGGAGGACGACGAGCTGCTCGACACCCTGGAGGCGGAGGGCATGGGGTGCATCTCCTTCGCGCCGCTCGCGCAGGGGCTGCTGACCGACAAGTACCTGAAGGGCGTCCCGGAGGGCTCGCGCGCGGCGCAGGGGAAGTCGCTGGACCCGGGGCTGCTCACCGAGGACGTCGTGCGCCGGCTGCGCGGGCTGAACGAGATCGCGCAGCGCCGCGGCCAGTCCCTCGCCCAGCTCGCCCTGACCTGGGTGCTGCGCGACGAGCGGATGACCTCGGCGCTGATCGGGGCGTCCAGCGTGGGCCAGCTGGAGGCGAATGTGGCGGCGCTCGGCGCGGCGAAGCTGACCGAAGGGGAGCTGTCGGAGATCGACGCCCTCGCGGTGAGCACGGAGGGCGTCAATATCTGGGCTCGCCGCTCCTAGATCAACTTTCGGTCACCCATTGATCGACTTCCCGGCCACCCGGTGCGTGGCACATGAATGCACACGGAGAGTAAGGGCCGGGAAAGAAAACGGGCCGGTCCGTGGGGGGGATACGGACCGGCCCGAGGGGGGGTTTCCACCATAACCGGTCGGAGGGCATGCTTCGCGCATCCTCGGGGGTGACAATCCGTGGCGTGCTGACGGACAACAGCCTTATTGATCTTGAACACTTCGGTGGGCGCGGCCCCGGGAAATCCCACAGGACCCGCCAGCACTGGGCATACAGCGTAGAACGCCCCGCGCGTTCCAGCCGGAATGGCGTCCGCCGCACCTTCCCCGAACGTCCTACAAATTCGTCACCGGTTTGACGTCATTGACGCCACACGGGCGACGCCTTCCGGTATCGGCTCCTGTCGGGGCCCCGGCGTCGCCTCCTCGCGCGGCCCCTGCCCCGGTCCGGTCGGGGCGTCGACGCGGTCGCGCCGCTCCAGCGCGGCGGCCAGGGCGGCCGCCAGCAGACCGGCCGCACCGATCGCCGCGCCGACCCAGGCGACGGAGCGATAGCCGAGGCCCGCGTCGATGGCCAGGCCGCCCAGCATCGGCGCCACCGTGATGCCGACGTTGAACGCGGAGGTGTTCACCGCCCCGACCAGGGTCGGCGCGTCGCCACCGAGGGCGAAGACGCGGGCCTGCACGGCAGGATTGGACACGAAGCCCACGAGGCCGAGGAAGAAGACCAGCACGACGGCGAGCACCGTATTGCCCGCGGCCCACCACAGCGCCAGGGAGAAGGCCACGACACCACCGAGGCCGATGAAGAGCGTCGGGAACGGCCGGGCGTCGGCGGTGCGGCCGCCGATCGTCAGGCCCACGAACGCGCCCACCCCGTAGAGCGACAGCACGGCCGGGACCCAGCTCTCCGGCACGCCGCTCACCTCGGTCAGGAGCGGGGCGAGATAGCTGAAGGAAACGATGACCCCGCCGACGCTGAGGGCGGTGATGCCGTACGAGAGCCACAGCCGCGGCCGGACGAACGCGACCAGCTCCTGCCGGACGGTACGTCCCGGGCCGTCCGCGCCCAGACGGCCCGGGAGGAACACCATCACACTCGCCAGACTCGCGGCGGTGAGCACGGCCACGGCCCAGAACGCCGCCCGCCAGCCGGCGTGCTGCCCCAGCACGGTCCCGGCCGGCACACCGAGCACGGTGGCAAGGCTCAGCCCCGTGGCGACCACGGACATCGCCTTGGCCCTGCTCTCCACGGGCACCATGCTCACGGCCGTGACGGCCGCGACCGCCCAGAAGCCGGCGTAGGCGACGGCGGTGACGACGCGGGTCGCGAACAGCAGCTCGTACGAGGGCGACAGCGCCCCCACCATGTGCCCGGCGATGAAGACGGCCTGGAAGACCACGAGAGCGGTGCGGCGCGGCATGCGCAAGGTGGCCACGGCCAGCAGGGGCGCGCCGACGAGCATGCCGACGGCGAAGGCCGAGATCAGCAGCCCGGCGTCCGGGATGGACACCCCCAGATCCTCGGCCATGGTGGGCAACAGGCCGGACAGCATGAATTCCGAGGTGCCTTGGGCGAATATCCCCAGACTCAGGATGTATACGGCGACAGGCACAGCGGGTCCCCCTGTGAGTTTCGTTGACGTCGTTAGTTTTGTATTGATCAGTTCAAAACTGACCCATGCGGAAGCAGTACAGAAGCCCGGACGGCACCCGATACGACGGGCGCTTGAGCAGTCCGGGACTCAGAGCGCGGCGAGCGTGGTGCGCACGACCCCTTCGAGCGCGTCGCGCCCCGCGCCGGCACGGGCGGAGACCCGCATGCCGCCGACGGACGCGATCAGGAAATGCGCGAGCGTGCGGGCATCCTTGGCGCGGTCGATATCGCCGTCCCGCTGCCCGGCCTCGATGGCGGCGGCGAGCGCGTCGAGCCTGCGCCCGTAGTCCCGCTCCAGATCGTGCGCCACCTCGCGGTCACGCGCGGCCAACTCGATGGCGGTGTTGACGACCAGACAGCCACGGCCGTCGTCGACGTGCTCCGACTCCTCGTCGACGATGCGGACGAGCGCGGTGCGGAGCTTCTCCCGGACGGGCAGGTCGCTCTCCAGCAGCTCGATCAATTCGCCGGTCCTGCGCTCCATATAGAGGAGAAGGGCACGCTGAAAGAGATCGCGCTTGCTCTTGAACGTGTTGTAGATGCTGCTCCGGCCGAGACCGGTGGCGTCACACAGATCCTGGGTCGAGGTCGCCTCGTACCCGGCGGTCCAGAACGCCTCCAGCGCGGCGTCGACCGCCCGCTCCTCGTCGAACTTCCTCGGTCGGGCCATGGTGTGACCGTAGCATGTTTTGGATCGCTCGGTACATAAAAGCCCGCGAGTCAACGCAACGGCCCCTGAACGCGCTTGCACGGGGGCTCACGCCTGGGCCCAGCCGCTCGTCGCCCCGCCCATCAACACCCCCAGCCACGCTCCCGCGATCATGAACGGCCCGAAGGCCAGCGCCTCCCCGCGCCGCGCCCGCCTCATCACCAGCAGCGCCACCCCGTACAACGACCCCAGCAGCAGCCCCGCGAACGCCCCGAGAACCAGCACCACCCAGCCGTACCACCCCAGCACGCACCCCAGCCCGACCGCCAACTTCGCGTCACCGAAGCCCATCCCGCCCGGATGGACGAGGAACAGCCCGAAGTAACCACCCCCCATCGCCAGCCCGCCCCACAACGCCCCCCACCACGAGCCCGCCGCCCCGGGGATCAGCGCCGCCACCCCGAGCAGCCCCGCCACTCCCGCCGCCAACGGCAGGGTCAACACATCCGGCAGCCGACGCACCGACACGTCAACGCCCGCCAGCAGCACAGCTATCGGCGCCACCACCAGCCACACCACCAGCTCGGGCCGTATCCCCACCACGGCCGCGAGGCTCGCGCACACCAGGGCCGTCAACGCCGCAGAAGGCAGCGCACCCACCCCGTACCCCCCTGCGCACACCGCACAGCGCGCCCGCCCGATCCACCCGCCGACGGCATGCCCGCACGGGGCCGCCGACCGCCATTCCTCCTCGGGCTCGACGGACAGCCGATACCGGGCGCGCGGCACCAACAGCCCTGCCACGAAGCCGAATGCGGCGGCGAGGACGATCAGCAGCGAGTACATGCTCCGAGGCTACGCACGCTTCGGAAATCCCGCTGGAGCCTGTGGATAAAGTGGCCGAGGACGCGCGGCGCAGCCGGTACGGGGCGTCCGACCGAAGGGAGCGGCCCATGTCCCACCGGCAGGACGGCAAGGCCCAACTGCGCGTACTGCCAGGCACGATGGCCGGTCAGGCGCCGACCGACGACCGGCCACGGGACATGCCCATCCCGCTGGAGATCGCCGCTTCCTACCGGGCCCGCACCCGGGGGCTGCTCGGCCGGGACGGCATCGAGGGTGCGCTGTTGCTCACGCCCGCCGGCAGCGTGCACACCTTCCGGATGCGCTTCGCCATCGACGTCGCCTACCTGGACCGGCACATGACCGTCCTGGCGGTACGGACCATGGCGCCCGGCCGTCTCGGCCTCCCGCGGCCGCGAGCCCGTCATGTGCTGGAAGCGGAAGCGGGTGCCATGGCCTGCTGGGGGCTCCGTCCGGGCGTCCGTGTGGAGATCGCGCCCTGACCCGGCGCGCGGATCGCGCATTCGACATCGCGCATTCGACGGGCGGTCGTTCCCCTGTCAGCGCCTCCGTCAGCTCTTCCGCCAGCGTCTCCCCCAGCTCTTCCGTCAGCTCTTCCAGCGGCGCGCGGCCAGCGACCATCCGCCGAGACCGAGCAACAGCACGGACCCCGTACCGACACCGGCGTATCCGACCAGCCGCAGCCGGTCGCTCCGGCCGGAGCCGCCGTTCCGGGCCCCGGCGGGCCCCATTCCGTCGCCCGTGAGGGGGAGGAGCGTCCCGCCCCCGAACTCCCCCGGATCCTTCACATACTCCGGGCCCTTGGCGGGCTCGCCCTCCACACCGACGCGCAAGGTGAACGGCACGCTTCCGGAGGCCTTCCCGGCCACCGCCGGATTGACGCTGACCTGGAGGTAGTAGGCGCCCGCGAAGCGCATCGCCTTGGTGGCCGCGTCCAGGCCCGCACCGAGACGGTTGGCGTAGGCGACCGGGGCCGTCTCCAGGGAGAGCGACTTGGGCTTGCCCTCATAGCTGCCGTTCCGGTTGGCGACCAGGCCGCGCGCGGTGTTGCTCAACGCCAGCCGCACGCCGTTCGCCGCGTGGAAAGCGGACCCCGAAGGCACTGCCCCGAAGTCCGCCGTGACCCGGAGCCGCTGCCCCCATCCGACCGGCACACGGTAGAACCGCGTGCCCCCGGGCTCGACCGCCCCCTTCACCGAACCGGCCCGCACCTCGGCGGCGTCGTTGAAGCCCGTGCCGCCCTCGGCGCGCTGCTCCGCTCCGCCCGAGGCCATGGGCGGGGACGCCGCGGGCTCCTGGGCGGTCCCGGGCGTGCCCGTGCCGCCGGCCGCCGGGGAGCCTTCGGTCCCCTTCCGCACGGCGGGCTCGGACATGTACGCCAGCTCGATCGGCACTGCCGCCGTGCTCCCGCCGGCCTCCCCGCGCGTCACGGTGACGACATAGCGCCCGGCGCCGCGGCACACACCGCGCGGCTCGACCACCCGCTCCGCGTAGTCCCCCGTCGGATACGCCCCGCCCTGCGCCGCGAAGGTCCGCCGGCGTCCCAGGCCGCACGGTCTGCCGTCCTCGGTCCGCAGCGACACGCCGATGCCGTCCTGGGCCCCCGGCACACTGCCCTTCCGGGGCACGGCGATCGCCGAGACGTACGCACTCGACGCGTCGTCCAGCTCGACGCTGTAGTACTTCGTCGCACGCGGCTCGATGCTGTCCGTGTACATCCCTTCGGCGAGCGGGGGCGCGTCACCCGCGTTCGCCGCGCCTTGGACCGGGTTCGCACCGGGCGCCATCCGGTACGCACCCCCGTCCTCGGCATTCCCGACCGCTCCCACAGGACCGGCCGTCATCAACGCCCCCACCGCGGCCATTCCGACGAGCCCGCCCCTGGCTTTCCGCCGGCCCCTCATCTCCCGCCTCCCTCAGTTCTCCCCCCACCTTCGGGCTGCCCCATCCTGCCCCGCCGAACACTCCCGCACACCGGCCTGAAAAGCGGGAGTCGATGCCCGGCGGCGCGGCGCGCGCCTCCTGCCGGAGAATCGCGCTTCACCACGGGTGCGGTGCGGGGTGTCGCACCGCACGTCCGGGCCGTCGCGCTAGGACCGGCGCGGGAAGCTGACCTCCACGCGTCGGTTCTTCCTGCGGCCCTCTTCGGTGGAGTTGTCGGCGATCGGATACTGCTCGCCGTAGCCGCGGATCTGATAGCTGATGCGCGACGATCTCGCCGATGACCCGACGTTCCGGGCGAGTTGGCGCTGCACCGCGTCGGCCCGTTGCTTGGAGAGCACCATGCCGTGGTCCGAGGAGCCGAGGCTGTCGGTGAAGCCGAAGACGCGCACGGTGGTCGCGCGGTGCTTGGTGGCCTCGTCGGCGATGGTCCGGATCCGTGCGTCGGCTTCGCGGTTGAGGGTGGCGCTGTCCTTGTCGAAGAGCACTTCGGCCTGGAGGGCGAAGGTCACGTTGACGTTGGTGACCTCGCGGCGTTCGTCGCCGTCGTCCGTCTCGACCACCGATTTGATATCGAGGACCCGCCCCGGCGCGAGCTTCGCCCCGGCGCGCATCTTGAGGTCCGGATCACCGCTGTCGACCTTCACGGGCGGCGCGGTGTCGGCGGGCCCCCCGGGGCCGCCGACAGCACGGGCGGGCGCGGGGGACGGCACGAGGACTGCGAGCGCGGCGAGCACGGTGGTGGCGACGGCCGCGCCGCGGTAGGTCCGATGCGTCGGCATGGGACGTCACCCCGAGATCTTGATGCGGACGGTCGGCATGGTGGGCAATTGGAAGTCGATGTCCGTGACGCTCGCGGGTGGCGCGGGGAACTGCGCGAAGACGGGCCTGCTCTCATCGGGCCGGATGTTGACCAGGCCCGTGGTGCACAGGCACTCGCCGTCCGTGTCCCGGAGTACGAGGTACCGCTTCTTGCCGGCCCGATCCACGAGCGATGCCCCGGACACCGACGACTGGGACTTCATCTCCGTCTCCTTGGAGCGCCAGGTCAGCGGCGTGTAGGGCTTCGAGCCGCGGTTGGCGACCACCCCGCTGACCGTGACGAAGCCCCCGGTGTCGCGCACGGCGGAGTGGAGGACGACGACCACCCCTTCGGGTCCCTTGATCTCGCCGATGGTCTCGCTGGGCGCCGGCGCGGGTTTGTCCCCGGCCGTCCGGGGGGCGCCGGACGGGCGCGGGGGGCCGGGTTCTTCCTTCTTCTCGCCGTCGCTCCCGCAGCCCGCCACGGCGAGGGCCATGACGGCCGCCAGCGCCGCAGCGGCCGCGCCCCTCCGGGCCGTCGTCGTCTGCCGAATGCTCATGGGCAACTTTCCTTCGCTGGTCAGTCGGCGAGGTGCACGGCGAACAGCTCCGCCGTGTCCGGAAGCCGGTCGGGGTGACCCGGATCGATCGTCACGTGCTTGCCGTCGCAGTCGAGGAACAGGACAGCAGGCTTCTCAGGGGGCTTCTCGCCGCCCTTGCCCCCGCCGCCCTTGCCTTCGTCATCCTTGCCCCCTCCGCCCTCGCCGTCCTTCCCGCTCGACGGTGACGGCTTCGGCTCCTGTTTCGGCGGCGAGGCATCCGGTACACAGAGCGGTGTGACGACCGCCGTCGCCGTCGCGGTGGCCTTCTTGCCCTCCGTCCCGGGGATCACCGACTTGCCCACGGCCTTGAGGGACTCGACGGCGACGGTGAAGGATGGCGGAGGATGGGCCGGGACGCAGTCGCGTACCGAGGCACCGTTGCTCTGCGCGAACTTCAGTGCCGCTCCACAGACGTCGACCGCGGCGGTCAACTGCCCGTCGAAGACGATGCCTTGCCACGCCGCGTCGGTCCGGAGGGCGTGCAGGAAGCTCGTACCCAGCTGATCGCGGTAGCTCTGCGCCGCCGCGAGGGCCGCGGCGTCCGCCGCCGTCTGCGCGCCGTTCTTCGTGGCTCCCGCCCGGCCGACCGCGAAGAAGGCCAGGGCGATGAAGAGCAGGCCCGCCACCGCCGTGATGTAGAGGGGGAAGGCCTGCCCGGCGTCGGTCGGGTGACGCGCGGAGGGCGCGCGCCTCACCCGGTGATCTGGGAGATCTGATTGGTGATGGCCGTCGCGATCATCGTGCCGAAGTCGGTCGTCGTCAGCACCAGGATGATCGCCACGACCACGGCGATGATGCCCAGGTACTCGATCGAGGTCTGCCCCCGGTCGCCGAACCGGTCGCCGGTGGGCCCGAGGTTCCGTGCGTCGTTCCGACCCCTGCTCCGCCCCGTCCTCCGCTCGGCGTCCCGGACGTCTCCCGGGCGGCACCCCAGGCCGTCTTCCCAGAACCGCTTTCCCATCGTCTTCCCCTCCGTGGGCAGCCGGGCCCGTCCGGTCCGGCGGGTGAATCCCCGTGATACGACCCGCGTCCCCGCTCGCGGCATCAGAAAAGTACGCCGATTCGGCGGTGGTGGAACAGGTCACGTGGCCCCATTCCCTTCTCCGGTGGGGGAGTTGAGACACCACGCGTCTCCTGAACCTCACCCACCCCGGGCGGCCCATACGTCTCACCACCGCTCCACCAGGCCCGGGGAGGCGCCACCGACGGGCCCCTCCGGGAACCCGTCGAAGGACGATCGCCCCCTGTCTGATTGCAGACGCGAAGACTCTTCCCGTATCCCGAACCGGGTACCGAGCCGCTCCCCCAGGGCCCCCGCCCCCCGCTCGGCCTCCGTCGGGCGGGCTCGCTCCGAGCACGGCGCGGCGTGATGCGGGGAGGTGTGCTGGGAGGCGTGCTGGGAAGTACCGAGGTCGTACGCGGGCTGCCGGTGCGTGCCCTCCGGTGGCCGGGCGGGGCGGGGCGGGGTGTCCATGGCTCTCCTTGTGCGGTGGTGCGGGCGAGGTATAAGCAGCTCAATCCCCCGTGATGGAGCCGAAATCCGTGCCCGAGCCGAGGAAGAACCCCGCGATCAGCAGGATCATCGTGCCCGGGACCATGAAGGTGGTGACGACCATGGTCGCCTTCGGTACGGCCCGGGCCGCGCGGCGGCGGGCCTGCTGGGCGTCGGTGCGGCGCATGTCGTTGGCGATGTCGATCAGCGTGTCCACGATCGGGGCGCCCAGCTCCTCGCCCTGCTGCAAGGCCGTGACGAACTGCGCCACCTGCTCGGAGTCATTGCGTTTGCGTAGATCGTCGAACGCCTGGCGGCGGCTGACGCCCATGTCCAGCTGGCGCAGGGTGATCCGCAGCTCGTCGGCCCACGGCCCCTCGTACTTCTCCGAGACGCGGTCCAGGGCCTGCCGGAAGCTCAGCCCCGCGCTCACCACCACCGCGAGGACGTCGAGGAAGTCCGGCAGTGTGCGCTCGATCGCGTCCTTGCGTTCACGCACCGCCACCCAGATGCCGACCTCGATCCAGAAGAGACCGAAGGCGACCAGCAGCAGTGCCATGAGGACGTGCCCTTCGAGCAGCATCACCAGCGCGCCGCCGAAGCCGAGGAAGCCGTAGACCGCGCGGCGTGCCGCGTACCGGTCGACCGTGAGGCCACCGGGGTTGCCGGCCCGGTCGATGCGGGTGCGGACCTTCGCGACCCGTTTGCCGCCCATCATGCGCAGTACGAGCGGTGCGTAGCGCATGCCGAGCCGGTCGACGGCCGAGCCCACGGCGGTCGTCCGGGTCGCGCCGACCTCCAGGGCCAGCGCCAGATCGGCGGGCAGCCTGGCCTCGCTGCGGCAGAGGGCGATGCCGTAGCAGGCACCCGCCACGGACAGTCCGACCAGCAGCGCCAGCAGAAGTCCCATTCCCGGCCGCCCCTCAGACGTCGATCTTGGACATGCGGCGGATGAGGAAGAAGCCGAGCCCGTACAGCGCGAAGGCGGCGACCACGGCCGCCCGCCCCGGGAAGCCGGCGGTCATCCGGTCGATCGACCCCGGCGCGATGCGGTCCATGAGCAGCAGCGTGCCGATACCCATCAGGGGGACGACGTACGCCGTCACGGTCACCTGGGAGAGCTGGGTGCGGACCTCCCGCCGGGTCTCCTTCCGCTCCTCCAGAGTCGTCGTGAGATTGCGCAGCGAGCTGACGACCGTGCCGCCCGCCTTGTGCGACAGCACCAAGGTCGTGACCAGGACGACGAGTTCGCGTGAGGGCAGCCGGTCGGCGAGTTCGTCCAGTGCCGCGTCGACGGAGTGGCCGACGGCCAGTTTGTCGGCGACCTTGGCCAGTTCCTCGCCCGCCGGGGCCTCCATCTCGTCCGCCGCCATGCCGAGGGCGGTACGCAGGGCGAGTCCTGCCTGCGTCGCGTTGGCGAGGATGCGGGAGAGCTCGGGGAGCTGGTTGATGAACTTCTCGATGCGTTTGCGGCGCTGCCAGGAGAGGAAGGCGGACGCGGACCAGATGGCGACGACCCCGGCCAGCGGGCCGAAGAACGGCGCGAGGGTGGCGGCCGCGACGAGCCACAGTCCGGCCGCCGCGGCAAGGGTGCACAGGACGAACTCGGCCGGGGTGACGTCCAGCCCCGTCGAGGCGATCCGCGACTCCAGGCGACCGCCGAAGCGGGTGCCGCGCAGCCTCCGGTCGAGGCCGGTGAAGTACCGGGCACGTCCGGCGGGCGGCAGGGCGGGGGCGTCGGAGAGACGGTCGACCAGTTCCTGGTGCCGAGCCCGCCCGGCGGCGTACAGGTGCGCGCCGGCGACACCGAGGGCGCCGCCCACCAACGTGAGTCCGGCGGTCACGGTTGCGAGATTGTCCATGCTGTCCATCTACGGCGTTACCTCTGTCCGGCCTCTCGGGGGCTGCGTTCGGTGGCTGACGCGGCGACGCCGAAGGCCGGTGGCACGGCCTCGTCGGCCAGCCGCAGCCGCTCCGCGACCCGCACGGGAACGGGGAAGTGCGTGAAGTTCCCGCGTACGACGCGGTCCGCGCCCATCGGCCGGGCGTCGAAGCGGCAGACGGTGGCGAGGCGGTAGTCCTCCCGGCCGTGCGAGTCGAGGAGGGCGACCTCGGCGACGCGGCGCGAGCCGTCGGCGTTGCGGGTGAGCTGCACAAGACAGTCGACGGCACTGTTGATCTGGTCCCGCAGGGCCTCGTACGGGATCTTGACCTCGGACATGGACGCCAGGGTCTGGAGCCGCATGAGCGCGTCCTCGGCGCTGTTGGCGTGGACGGTGGCCAGCGAGCCGTCGTGGCCGGTGGACATGGCCTGGAGCATGTCGAGGGTTTCACCGCCGCGCACCTCGCCGACGATGATGCGGTCCGGGCGCATCCGCAGGGAGTTGCGGACGAGGTCGCGAATGGTGATGCGGCCCTTGCCCTCGACGTTCGGGGGCCGGGATTCGAGGCGGATGACGTGTGTCTGCTGGAGTTGCAGCTCGGCCGCGTCCTCGACGGTGATGATGCGCTCGCCCTCGGGGATCAGCCCGGAGAGGGCGTTCAGCAGGGTGGTCTTGCCGGAGCCGGTCGGCCCGGAGACGACCACGTTGAACTTGGCGCGCACGAGTGCCGCCAGCAGCATCAGCGTCTGCTCGTCCAGCGTCCCCATGCCGATGAGCTCCCGCAGCGTGTAGGCGCGCGGGAAGCGGCGGATCGTCAGGGTCGCGCCGTTCAGCGCGAGGGGCGGAATAATCACGTTGACGCGCTCGCCGCTCGGCAGCCGGGCGTCGACCATCGGATTCGACTCGTCCACCCGGCGGTTGACGGTGGAGACGATGCGTTCGATGGTCTGCATCAACTGCTCGTTGGAGGCGAACCGCACGGGGACGAGTTCGACGCGGCCCGCGCGCTCGACGAAGACCTGGTCGGGGCCGTTGACCATGATCTCGGTGACGGAGGGGTCCTCCAGGAGGGGTTCGAGGACCCCGAGGCCCAGTGCCTCGTCCACGACCCGGCGGATCAGCCGGTCGCGTTCGGCGGTGGACAGCACCGGCCCCTCGCGGCTGATGATGTGGCCGAGCACCCGCTCCAGCCGGGTGCGCCGCTCGGCGGCGGCCAGGGCGGACATCTCCGCGAGGTCGATCTCCTCCAGCAGCTTCGCGCGGTAGACGGGCACGAGATGGCTCGACTCCCGCCCGTCGGCGGGTGCTTCCGGTGCGACGATCCGCGCCCGTAGGCTCATGGCGCACTCCTCGCGAACGGGGGCGGGTACGGGAACCAGCCGGTTTCCAGGGCGGCGGGGCACGGCATGGTGGCGCGGCGCGTGGTGCTGAATCCGGTGCCGGGGACGAGCTCGGGGACGGTGACCGTGACGGTCGCGGTGACCTCACCGCCGTCCGGGCAGGTCGGCGCGCCGATCTCGGCGCGGTCCGCGACCCAGCCGGTCATCGCGGACCGCGCCGCGGCCTCCGGGTCGGGGGCATCCTCGCCCGGCGTCCGGTCCAGCGTCGCCGTCCGGGCCGCCGCCCGGGCCCCGCTGCCCGCCTGCTGGGTGGCGAAGGCGGCGAGCCCCAGCTGGACGGCGGCCAGCGCGACGATCAGCAGCAGGGGCAGGAACCCGAGGAACTCGATCGAGACGATGCCGCGGTCCCCGGCGGGCGTGCGTGCCGTCGGGGGCGGCCGGTCGGCGGAGCCGCCCTCGCCGGTGAAGCGGGACCGGAATCTCGCGCGCATCGCTCAGTCCTCCCGCACCGCGCCGGCCGAGCTCTCCACCTGCCACGGCCAGTTCACCGCCCCGGGGAAGAGCACCGGGACGTCCAGGGAGACCGTGGCCCGGTAGACCCCGTTCTCCTCGCCGCAGCCGATGCCGTCGCCGACCCAGGCGCCGGGTAGGTCGGCCTGCGCCGCGGTCGCGCAGTCGCCGCCGACCGCTCCCGCCCGGGCGCCCTTGTCCGCCGCGTTCCCGGCGAGGGAGTACGTATAGCCGACCAGGACGCATTGCCAGACCACCGCCAGCACCACGAGGATCAGCGGCAGCACGCCCGCGAACTCCACCGCGACCTGCCCCCGGTCACCGCCGCCGCGTCTGCGGAAGCGGCTGGTCGGTACGGGGGGCAGCTGGTCGGGGCCGGTGCCGCCGCCGGTGGGGGCGGGGCCACCCCCTATGGCCCGTCGTCGGCGCGGGCCGCCCGCGATCGAGCGGGCGGGATGAGCGGCGTGGGCTCCGCCGGGCGCGAGCCGGGCACCGGAGGCGCCGGTCATGCCCAGCTCGGCCGCCAGCGCCCACAGGGCGCCTCGGACGGAGGACTTGGCGTCGAGGTCCTGCATGCGGCCGGAGTCGACGGCGGCCTGGAGCTCCTTGTACCCGGCGGGGATCGTGGTCCGCGCGGTCCTGGTGCCCGTGGTCCGTTCGACGAGGGGCGGCTGGATCTCGGCGGTACGGGTATGGCGGTTGACGACGGTCGTGGTCTCCTCGGCCTTGCGGATCTGGAGCCGGTCCCAGAGCCGGACCATGCGCTTGGCGGCCCGTACGGACACCACGTCCGGTGTGGTGACCAGCAGGGCCGTGTCGGCGGTCTCGACCACCGCCGCACCGGCGGCCGTGATCTGGGTGCCGCAGTCGACGACGACGAGTTCGTAGCGGCCGCGCAGCGCGGCGGCGATCTGGCGGGCGGCGAGGTCGCCGACCTCCTCACCACGCTCGCCCTCCGCCGGGGCGAGCAGCAGCCCGAGTCCGGTGGGGTGGGGGAAGACGGCGTCCTGGAGGACCCGGGGGGAGATGTCGTTGATGCCCGCCAGGTCGGCGATGGACCGGCGGAACTGGACGTCCAGGTAGGAAGCGATGTCACCGGACTGGAGGTCCATGTCGACCAGGGCGACCTCACGGCCGGCGGCGCACGCGGCGAGCGCGAGCTGTACGGCGGTGACGGTCGTCCCGACGCCGCCCTTGGCGCCGATGACGGCGACGAGCCGGCCGCCGGGCCCGCCCCCGGGGACGAGATCGCCGGTGCCGCCCAGATGCCGACGGACCCCGCTCGCCCACTGCGCGGCGGCCTGGACGCGGGCGCCCAGTTCGTCGTAGGACAGCGGTGTTCCGACGAGGCCCCGCGCTCCGGAGTCCATGGCGGCGGCGTACAGCGCGGGCCCGGCGTCGGCGGCGGCCAGGACGACCCCGGTGGCCGGGAAGCGGAGGGCCACCTCGCGGATGAGTTCGAGGGCGGGCACCGGTCCGATGCGCTCGTGCACCAGGACGACTTCGGGGAGTTCCTCGAGGGAGGCCGCGGCCAGGACGGCGAGGGTGTCGAGGAGCCGGGTGGTGTCCCCGACGGTCGGCAGTGGCTCGACGCCGGGGAGCTGGCCGAGCAGACCGCCGATGGAACGGGCGGTGTCCGGGTCGCCGATGGCCGGCAGGATTCTGATCGTCACCGTGGCCCCTTTGTCTCTCTCGTGCCGCTACTTGTCGCCGTCGAGGGTGTAGGTGCGGTCGCCCTCGCTGACCGTGTCGTCACCGCCGGGGGCGACGAGGGCGAGCCGGACGTGCGAGGCGAACGACTCGGCGTACGCGACGCGCTGGGCGTCCTTGGTGCCGAGGGCGAAGGTGATCGGCACCGCGTCGCCGGCCGCCTTGCGCGTCGTGCCGCCCCCTCGGCTGCCGCTGTCGCGGTCGAGGGGGGTGAGCTTGCCGACGTCGATGACCTGGGCACCGCTGACGATGACCTTGGAGACGGGCTTGGCGCCCTGTTCCTTGGCGTCGAAGGTCGCGTAGATGTTGACCTTCGCCCCCGGGTTGATCTTGCCCGCCACCCCCGTCGCCGCGTCGATCATGATGGCGATCTCCTGCTGCCCGGCCGTCAGCGCCGGACGGGCGACGACCATGTCGCTCTGCAGCAGCGATCCCTTGCGCAACGGGGTGACGGCGATCTTCCCGCGCACCCGGGCGACGTCGGTGACGGCAGTGGCGGGGAGCCAGCGTCTGGGCATCGAGACCTTCTCGAACTCGTCCTCTTCGAGGGCCCGGTAGGCGGGGACGTCGGCTTTCAGCCGGTAGGCGGTGACCTCGGGGCCGACCTTGGATTCGACGTCGTCGATGACCGAGAACACCCCGGCGAACGCGCCGACGGCGCAGAGGACCGACAGGAGCAACAGGATGATCCCGCGGCGCTGGCGTGAATTCATGGGGCGGCGGACCTCATTCGTCGGCGTTCATCAGCAGTCGTCGGCATTCGTCAGGTGTGACCGGGGTGGCGGACCCGGCGGGGCCGGCGGTGACCGCGCTCACGGGCCGGGGCGGCGGTGATCAGCGGTGGCCGGGCGGGGCGCCCGCCCCGGCCCGCACGGGCGGGTCGAGGTCGCCCGCGGCGGCACGCGGCACGGCCGCCCGGCAGAACCCGCAGCGGTCGCCGATGAGTTCGAGCCCGCACCAGCGGCACTCCTCCCGGCGTACGGACGTGACGAGCTGGTAGAGCACGGAGGGGTCCCCGATGGCGGCGGCGAACTCGACGGCCCGGCGGGTGCCCCACCAGCGCGCGGACTCGGCGGGGAAGACGGCTTCCTGGACGCCCTGGACCCGCCAGTGGGGGGCGACGGTGTCGAGGACCCAGTCCTGGCCGCCGGCGGGCCTGCCGCGGGCGAGCGTCAGCCGGGTGCCGAAGCCGGGGCCGTCGGGAGGATCACCGGCGCCGATCCGTAAGAGCCGCGACACGGGGTTGACGAGGACCCCGAAGCGGGCGCCGGGCAGCAGGGACGCCAGATGGTCGCCAAGGCCGACGGCCGCCCGGTCGAGCCGGGTGACGGTGGAGAGCTGGGCTCCCGCGTAGATGTAGTGGGCGAGCAGCCGGGCGGCGGATGCGAGCACGCCCGGGCTCAGGTCCGAAACCGACAACTGCCGTAACTGGCGGGCCAGTACGCCGACGGCGAGCGGCGGCAGCGCGATGGACAGCAGGGCCACCCGGTCGCTCTCCAGGACGGCCCGGATCGTGTGCAGGCGCCGGACGTAGGGGCCGGGGAGCGAGTCGGGGTAGAGGACGACCAGATGACCGCACTGGTCGAGCAGGACGCCCGCCTGGGCGACCGCGGTCTCCAGCGGCTGCGCTTCGGGCGGCTGGAACACGGCGGACTGCGGAGTCTTCCCGTCGGGGGGCGGGAGCACCAGATCGGAGCTGGTGACTGCTATCGCGATGGGCACGTCGGCTTCCCCGTTCACTCCGGCCGCGGGGAGCTCCGGCGGACGCGGATCGATACTGCCCGGTGCTGGTGCCTCCGCACTTTATCCACGAATGGAGCGGCTGAGAACCGTTCTTCGGGCTTTGCCACCGGCGCCCCGGCCCTGGGGTGTCCGGAGTTCACCGAACCGTTCCCCGCCCTTGACGGAAGCATTGGTCTGGACCATCTTTACGCGCAGACGGAGCCCACCACCCCCACAGCCACACCCCCCAGGGCTCCGCCTCGCCCCCGCCAACTCCCTTCCCACCGGAGGCATTCGTGGTTCGGGTACGACACATCGGCCGCACCGGCTTCTTCGGAGGAAGACGCCGACTCGGCGGCGTCCTCACCGCCCTCCTCCTCACCACCGGCCCCCTCGTCGCCCTCGGCGACGCGAACGCCGAGGCGGCAGGCGCGCACACCGCATCGGCCCTCACCACCGCCGGGGCCAACCTCGTCAGGAACCCGGGCTTCGAGTCGGGGCTCGCCGACTGGACCTGTTCGAACGGCAGCGGCCAGGCGGTCGCCTCCCCCGCGCGTTCCGGCTCGGCCGCGCTCAAGGCGACCCCCGCCGGATCCGACCACGCCCGGTGTGCGCAGACCGTCGCCGTCCGGCCGAGCTCCTCCTACACGCTGAGCGCGTGGGTCCAGGGCAGCTACGTCCACCTCGGCGCGAGCGGCACCGGCACCACGGACGTATCGACCTGGACGCCCTCGGCGAGCGGCTGGCAGCAGCTCACCACTCGCTTCACGACCGGCGCGGACACCACCTCCGTCACCGTCTACACCCACGGCTGGTACGGGCAGCCCGGCTACTTCGCCGACGACATCGAGCTGTCCGGTCCCGGCGGCACCGACCCGGGCGACCCGATACCCGGCACCCCGGGCGGGCTGAAGGCCGGCGCCACGACGTCCTCGTCCGTCACCCTGTCGTGGAACCCGGTCGGCGGCGCCACCGGCTATCACGTCTACCGGGACGGCACCAAGGTGCAGGCCGTCAGCGGCACTTCGGCGACCGTGACCGGCCTGGCGCCCTCGACCTCGTACCGGTTCGAGGTGACGGCGACGAACACCACGGGCGAGTCGCCGAGGTCGGCGCCCGTCACCGCCACCACCACCGCCGGCAGCGGCAACGGCCCCGGCGTGCCCAAGCACGCCGTCACGGGCTACTGGCAGAACTTCGACAACGGCGCCACGGTCCAGAAGATCAGTGACGTACAGGATCAGTACGACATCATCGCCGTCGCCTTCGCCGACGCGACGGCCACCCGCGGGGCCGTCGACTTCACCCTCGACCCCGCCCTGAACTACACGGAAGAGCGGTTCAAAAGCGATATCGCCGCCAAACAGGCGGCGGGCAAGTCCGTCGTCATCTCCATCGGCGGCGAGCGGGGAACGGTCACCGTCAACGACGCCGCCTCAGCCGCCAACTTCGCCGACTCCGTCCACGCACTGATGCGGAAGTACGGATTCAACGGCGTCGACATCGACCTGGAGAACGGCATCGATCCGACGTACATGACGCAGGCATTGCGCGCCCTGTCGGCGAAGGCGGGCAGCAAGCTCGTCATCACCATGGCACCACAGACCATCGACATGCAGTCCACCTCGGCGGGCTACTTCAAAACCGCCCTGAACATCAAGGACATCCTCACCGTCGTCAACATGCAGTACTACAACAGCGGTTCCATGAACGGCTGTGACGGCAAGGTCTACTCGCAGGGCTCGGTGGACTTCCTCACCGCCCTGGCCTGCATCCAGCTCGAAGGCGGCCTCGCCCCGTCGCAGGTCGGTCTCGGCCTGCCCGCCTCGCCCCGCGGGGCGGGCAGCGGATACGTCTCCCCGTCCGTCGTCAACAACGCGCTGGACTGCCTCGCCAAGGGCACGGGCTGCGGCTCCTTCAAGCCCGCCAGGACCTATCCGGACATCCGGGGTGCGATGACGTGGTCGACCAACTGGGACGCCGCGAACGGCAGCGCCTGGTCGAACGCGGTGGGACCGCGCGTCCACGGGCTGCCGTAGCGGCCTCGCGCAAGCGCGCGGGCGCCGGACGGGCCGAGAAGCCCGTCCGGCGCTCGGGACCGTAGCGGCTACGGCTTGGGCAGCGTGCAGCCCGGCCGACCGAGGTCGATCTTGTTGCCGATGCCGACGCACTTGGTTATCTGGTAGGTCTGCTGGGCGTAGTTGATCCCCTTGCGCACCGTGACCTGGCCCTTCTCGTCGACCTCGCACGGGTTGTTGACCGTGCAGCGCTCACCGCTCTCGTTGCCGGTGTTGTTGATGGCGACGACCTTGCCGGAGTTGACGTCGATCACCGGCGAGCCGGACGTGCCACCTATCGTGTTGCAGGCCGAGGTGTAGCGCAGGGAGTCCTTCCAGGTCCAGTCCCCCTCCTTGAGCCGGTAGACGAACGCGTCGGCGTTGCAGGAGTAGATCCGCTTCCAGTAGCCGGAGACGACCTTGATCGCGGTGCCCGCGGTCGGGTGGTCCCCCGACAGGGCGAGCGCGTTGATGTTGTACCGCTGCTTGATCTGCGCGTACGTGGTGTTCAGCTCGTAGAGCGCGACGTCCGTGTCGGTCATCGTGCCGTACGAGAGCTTGGTGGCGCGCAGCGTCGCGACCTTGCCCGCCGTGGAGTTGAGCAGGCTGAACGTGCGGCTGGAGGGCCTGTCGGTGAGGACCTCACCGGGGCCCGGCATGCCGCTCTCCAGACAGTGGCCGTTGGTCATGACGAGAGCGGGGTCGTTGTCGGCCGAGCCGGGCATGCGGATCAGCGAGCCGGAGCAGTTGCTGAGCGCGACCGTACCGGCGAAGTCGACCGCCTTGGGCGCCACTTCGGCCTGCGGGGCCGCGGCCGTCAGGGCCGTCCTGCTGTCCGCCTTCTCCTGCGAGGTCGCGAAGGCGGAGGTCGTGCCGACGCCGACGGTGGCTCCGGTGAGGAGGAGCGTCGCGAGCGCACCGACGAGAGGTCGTCTCATGGGGGGTGGTCCTCTCTAGACCGACGTGCTTTTCGATTTTGACGTGTTCATTGTTGGTACCGGTGGGGCCGATGAGCAATCAACCGGACGTAAGTGCGAGTGAAGTTGGCTGAATTCACCCGCACTCGACACCTTGACCGTTGCATGCCAAAACTCGAACACTGGTGAGGCTCACACCCCCCACCCGTCGCACTAACGGACCCTCCAGGAGACCGCATGCGACTGCGTTCCCAGGGCAGATGGGCCACCGCCCTCGCCGCCCTGCTCACCCTGGCCCTCGCCGCCCCGGCATCCCCCGCCGCCGAGGAGCAGGCCCACGAATACGAGGTCACCGGCGCCCGGACCGCCGCCGAGCGCACCGCCCTCGCCGCCACCGGCGCCTCCGTGGACGCCGTCCGCGAACAGTCCGTCGTCATCACGGCGGACGACACGCAGGCCGACGCCGTACGACGGCTCGGCTACCGGCTGAAGCGACTGGCCGGGCCGCCGGAGCGGAGCGGCGGCGGCAAGGTCAAGCCGTACGACTTCCCGCCCGCGGACTCCGGCTACCACAACTACCGCGAGGCCCTCGCGGAGATCGACGCCGGGGTCGCCACGTACCCCTCCATCATGGCGAAGAAGGTCATCGGCAAGTCCTACGAGGGCCGGGACATCATCGCCATCAAGATCAGCGACAACGTCGGCACGGACGAGGCCGAGCCGGAGGTGCTCTTCACCCACCACCAGCACGCGCGTGAGCACCTGACCGTGGAGATGGCGCTCTACCTGCTGAAGGAGTTCGGCGGCAAGTACGGCAGCGACCCGCGCGTCACCAAGATGGTCGACAGCCGGGAGATCTGGATCGTGCCCGACGTCAACCCCGACGGCGGGGAATACGACATCGCGACGGGTTCGTACCGCAGCTGGCGCAAGAACCGTCAGCCCAACGCCGGCTCCTCCTCGCGCGGCACCGACCTCAACCGCAACTGGGACTACAAGTGGGGCTGCTGCGGCGGTTCCTCCGGCAGCACGGGGTCCGAGACCTACCGCGGTACCGCCCCCGAGTCGGCGCCCGAGGTGAAGGTCGTGGCCGACTTCGTCCGCAGCCGGGTCGTCGGCGGGAAGCAGCAGATCAAGGCCTCGATCGACTTCCACACCTACAGCGAGCTGGTGCTCTGGCCGTTCGGCTGGACGTACGACGACACCGCTCCCGGCATGACCAAGGACGACCGCGACGCCTTCGCGGCCATCGGCAAGTCCATGGCCGCCTCCAACCGCTACACGCCCGAGCAGTCCAGCGACCTCTACATCACCGACGGTTCGATCGACGACTGGCTGTGGGGCAACCAGAAGATCTTCGCCTACACCTTCGAGATGTACCCCGGCTCGAACGGCTCCGGCGGCTTCTACCCGCCCGACGAGGTGATCGGCCGCGAGACCGCCCGCAACCGTGACGCGGTGCTCCAGCTCCTGGAGAACGCGGACTGCATGTACCGGGCCATCGGCAAGGAAGGGCAGTACTGCACGTAGGGCCTGTCCGGCCGACCCAGCCCGGTGGATCACGGGGAGCACCGCCGCTGCGCGGCGGTGCTCCCAATCGCCGGACGGGCTGCTGTGCTGTGTCCTCAATCGCCGGACGGGCTGGTTGGCTGAAGCCCAGCCGAATCAGCCCGTCCGGCGATTGAGGACGCGCCCGCAGGGCGCTCGCCGCCGCAGGCGGCACGACGGCCCGCAGCCGAAGTCCCCGTCGGACACGCCTGGGCGACGCGTAGGCGCCCAGCCGCACTCAGCCGAGGACGGCCAGGGCGTCGATTTCGATGAGCAGCCCCTCGGGCAGGCCGACGTACACGGTCGTACGGGCCGCCGGGGCCTCCTGGAGGTCGGCGAAGTAATCGTCGTAGAGCGCGTTCATCTCGGCGAAGTGCGCGGTGTCGGTGAGGTAGACGCGCACCATCATCACGTCCTCCCACGTCGCGCCGCCCGCTTCGAGGACCGACCGCACGTTGGCGAGCGTCTGCAGGGTCTGTTCGCGCAGGGTGGGGCCCGCCACGGTGGGGGGCTGCCCCGGGACGGCGGGCAGGAAGCCGACCTGGCCGGCGACCTGGAGGATGTTGCCCTTCCGCACGCCGTGCGAGAACTTGGCGGGCGGGGTCGTGTGGGTGGCCGGGGTGAGGGCGGTCTTCGCGGTCATGACAGTGCCTTCGCAGGGTTGGCGGGTGGGGTGCTTCCGGAGTACTCGGCGCTGATGGCGTCGGCGGTACGGCGCACCAGCGGGAGCAGGGCGAGGAGTTCCTCGGCGGTGACGACGACGTTCGGCGCGGAGATGGAGCAGGCGGCGACGGTGCGCCCGTCGGTGCCGCGGATGGGGGCGCCGACGCAGTTGATGGACTCCTCGTGGCCGCCGAGGTCGGTGGCCCAGCCCTGGTCCCGCACGGTGGCCAGTTCCTTCAGGAACGCGGCGGCGTTCGGCGTCGAACGGGAGGTGTAGGCGGGGTAGTCGAGCCGCTCGGCCACGGCGCGCCGCTCGGCCTCGGGCAGGTCGGCGAGGAGCAGCTTGGCGACGGCCGCGACGGTGATCGCGACGGGCTTGCCGATGCGGGAGTACATGCGCACCGGATAGCGGCTCTCGAACTTGCCGATGTAGAGGACCTCGTTCTCCTCGTACACGGCCAGATGGACGGTGTGCCCGCACCGCTCGTTGAGGGCGGCGAGGTGGGGGTGGGCGATCTCCCGGACGTCGAGGTTCTCGACGGCCTCCTGGGCGAGGGCGAACAGCCGGGCCCCTAGCCGGTAGCGCTGGTCCTGCTGGCGGTAGACCATGCCGTGTTCGTGCAGCGTGCGCAGCAGGCGCAGCGCGGTCGACTTGTGGACGCCGAGCCGGCCGGCCACCTTCTCCAGGTTGGCGGGCCCCTCGGCGAGCAACGGCAGGATGCGCAGGGCGCGGTCGACGGTCTGACTCATACGGTGTGGTCCTCCACCTTCGCGGACCGGTCCTCGGTCTCGGCGGGACACCCGGTCCAGCCGGGGCCGAGTCGCAGTCTCTCCCAGCCGTCGGCATCGAGGGCTGCCCATCGGTCGGCGTGTGCCCGGCCGGGCGGCTCGCCGAGATCACCGGGCGCGGTGAGGGCGGCGGCGGCCATGAGATGGCCGTGCCGCAGCCGCTCGTGGAGCGGCAGCTCCCGCAGTGTCCCGGACAGGAATCCCGCGGCGAAGGCGTCACCGGCCCCGACGGGGGCGACGACGTCGACGCGGAGCGCCGGCGCCGAGACGACGTCGTCGGCGGGACGCGGCGGCGCGGCCCCGGGCAGCTCGTTCGCGCCGTCTTGCCGCGCGAACACCGTGGCGCCCGCCGCGCCCCGTTTGACGACCAGCACCTCGGGCTCCGGGAGGGCGGCCCGGACGGCGGCGGCCTCGCGCAGGCCCCAGGCGGCGGCCGCTTCGTCCTGGCCGACGAAGACGAGGTCGCAGCCCCGGGCGAGTTCGGCGAGGATCTCCGGGCCGTCCGTGGTGCCCTGCCACAGGCCCACCCGGTAGTTGACGTCGAAGGAGACCAGGGGGCGCCCGGGGTGCCGGGTCGTCAGTTCGCGCATGAGGGCGAGGCAGCCGGCGGAGAGCGCCGCGGTGATGCCGGTCAGGTGGAGAAATCGCCCGGACCGCGCGGCGGCGCGGACGGCCCGTCCGGGCGCCATGGCCGAGGCCGCGGAGCCGGATCGGTAGTAGAGGACCTCGGCGAGACGCCCGTCCGTCGTGGGTCCGGGGCCCCGTCCGCGTGGGGGTGCCGCGTCGACCGCCCGTTCACCCGACGTACGGAAATAAACGCCGGTCGGCCGGTCGGGGTCACGCCGGACCGCGGAGGTGTCGACGCCGTACGAGGCGATCGCCGCCAGAAGGTGGTCACCGAAGCCGTCGGCGCCGACCCGGCTGACCCAGCGGGTGCGGTGCCCCGCCCGGGCGAGCACACAGGCGACGTTCGATTCGGCACCGCCGATGCCCCGGTCGAAGGACGGCACGTCGGCGAGGCGCCCCGGGCCCGACGGGCGGAAGGTGACCATGGACTCGCCCAGGCACACGACGTCGACATCCGCGGGCCGGCTGTCCGTGGGTGGCGGCGGGGCGGCTGCGGTCACGGCCCTCCGCTCCTTGATCCGCGCTTTACACGCATTCTGTGACGGTCTCCCAAGGAGCCCCGGACACCGTTGACCGGGCGCTTGCCCGGATGTTAGACAGCTCCGAGCGCTACACGCAATGGGTGTTGCACACGTTGCAACCTTCTTCTCTGGAGGCTCTCTTGGCCGCCCACGACGCCGTCACCCGCCTCGCCCAGGACCGGGTGGACCACCGCTTCAAGGGGCTGCCCCCGGACGCGGAAGGGCTGACCGTCGGCGAGCTGGCCGCCGAGCGCCGCTCGCTGTTCACCGGCGGCTTCACCACGCCCGTACTCGCCCTCTCCGCCGAGGCGCTCGCGCACAACCTCGCTCTCATGGAGCGCTACTCCACCGAGCACGGTCTCGCCTTCGCCCCGCACGGCAAGACCACGCTCGCCCCGCAGCTCTTCGAGCGGCAGCTCGACCACGGCGCCTGGGGCATCACCGCCGCCGTCCCCACCCAGGTCCGTGTCTACCGCGCCTTCGGTGTGCGGCGGATCTTCCTCGCCAACGAGGTGGTGGACGCGCCGGCGCTGCGCTGGATCGCGGGCGAGCTGGCCGCGGACCCCGACTTCCAGCTCATCACCTACGTCGACTCCGTGCGCGGCGTCGAGCTGATGGACGCCGCCCTGCGGGACGGCGGGGCCGGGCGCCCCCTCGACGTCGTCATCGAGCTGGGCGTCGCGGGCGGCCGCACGGGCGTACGGACCGAGGCCGAGAGCCTGGCGCTCGCCGAGGCGGTGGCTGCCACGGACACCCTGCGCCTGGTCGGCGTCGCCTGTTACGAGGCGGAGGTTCCGCAGGCCGACGGCGAGAAGGTGCGCGCCTGGCTGCGCCGGCTCACCGCGCTCGCCGTGGAACTCGACAAGGCGGGCCACTTCGCGGGCGTGGACCGGATCGTCGTCAGCGCGGGCGGCAGCGCCTGGTTCGACGCCGTCGCCGAGGTCTTCGCGGAGCTTCCGTCGCTGTCCGCGCCGGTGCTCAAGCTGCTGCGCTCCGGCGCGTACGTCACCCACGACGACGGGCAGTACCGGCGCAAGACCCCCTTCAACCGCCACCCCGAGGAAGGCGCCCTCCAGCCCGCCTTCCGGCTGTGGGCGCAGGTCGTCTCGCGGCCCGAGCCCGGCCGGGCCTACCTCAACGCGGGCAAGCGCGACGCCGCCTACGACCTCGACCTGCCGGAGGCCCAGGTCGTACGGTCCGCCCGGGACGGCTCGCTGCGCCCCGCCGAGGGGTTGAAGGTCACCGCGCTCGCCGACCAGCACGCCTTCGTCGAGGTGTCGGACGGCGTGCTGCTGGAGGTCGGGGACTGGGTCGGGCTGGGCCTGTCGCACCCCTGCACGGTCTTCGACAAGTGGCAGATGATCCCGCTGGCCGAGGCGGACGGAACGGTCACGGACTACATCCGCACGTTCTTCTAGGGTGTGTCCGCAAAGTCGCGGCGTACGCCCGAAGGGCGTGGCCCACGGCGTTGGGGGCACCTCCCAGCGGTAGCTGGGGGAGCGTGCGATCGCAAGGCGGAGGGTCGTCCTCGTACCGGGCGTACTCGGGCGAGCCCGACAACGCAGCGAGCGTGCGTGCCAGGCGTCGCGGGCCAGGCGCGACTTTGCGGACACACCCTAGCCCTCAGCGCCTCCGTCGCCGGGCGGGCTCGCCGTTTCAGCGGCCCGTCCGGCGACGGAGGCCATGGGAACGGCAAGCCCGTCCGGCGACCGCCCGGGGCCCAGCCCGGAGACCGCCCGGAGCCCAGCCCGGAGACCGCCCGGAGCCAAGAGCCCGGAGACCATCCGGAGCCCGCCCGGCCAAGAGAAGGGCACGCACCTATGGACCTCGTCATCCGTGACACGCGCGTCATCGACGGCACCGGCGGCGCCTCCTACCGGGCGGACGTGGCCGTCGCGGGCGGCTGGATCGCCGCGATCCACCGGGAGGGGGACGGCCCCCGCCCCGGCGGCACCCGCGTCCTCGACGCCCATGGCCTGGCGCTCGCGCCCGGCTTCATCGACATGCACGCCCACAGCGACCTCGCCCTGCTGCTCGACCCCGGCCACGAGGCGAAGGCCGCGCAGGGCGTGACGCTGGAGGTCATCGGCCAGGACGGCCTGTCGTACGCGCCGGTCGACGACCGCACCCTCGCCGAGGTCCGTACGCAGATCACCGGCTGGAACGGCGACGGTCACGACATCGACTTCACCTGGCGGAGCGTCGGGGAGTACCTCGACCGTCTCGACCACGGCTTCGGCGGCGAGGGCATCGCGGTCAACGCCGCCTACCTGGTGCCACAGGGGAGCGTCCGGATGCTCGCCGTGGGCTGGGAGCGCCGCGCCGCCACGGCCGAGGAGACCGGGCGGATGAAGCGCCTGGTCGCCGAGGGCCTGGAGGAGGGCGCGGTCGGGCTCTCGTCGGGGCTCACCTATACGCCGGGCATGTACGCCACCGACGCCGAGCTGACCGAGCTGTGCCGGGTGGTGGCCCGCTACGGCGGTTACTACTGCCCGCACCACCGCTCCTACGGGGCCGACGCGCTGCGGGCGTACGAGGAGATGGTCGCGCTCACCCGCGAGGCGGGCTGCGCCCTGCACCTGGCCCACGCCGTCATGAACTTCGACGTGAACAAGGGCCGCGCCCCCGAGCTGCTGGACCTTCTCGACACCGCGCTGGCGGCGGGCGCCGACATCTCCCTGGACACCTATCCGTACACCCCGGGCTGCACGACGCTCGTCGCGATGCTGCCGAGCTGGGCGGGCGAGGGCGGACCGGAGGCGGTGCTGGCGCGGCTGCGTGACGACGCGACGGCCGAGCGGATCCGGCGGGCCGTGGAGGCCGAGGGTGCGGACGGCTGCCACGGCGTGCCGATCGACTGGGACACCATCGAGATCTCCGGCGTCGCGGACCCGGGACTGGCGGACCACGTCGGCCGGTCCGTCGCCCGCTGCGCCCGCGAGCGCGGCGAGGAGCCGTGGAGCACGGCCCGTCGGCTGCTGATCGAGGACCGGCTGGGGTCCACGATCCTCCATCACGTCGGACACGAGGAGAACGTCCGAGCGATCATGCGGCACGCGGTGCACACCGGCGGCAGTGACGGCATCCTGCACGGCGACAAGCCGCACCCGCGC
The DNA here is from genome assembly GCF_055576875.1 of Streptomyces sp. NPDC033229. Taxonomy (NCBI): domain Bacteria; kingdom Bacillati; phylum Actinomycetota; class Actinomycetes; order Kitasatosporales; family Streptomycetaceae; genus Streptomyces; species Streptomyces sp. NPDC033229. The sequence continues at coordinate 146,938 of NZ_JBVIQR010000002.1, read as the reverse complement.
GCGTACGGCACCTTCCCGCAGTATCTGGGCCGGTACGCGCGGGAGCTGGGCGTCCTGCCGCTGGAGGAGTGCGTGGCGCATCTCACGTCCCGTCCCGCGGCCCGCCTGCGGCTGGCGGATCGGGGTGTCATCCGCCCGGGATTCCGTGCGGACCTCGTTCTCTTCGATCCCGAGACCGTGACCGCCGGTGCCACTTTCGAAGCCCCTCGGACGCTTCCGACCGGCATTCCATATGTCCTGATCGATGGTCGCTTTGTGATGGAAGACGGGCGGCGTACGGACGTCCTGGCGGGGCGCGCGGTGCGGCGCACGCCGGTCGGCTGATCCGGTGCGCGTGGGCCCCGCCGGTGTGAGGCACGCCCGCCGATAAACAGTGCGCGCCGCTTTTCGTGCCCCCGTATGGTGGCCGTCATGCAGGTGATCCAGTCAACGAAGCTCGCAAACGTCTGCTACGAAATCCGTGGCCCGGTGCTCGAGGAGGCCATGCGGCTGGAGGCGGCAGGTCACCGCATCCTCAAGCTCAACACCGGCAACCCCGCGATCTTCGGGTTCGAGTGCCCGCCGGAGATCCTCGAGGACATGCTGCGCAATGTGGGCGACGCGCACGGCTACGGCGACGCCAAGGGGCTGCTCTCGGCCCGGCGCGCGGTGGTGCAGCACTACGAGACCAAGGGCATCGAGCTCTCCGTGGAGGACGTCTACCTCGGCAACGGCGTCTCCGAGCTGATCCAGATGTCGATGCAGGCGCTGCTCGACGACGGCGACGAGGTACTCGTCCCCGCCCCGGACTATCCGCTGTGGACCGCCTCGGTGTCCCTGGCGGGCGGTACCGCGGTGCACTACCGCTGCGACGAGCAGTCGGACTGGATGCCGGACCTCGCCGACATCGAGCGCAAGGTCACCGACCGCACCAAGGCCATCGTCATCATCAACCCGAACAACCCCACGGGTGCCGTCTACGACGACGAGATGCTGCGCGGCCTCACCGAGATCGCCCGCCGCCACAATCTGATCGTCTGCTCCGACGAGATCTACGACAAGATCCTCTACGACGGCGTGACCCACACCCCGACCGCCGCGATCGCCCCCGACCTGCTGACGCTGACCTTCAACGGTCTGTCCAAGTCCTACCGGGTGGCCGGCTACCGCAGCGGCTGGATGGCGGTCTGCGGCCCGAAGGCCCACGCCGACAGCTACATCGAGGGCCTGACGATCCTGGCGAACATGCGGCTGTGCGCCAACATGCCCGCGCAGCACGCCGTGGCCACGGCCCTCGGCGGTCGGCAGACGATCAACGACCTCGTGCTGCCGGGCGGTCGGCTGCTGGAGCAGCGCGATGTGGCGTACGAGCTGCTGAGCCAGATCCCGGGCGTCAGCTGCGTCAAGCCCAAGGGCGCGCTGTACGCCTTCCCGCGGCTCGACCCGAAGGTCTACAAGATCAAGGACGACCGGCAGATGGTGCTGGACCTGCTCCGGGCCGAGAAGATCATGGTGGTGCACGGCACGGGCTTCAACTGGCCGGAGCCCGACCACTTCCGCCTGGTCACCCTGCCGAACACGAAGGACCTGGCGGACGCGGTGACGCGGATCGGCACCTTCCTGGACGGCTACAGCCAGACGTGACGGGCGATTACACCCCGCCGCACACCGAACCCGATCTGTAAGCAAAATAACTTTAGACGCCGTCTAAGTTAGGATGGCCTTCTGAGACTGTTCAGGAGGCCATTCATGTACGAGCCGATCCGTACCAAGTCGGTCCACACCATGGCCGAAACGCGCACGCACCACGGTCCGCAGCGCTCCCGCGAGGAGGAGCTGGACATCCGGCTGGCCGGGCATCTGACCGCGCTGCTGACCGTCACCGACGAGCTGCGCGCGCTCACGCCCGACGCCTCGCTGGACGACGCGGCGCGCCGGCTCGCCGAGCGGGTGGCGCGGCTGAGCGGCGGACACCCGCCGCTGCGGGCCATGCCGTCGGCCGGCACCTCCGCCTGGACGGCCTCCCGGGTCGCCTCGCTGCACCAGCGCGCGCACACCCTCGCCGGACAGGCCCTGGTGGTCGCCACGTCCCGTGGTGACGTCGCCGGCTCGGCGCTGGCCGCCGAGCGGCTGCGCGCCCACGCGACGACTCTCGGCATCTCCGAAGCGGCCTGACACCCCTCGGCCGACGCTTCTTTTTGACCGACGCCCCCTCGATCGACGTCCCCTTCGGCCGGCGCTTCCCTTCGCCTCGCGTTTCGCACGCCCGTGGGCCCGGTCCGAGACAGGTCGGACCGGGCCCACGGGGGCATGCGGGGAGCGGTCAGCCCAGGCGCTGGACCAGCGCACGGTACTCGTCCCACAGCTCCGGCGGAGTGTGGTCACCGAAGGTGTTGAGGTGCTCGGGCACCAACGCCGCCTCCTCGCGCCACACCTCCTTGTCGACCGTGAGCAGCAGATCGAGGTCGGCGTCGCTGATCTCCAGGCCGTCGGTGTCGAGCGCCGCACGCGTCGGCAGCACACCGATCGGGGTCTCGACGCCCTCCGCCTTGCCCTCCAGGCGCTCCACGATCCACTTCAGCACCCGGCCGTTCTCGCCGAAGCCCGGCCACACGAAGCGGCCCTCCGCGTCCTTGCGGAACCAGTTGACGTAGTAGATCTTCGGGAGCTTCGCGGCGTCTCCCTTGCGCGCGGCGTTTTGGCCGACCTTGACCCAGTGGCCCATGTAGTCGCCCATGTTGTACCCGCAGAAGGGCAGCATGGCGAACGGGTCGCGGCGCAGCTCGCCGACCTTGCCCTCGGCGGCGGCGGTCTTCTCGGAGGCGACGTTGGCGCCGAGGAAGACACCGTGCTGCCAGTCGAAGGACTCCGTCACCAGCGGCACGGCCGAGGCGCGGCGGCCACCGAAGAGGATCGCCGAGATCGGCACGCCCTTGGGGTCCTCCCACTCGGGCGCGATGATCGGGCACTGGGAGGCGGGGGTGGTGAAGCGGGCGTTGGGGTGGGCGGCCGGAGTCCCGCTGGCCGGGGTCCAGTCGTTGCCCTTCCAGTCCGTCAGATGCGCGGGCTGCTCCTCCGTCATGCCCTCCCACCAGACGTCGTTGTCGTCGGTGAGGGCGACGTTGGTGAAGACCGAGTTGCCCCAGAGGGTCTTCATGGCGTTGGCGTTGGTGCTCTCGCCGGTGCCGGGGGCGACGCCGAAGAAGCCGGCCTCGGGGTTGATGGCGTAGAGGCGGCCGTCCTCGCCGAAGCGCATCCAGGCGATGTCGTCGCCGATGGTCTCCACGGTCCAGCCGGAGATGGTCGGCTCCAGCATGGCGAGGTTGGTCTTGCCACAGGCGGACGGGAAGGCGGCGGCGACGTACTTGGGCTCGCCGACGGGCGGGGTGAGCTTGAGGATGAGCATGTGCTCGGCCAGCCAGCCCTCGTCGCGGGCCATGACGGAGGCGATGCGCAGGGCGTAGCACTTCTTGCCCAGCAGGGCGTTGCCGCCGTAGCCGGAGCCGTAGGACCAGATCTCGCGGTCCTCGGGGAAGTGCGAGATGTACTTGGTGCTGTTGCACGGCCACGGGACATCGGTCTCGCCCTCGGCCAGCGGGGCGCCGAGGGTGTGCACGGCCTTGACGAAGAAGCCGTCGGAGCCGAGCTCATCGAGGACGGGGCGGCCCATCCGGGTCATGGTGCGCATCGAGACGGCGACGTACGCCGAGTCGGTGATCTCGACGCCGATCGCGGACAGCGGCGAGCCGAGCGGCCCCATGCAGAATGGCACGACGTACATGGTGCGGCCGCGCATCGAGCCGCGGAAGATGCCCTGCTCACCGGAGAAGATCTCCCGCATCTCGGCCGGGGCCTTCCAGTGGTTGGTCGGGCCCGCGTCCTCCTCCTTCTCGGAGCAGATGAAGGTGCGGTCCTCGACGCGCGCGACGTCGCTGGGGTCGGAGGCGGCGTAGTAGGAGTTCGGGCGCTTGACCGGGTCGAGCTTCTTGAAGGTGCCCTTGGCGACGAGCTCCTCGCACAGGCGCTCGTACTCGGCTTCCGAACCGTCGCACCAGACCACCTGGGCCGGCTCGGTGAGGGCGGCGATCTCGTCGACCCAGGAGAGAAGCTCCTGGTGGTTGGTGAGGCTGGTGGGAGCCGCATTGCTGCGCGCCACGATCGCTCCGTCCCGCCGGAACCGCGGTGCCCGGCGTCAGATGTTGAGGGTGGAACGGACCTTGCCTATTGGCCTTTCCGCCAGCGAAGTCCGCTTCGTGATGGTTGCCCCTTGGGAGCTGCGACCCAGACGCTTCGTGACCGCTCATCCGGTGCCGCCCGCACTCATTTGATCATCCGACTCCTCTTCCGATCTGTCCAGGGGGCGCTCCCGTGACCATCGCCACGTGATACCAGTCCGTAACCTACGGTGGCGTAGGTAGCATGTCGGGCATGACATCCGCGCCCGACGCAGCGCACAGCGCGCCCCCCGCCCCCGCCGGCGTCGCGACCGCCGCACTCCCCGACGGCACGCCGCTCGACCCGGCGATTCCGGTCAAGCCACGCCTGCGCGGCTGGCTGCACGCCGGGATGTTTCCCGCCGTCCTGATCGCCGGCGTCTTCCTGACCGCCCTGGCCGACAGCACCCGCGGCCGGATCGCCTGCGCGGTCTACGTCCTCACCGCGTGTCTGCTGTTCGGCATCAGCGCGCTCTACCACCGGGGCGACTGGAGCCCGCGCGTCAGCGGCCTGCTGCGCCGCCTCGACCACGCGAACATCTTCCTGATCATCGCGGGCACCTATACGCCGCTGACCATGCTGCTGGTGCCCGGCGGCCGGGGTCAGGCGCTGCTGTGGGCGGTCTGGGCGGCCGCCGTGGCCGGGATAATCTTCCGGGTCTTCTGGGTCGGCGCCCCTCGCTGGCTCTACACCCCCTGCTACATCGCCATGGGCTGGGCCGCCGTCTTCTTCCTGCCGGACTTCCTGCGCAAGGGCGGCATCGCCGTGCTCGTCTGCGTGATCGTCGGCGGACTGCTCTACAGCGTGGGCGGCGTGATCTACGGCATCAAGCGCCCCAACCCGTCACCGCGGTGGTTCGGCTTCCACGAGGTCTTCCACTCACTCACGCTGGCGGCCTTCGTCGTGCACTACGTGGGCATCTCCCTGGTGGCCTATTCGCACGCCTGAGACACCCGGCGCCGGACGCGCCTGTCGGCTCCCTCGCGGTGGCCGTGGCCTCGATGCCACGGCCACTCGCCATGTCAGGGCACCGACTCCCGCCAGGACCACGGCCAGCACCGCGATCTCACCCGCCACCAGGAAGCCTCCGACGCATAACGCTATGACCAGCGTGGCCATCAGCTTCGCCACGGCACCTACCAGCATGTCCCCTCCGATCATCACTGAGTGAACCTCTGCCCTCCACTGAGCGTGACACACCCCACTGACAATCAGGGTGCCATCAAGACAGTGAAGTTGAGGGCCGCATGCTTTTGAAAGTCACCTTCTTTCCACATCAACTCCCCCACGTGGGCGCTGTGGTCCCCCAAAACACACATGCCTGAGAATGCTTTCCATGGCCTCAGCTCAGACATCATCCGCGGCGCAGCCCCAGCCCAGGCTCGGGCTGCGCGAGCGGAAGAAGATCCAGACCCGGCAGGCGATCCGCCGCGCCGCCTACCGGCTCTTCGAGAGGCAGGGGTACGACGCGACACCGGTCGACCAGATCGCGGAGGCCGCCGACGTCTCCCCCAGCACCGTCTTCCGGTACTTCCCGACCAAGGAAGACCTCGTCCTCACCGACGAGTACGACCGCGTCATGGAAGCCGCGATCAGAGCCCGTCCGCCGCACGAGTCACCGCTGGAAGCCGTCCGACAGGGCGTCATGGATTCCCTGCGCCACACCATCGAGCACGACATCACCGAACTCATGCAGCGCACCAGACTCGTACGGGCGGTCCCGGCTCTGCGCGGCAGAACGGCGGAGGGCACGGCGGAGTCCTCCCGCATGCTCCGTGTGGTGCTGGCGGAGCGTACGGGGCGCCACGCGGACGACCTGGAGCTGCGGGTCGCCGCCGTGGCGATCCTCGCGGCGATACAGGAGGCCATGATGACGTGGGTGGACCGTGGTCAGGGCGAGGACCTGATGGTGATCATCGGCCGCGGCCTCGACGTACTGGCGCGCGGCCTGACCCTCTGACCGACCTGCTCAGGACCGCCCGCGATCTCACTGCTGCCCCATCAGCTGCTCCTCAAGGACCTTGGGGTCGGGCGTCGGCGCGTCGCAGGTGAAGTGGCGGCACACATAGGCGGCCGGACGGGCGTCGACCAGCGAACGCCCGGCCAGCAGCGGGACCTCCACCTGCTCCCCCTGCTCGCCCGACGGCGGCTCGCCCACCGCGACGACCAGGCCGGGCGCCGTGGACAGCAGGGCGGTGCGGTGCAGTTCACCGGTGGAGGGGTGGTCGTGCGGGCCGACGACGGCGACCTCGCGGGGGCCGTCCAGCATCGCCTCCGTGACGGCCAGGCCCCAGCTGATGAAGCGGGGAGCCTTCGGGCCGAGCACCCGCACCACACCGAGCGCGCGCTCCGCCGCCTCCCGGTGCGGGGAGCTGCCGGTGTAGGCGGCGTAGGACAGCAGCGCCCCGGCGGCCGCCGTCCAACCGGAGGGGGTGGCGTTGTCCGTGGGGTCCTGCGGGCGGCGGATGAGGGCCTCGGCGTCGTCGGCGGTGTCGTACAAGGAGCCGTTCGGGGCGGTGAAGTGCACCAGGACGGTGTCCAGGAGCAGCCCCGCGAAGTCGACCCATACCCCTTCGCCGGTGACGCCGGAGAGCGCGAGGAATCCCTCGGAAACGTCGGCGTAGTCCTCCAGAACGCCGGCGTGGGAGCCCGCGACACCGTCCAGGGAGGTACGGAACAGCCGCGCCTGCCAGTCCATGTGGGTGCGTACCAGCAGGTCCGCGGCGTCCGTCGCGGCCTGGACGAGGTCGGGGCGGTCGAAGTAGGCGCCGGTCTCCGCGAGCGCGGCGATGGCCAGCCCGTTCCAGGCGGCCACGACCTTGTCGTCACGGCCGGGCCGCGGCCGCTCCGCGCGCGCCGCGAGCAGCCGGGCCCGTACGGACGCGATCTTCCCGGCTTCCATGAGCTCCTCGGTGTCGGGAAGCTGGAGGACGGAGGCGCCTTCCTCGAAGGTGCCGTCCTCGGTGACCCCGAAGTGGGCCGCGGCGAGCGCCGCGTCCTGCTCCCCCAGCACCTCCCGCAGCTGGGCGGGGGTCCAGACGTAGTAGGCGCCCTCGACGTGCTTACCGCTCCCGTCCCCCGGCACCGCGCTGTCGGCGTCCAGCGCGGAGGCGAATCCGCCCTGATCCGTGCGCATTTCGCGCACCAGGAAGTCGGCCGTCTCCAGAGCCACCCGCCGGGCGAGTTCCGAGCCGGTGGCACGCCACAAGTGCGCGTAGACCCGGCACAACAGGGCGTTGTCGTACAGCATCTTCTCGAAGTGGGGCACGACCCAGGAGGCGTCGACGGAATACCGCGCGAAGCCGCCTCCGAGCTGGTCGTAGATCCCGCCGCGGGCCATCGCCTCGCAGGTGGCCTGCGCCATCTGGAGAGCGGCCGCCGAACCGGTGCGGGCGTGGTGGCGCAGCAGGAACTCCAGCGTCATGGACGGCGGGAACTTCGGCGCGCCGCCGAAACCGCCGCGCACGGCGTCGAAATCGCGGGTCAGTCCCATCAGCGCCTTGTGCGGGTCCTCGACGGTCGGCGGCTGCGGGGCGGCCGGGCCGCCGTCCTCCGATGCGGGCACGCCGAAGGCCAGGGTCCGCTCGGACAGCTCCCGCACGATACGGCCGGCGACCTCCCCGACCTCCTCGCGGCGATCGGTCCACGCGACCTTGATTCCCTCCAGCACCTGCCGGAACGACGGCATGCCGTGCTTGGGAGCGGGCGGGAAGTAGGTGCCGAAGTAGAAGGGCTCGGCCTCGGGGGTGAGGAAGACCGTCATCGGCCAGCCGCCCTGACCGGTGGCGGCCTGGACGGCCTCCATGTACACCGCGTCGATGTCCGGCCGCTCCTCGCGGTCGACCTTGACGGACACGAAGTGCTCGTTGAGGAAACCGGCGGTCGGCTCGTCCTCGAACGACTCGTGCGCCATGACGTGGCACCAGTGACAACTCGAATACCCGACGCTCAGCAGCACGGGCACACCGCGGCGCCGGGCCTCGTCGAAGGCCTCGGGAGACCAGGGCCACCAGTCGACCGGGTTCTCTGCGTGCTGGAGGAGGTACGGGGACGTCTCATGCGCCAGGCGGTTCGGCATGACCCCATCCTTACCCGAACCGAGCCCGATGGTGAGTTTTCCACAGGCGCGGCCGGTCGGTTATCCACAGGGCTGCCGGAAATCTTGTCCAGGCGGAACACTTGGGGTTCACACGTGAGGCACAGAGCAATCGCTGGTGAGGGGGAAGCACATGCCGGGTTCGCTGGCCGTGTTGCGAGAGGTCCACCGCACGGATGTCGAGGGCTTGTTGGGGCGCGCCGTCGAGGAAGAGGTGCGCCGTTCGGGTGGCCGGGCCGACGGCGTGGCGCTGCTGCGCCGGGCGCGTGAGGAGCTCGATGCCATAGCGGCCACGGCGGCCGAGGAGTACGGCGCGTATGTAGGCGCCCTTGATGAGGAGACGGCGTCGGCAATGCCGCTGACGGCCCGTCTGTCACGCGCCTCGCTCAGCACTCCGCTGCTGGTCACGGCCGTGGCGGCGGCGACGGCGTTCGGTGTCGACCTGGTATCCGGGACCTCGGCCGGGACCGCGCTCGGCGCGGGGGCCGTCGTGGCCGTGGCGGGTTCGGCCGTCACTTTCCTCAAGCTGACGGCCGGGCACTGGCCGGCCGCGCACCGGCGGGCGGGCTTGCGGGGGCAGCCCGGCGGCGCCGAGCAGTTGCGTTTGCAGTGGCTGACGGCGGTGGAGGTGCGGGGCATCCGCCCGTTCCTGGACCAGCAGCGCATCGTGTCGGCGGCGACGCGCGCCAACAGCACGGGCGGGCAGCCGAGCACCGACACCGTGGGCCACGACCCGCTGCGCCGGGGCACGGACCGCAGCGCGGCCGCCTTGCGGCGCAGCGTGCTGGAGCAGTCCTTCGATCACCTTCCGGCCCCCGACGGCCTGTTCGCGGGGCGCAGGGCGCAGATCACGCAGATCGCCCAATGGGTCCATCAGGCGCGGGCCAGCACGGAGACCAGACCGACGGTCGTCCTGTTGTACGGGCCGCCCGGGTCCGGCCGTTCGACGCTCGCGGTGCGGGCAGCCCACCATCTGCGCGACCAGTTCCGGGGCGCCTGCGTGGTGGACCTGCGCGGGGAGACCCAAGGCGCGCCGCCCCTGCCGACCCGGGACGCGCTGCTCCATCTGCTCAACAGGCTGGGCGCGCCGCGCGATCAGCTGCTGTTCCGGGAGCGTTCCCCTCAGGAGCGGCATCTGCGGCGCCTGTCCGAGCTCTACCACCAGCACCTCACCGGGCTGCCCGTGACGGTGGTCCTGGAGGACGCCTCGGATCCGGAGCAGATCCGCACGCTGATCCCGGAGCGCTCCGACAGCCTGGTGCTGGTCACGGCCCGCGCCCCGTTGACGCTGCCTCCGGACCTGGTGGCTTGGGTGCACGAGCTGCCGGTCGAGCCGCTGGACGAGGCGGGCGCGGAGGAGCTGCTGCGTTCGGCGGCCGAGGAATCTCCCCCGGTCGCCGCCCCGGAAGGCTCCAGCGGGCCGTGGAAGCACTCCGGTCCGGTCACCACAGGACCGGAGGACACCGGACTCCAGGGCACCGGACTGAAGGGCACCGCACTGGAGGACGCCGGACCGGATGGCGAGAAGGCCATGGTCCGGGTGAGGGAGTTGTGCGGTGGGCTGCCGCTCGCCCTGCGCGTGGCGGGCTCCTCACTGGGATCACGCAGCCCACAGTCGCTGGCGGCGGATCTGGAAGCGCAGAGAACGGCCGACCCGGTGGAGCGGGCCCTGCGACTGCGCTACTCCGACCAGGAGGACAGCGCCCGGCGGCTGCTGCGGCGGCTGGCGCTGGCGGGCCGGGCCTCGCTCGGGGCGGCCGCGGCGGCGGCGCTGCTCGCGACGGACGAGCAGGAGGCGGCACACCAGCTGACGGCGCTCGCCCGGGCCGGCCTGATCGAGAACGTACGCGCCAACCGGTACCGGATGCACGACCTCGTCCGGGACTTCGCCCACGCCCGGCTGCTCGACGAGGAGGAGCCGGGCGAGCGGGCGGCCGCGCAGGAGCGGCTGATCCGCAGCTACGCGGAGCTGGCCGACACGGTGATCCGCATGGTCGACGGCAAGACCTCGACCCGGGCGGACATGTTCACCCAGGGCGCCGCCGGGGGCCACGGCTTCGCCTCCCTGGCCGCCGCGCTGCGCTGGCTGGACGACGAGTCGAGCTTCATCACCGCGGCGCTGCGCCACGCGGAGGGCGTCGACCAGGCGGCGGTGCTGCATCTGCTGGGCGCCCTGTGCGACTACTGCCTGCTGCGCGGCGATCTCTACCGGCTGGGTGAGCTGAGTGAGCTGACACAGGCCACGGACCGGGGCCTGCTGTCGCGTTCGGTGCAGTGGCGCACGGGTGTCGCCGCCCGGCAGCTCGGCGAGCTGGACAAGTCCCGTACGACCCTGTCCTCCGTCGTCGATCTGTACTTCGACGCCCAGCATCCGGCGGGGGCCGCCCGGGCGCTGCGCGACCTGGGCGTCACCTTGCAGCATCAGGGCAACCTCCAGGAGGCGGCGGTGAAGCTCCGGGAGGCGCTGGAACTCCAGACCGCGCCGGAGCTGAGCGGGGACCGGGCCTGGACCATGCACGCCCTGGCGGCGGTCGAGCGGGACCGGGCACGGATAGCGCAAGCGCTGGACCTGCTGAACGAGGCGCTGGAGCTGCACCGGCGGAGCGAGAGCGTGCACGGCCAGGCGTGGGCGCACTTCCAGCTCGGCCAGGTGCGGCTGCGGATGGGCCAGGTGACGCGTGCGGAGGCGGAGCTCCGCGAGGCCCTGGAGAGCTATGGACGGACGCGGGACAGCCGTGGTGAGGCCTGGGCCCTGACCCAGCTGGCGCGGGCCCGCCTGGTGGCCGGGGATCCGGCCCGGGCGGCGGATCAGCTGCGGCGGGCCACGGCCCGCCACCGGGAGAACGAGGACGCGCGCGGCGAGGCCTGGTCGCTGTACTACCTGGGCCAGTCGCTGGAGGAGTGCGGGGACCAGGCGGCAGCGGTGCGGGCCCTGGAGCGGGCGCGCACGATGTTCAACCGGATGCGCGACGGATACGGCCTGGCCTGCGCCCGGCACCACTCCGGGCGGGTCACCCGTGATCAGCGGGCGGCGCAGACGGGCGGCCTGCGCAACAGCGGATTCGCCCGGCAGCTGTTGCAGGACGCCCGGACGGACTTCCGGCGTCTGTCCGTCCCGCACGGCGAGGCGTGGTCCTGCGTGGAGCTGGCGGTGATCGACGCGGGCAATGGCCGCACGGTGCAGGCCCTGACGCTGCTGGAGGAGGCGGCGCGGCTGTTCGCGGAGTACGGCGACCGGCGCGGTGGGAGCTGGGCCCGGTTCCTGCGCTGCACGCTGCTGCCGTACGCCTCGCCGGGAGGTGCGGTGGTGGGGGCGGCGGTGGCCGAGGAGGAGCTGGCCGCGCTCCTGCGCGAGCTGCGGGACGCCGACTGGGCGGGCGACCCGGCTCTGGAGGACTACGCCGAGGCGTACGCCGTGATGCTGGCGAGAGGTGCCCCGCCGGAGACGGGTTGGCAGGCATGGCGGCTCGGCATGGTGCCGAACCGCCGGGCCCGCGAGGTCATGGCAGTGCTGCCCCGGGAGGCCTGAGCCACCCACAGCAGGTCATGCGGCCAAGGGCCGGAGCGCCGTCCCGGCAGGCCGACTCACCCGACGGAGTGTCGGACCCGCGCGTCAGGGGATCGGCCCACCCGCCGGGGAGAGACGGCCACCCACCGGGAGAGTGGGGCATCCGTCGGGAGAGTGGGGCATCCGTCCGGGCATGCCGACCTCACCCACCGGTCGACCGGTCGCCCATCGGGCGACCGGCCTCACCGATCGGGGTGGCCGGGCCCGCCGGTCAGGTGGCGGGCCCGCCGTTGGGCACGGCGCCCTTGGTCATGTTGGTGGTGGTCCGGGTGGTCTTGCCGCCCGAGCCCGCACCACCCTCGTCCGGGCTCGCCGGGGTCTCCTCGAAGTCCACCTTCTTCATGTGCTTGTTCATGCTCTTCATCAGCAGCCATACGGCACCGCCGATGAGGGCGAAGACGATGAAACCGAGCACACCGGGAGTGACCTTGTTCTGGTCCAGCTCATCAGCGGCGAACGGCACCAGGTGGGTGGCGGCGAGGGAAGCGGTCGCGCTCATCATGGGGTCAATTGTTGCGGATGCCCGCGAAGAGGTCGTCCTCGGGGAGGGAAGTGCCGACGCGGGACTTCGCCAGCTCGTACTCCTCGGTCGGCCAGACCTCGCGCTGGAGGTCCAGCGGCACGCGGAACCAGCCGCCGTCCGGGTCGATCTGCGTGGCGTGCGCGATCAGCGCCTTGTCACGGATCTCGAAGAAGTCACCGCACGGGACGAAGGTGGTCAGGGTCCGCTCGCGGCCGGCCGTGAGCCACCGCTCCAGCCACTCCCCGTACGGGGACTCCATGCCGCGCGCCAGCAGCGCCTCGTGGAGCGCCAGGGTGCGCTGCCGGTTGAAGCCCTGGTTGTAGTAGAGCTTCAGCGGCTGCCACGGCTCGCCGGCCTCGGGGTAGCGGCTCGGGTCACCGGCCGTCTCGAAGGCCAGCATCGAGATCTTGTGGGTCATGATGTGGTCGGGGTGCGGGTAGCCGCCGTTCTCGTCGTACGTGGTGATCACGTGCGGCTTGAACTCGCGGATCAGCTTCACCAGCGCCCCGGTCGCCACCTCGACGTCCTGGAGCGCGAAGCAGCCCTCGGGCAGCGGCGGCAGCGGGTCGCCCTCGGGCAGCCCGGAGTCGACGAAGCCCAGCCACTCCTGCTTGACGCCGAGGATGTCGCGCGCCTCCGCCATCTCCTTGGCGCGGACCTCGTGGATGTGCTCCTCGATGTAGGCATCGCCTTGGAGCTTGGGGTTCAGGATGGAGCCACGCTCACCACCCGTGCAGGTGGCGACCAGCACGTCCACCCCCTCGGACACGTACTTGGCCATCGTGGCCGCGCCCTTGCTCGACTCGTCGTCGGGGTGGGCGTGAACGGCCATCAGTCGGAGCTGCTCAGTCAAGGCTCGATCCTCAGTCACTGGTCACGGGAGACGCCTCCTATAGTGACCGAAGCAGGGGTCGATTCATTCCGGCTTCCACTACCGGCCTTCCACCGACCCCCGACCAGGAGGAAAGATCATGGCTGCGGTGCGTGACGGACTGCCCGAGGGTCGCTACGGCCGCACGGCGGACGAGCGCGCGGACCGCAAGCTGAAGATCGTCGGTGCGGTGCTGGGCGCGGCGCTGCTCGGCATGGTCGGCTGGTTCGGCGTGCACTACGTCACCAAGACGGATGTCAGCGGTGAGCTCCTGCGGTCGAAGTCGATGTCGGACACCACCGTCCAGGCGGTGCTTGAGGTCCGCAAGGAGAAGAACGCCGCCGCGGTCTGCACCCTGCGCTCGCTGGCCGCGGACGGTTCCGAGACCGGGCGCAAGGACGTCAGGCTCGACCGCCGGGAGACCCATTTCACCGAGCTGGTCACGCTCCGTACGACACAGTGGGCCGCCGCGACGAAACTCGAGGGCTGCACGGTCGTTTCAAACGGCTGATCGCACCGCGCTGACCTGCCCTGACGCGATTCTTGCGCGGTTTCGCCCGCTTGCTCCTTCCCCCTTCCCCTGCGGAATTGTTAGGCTCGTGGTTTCGCCCACCTCTGAAGGCGCACCCTTCTGAGTAGGGCGTTCATTTGTATCGCGATGTATCCCCAAGCATTCCCAGTACCGACGAGGAGCACCTGTGACCCAGACCAGCGACAACGTCACCTGGCTGACTCAGGAGGCGTACGACCAGCTCAAGGCCGAGCTGGAGTACCTGTCTGGTCCCGCTCGCACCGAGATCGCGATGAAGATCGCGGCGGCCCGCGAGGAGGGTGACCTGCGAGAGAACGGCGGGTACCACGCGGCCAAGGAGGAGCAGGGCAAGCAGGAGCTCCGTGTGCGTCAGCTCACGCAGCTGCTGGAGGCCGCGAAGGTCGGCGAGGCTCCTGCCGCGACCGGTGTGGTCGCCCCCGGCATGGTCGTGACCATCGCCTTCGACGGCGACCCGGACGACACGCTCGACTTCCTGCTCGCCTCGCGCGAGTACGCCAGCTCGGACATCGAGACGTACTCCCCCCAGTCCCCGCTGGGCACCGGGGTGAACGGCAAGAAGATCGGCGAGGACGCCGAGTACGAGCTGCCGAACGGCAAGAAGGCCAAGGTCCGCATCCTGGAGGCCAAGCCCTACCAGGCCTGATCCGAGCACGCCCGGCCCCCGGGCGTGACCGAAGTGACCGAAGAGCCCCGGGCCTCGCATGAGGCCCGGGGCTCTTCGCTGTCCACCCGTAAGGCCGCCCACCCGTACGGGCCCGGGTCTCCTCCTCAAGCCGTCGCCGAGCGGTATTTGCGGACCGACAGGGTGCGGAAGGCGACGATGATCACCACCGACCAGATCAGCGACGCCCACACCGGGTGCTGCATCGGCCACGCCGCAGGTACCGGATAGCCGTCCGGCAGATTGCCGAAGAGCTGCCGGGCCGCCTGCACGGTCGCGCTGAACGGGTTCCACTCGGCGATGTAGCGCAGCGCCGTCGGCATGTTGTCGGACGGCACGAAGGCGTTCGAGATGAAGGTCAGCGGGAAGAGCCAGATCAGCCCGCCCGAGGTGGCCGCCTCCGGGGTGCGTACCGTCAGCCCGATCAGCGCGCCGATCCAGGAGAAGGCGTAGCCGAGCAGCAGAAGCAGCGCGAAGCCCGCCAGCGCCTTGAGGATGCCCTCGTGGATACGCCACCCCACGATCACCGCGACGATCGCCAGCACCACCAGCGTCAGCGCGGTCTGGACGAGGTCGGCGAGCGTACGGCCCGTGAGGACGGCACCGCGCGCCATGGGCAGCGACCGGAAGCGGTCGATGAGCCCTTTGTGCATGTCGTCGGCGATACCGGCGCCCGCGCCCGCTGTGGCGAAGGTGACGGTCTGGGCGAAGATGCCCGCCATCAGGAACTGCCGGTACGTGGAGGGGTCGGTGCTGCCGCCCACGGCGATCGAGCCGCCGAACACATAGCTGAACAGCACCACGAACATGATCGGCTGGACGAGCCCGAAGACAACCACTTCGGGGATCCGCCGCATCCGAATAAGGTTCCTCTGGGCAACGACCAGGGAGTCCCGCGTGGACTGGACGACCCCGCCGCGCGCTCGGGGGGCCGCCGTCCCGACAGCGGTGTTGCCGATGGCGCTCATGTGGCAGCCTCCTCGTCCTCCCGCGTCCCTCCGGCCCCTCGACGACGACGCTCCCGCTTCCCCTCCTGCTCGCCGCCCCGCGACCCGTCCCGCGACCCGTCCGGCGTCCCGTCCGGCGTCCCGACCCGCGTCGTCCCGCCGTCCGGCTTCCCGCCCTCCGGCGGCTTCCCGCCCCCGTTCCTCCGTTCCTCCTCCGCCTCGGCCGCGTGGCCGGTGAGCGAGATGAAGACGTCGTCCAGCGTCGGGCGGCGAAGCCCGATGTCGTCGATCTCGATGCCCCGCCCGTCCAGCTCGCGGATGACCTCGGCGAGCAGCTTCGCGCCGCCCGAGACCGGGACGGTGACCTTGCGGGTGTGCTCCTCGATCTTGGAACCGCCCTTGCCGAAGGACCGCAGGATCTCGTCGGCAGCGGATATGTCACCGGGCTCGTGCACGACGACTTCGACGCGCTCCCCTCCCGTACGGGCCTTGAGCTGGTCGGAGGTGCCGCGCGCGATGACCCGGCCGTGGTCGACGACCGCGATGTCGTGCGCGAGGTGGTCGGCCTCCTCCAGATACTGCGTGGTCAGCAGCAGGGTCGTACCGCCGGCGACCAGTTCCTGGATGACCTCCCACAACTGCTGCCGGTTCCGGGGGTCGAGCCCGGTGGTCGGCTCGTCCATGAACATCACGGGCGGGCTGACGACCAGCGCCGCCGCGAGGTCGAGGCGGCGGCGCATGCCGCCGGAGTAGGTCTTGGCGGTGCGGTCGGCGGCCTCGCCGAGGTGGAAGCGCTCCAGCAGCTGTCCGGCCCGCGCCTTCGCGTCCCGAGCGCTCATCTGGTAGAGCTGGCCGACCATCCGGAGGTTCTCGCGGCCCGTCAAATACTCGTCGACGGCGGCGAATTGGCCGGACAGACCGATGTGGCGGCGGACCTCGGTGGGGTTCTTCAGAACGTCGATGCCCGCGACGACGGCCCGGCCACTGTCGGGTTTGATCAAGGTGGTGAGTACACGCACTGCGGTGGTCTTGCCGGCGCCGTTGGGGCCCAGCAGTCCTAGAACGGTTCCTTCCGGAACGTCGAGATCGACGCCGTCCAGAGCCCTGACGTCGCCGAAGGTCTTGACCAGGCCTTCGGCGTAAATGGCGCCTGGCATGGAGGTTCTCCCCGTTTCGGGTGACGTATTACAGGATTTTACGTTCGCCGAGCCCGAACCGCCTGGGAATGAACCACCCCACTTGTCACAACATGACGAGATAACCAGCGTTCCGCAGGGCTTCGCCCACCTCCGCGCAGTGCTCGGGGCCCTTCGTCTCCAGGTGCAGTTCCACCTCCGCCTCCGTGAGCCGGAGCCTCGGATCGGTGCGCACATGGCTCACGTCGAGCACGTTCGCGTCCAGCTCCGACAGCACCTCCAGGAGTGCGGCCAGCGCGCCCGGACGGTCCGTCAATCGCAGCCGCAGGGACAGATATCGGCCCGCCGCGGCCATGCCGTGCCGCAGGATGCGCTGCATGAGCAGCGGGTCCACGTTGCCGCCCGACAACACCGCGACGACCGGCCCCTCGAACGAGTCGGGCGCGGCCAGCAACGCCGCCACCGGGCTCGCCCCGGCGGGCTCCACCACGAGCTTCGCCCGTTCCAGACAGAGCAGCAGCGCGCCGGAGAGGTCGTCCTCCGTGACCGTGACGACATCGTCGACAAGGTCATTGATGATCTTGAACGGTACGTCGCCCGGGCGCCCCACCTTGATGCCGTCCGCCATCGTGACCGGAGCCTGTACCGACACGGGGTGCCCGGCGGCCAGCGAGGGCGGGTACGCGGCAGCGCCCGCCGCCTGCACACCGACGATCCGCACATCGGGCCGCAGCGCCTTGACCGCCACCGCGATCCCGGCCGCCAGCCCGCCGCCACCGATGCCCACCACGATGGTGCGCACCTCGGGGCACTGCTCCAGGATCTCCAGCCCCACCGTGCCCTGCCCCGCGACGACGTCGGGGTGGTCGAAGGGGTGGATGAAGACCGCGCCCGTCTCACGCGCGTAGTCCTGGGCGGCCCGCATCGCGTCGTCCACGATCTGCCCGTACAGACGGACTTCCGCGCCGTACTCGCGGGTGGCGGCGACCTTCGGCAACGGCGCACCCTCCGGCATGAACACCGTGGAGCGCACGCCCAACAGGGACGCCGCGAGCGCCACGCCCTGCGCGTGATTGCCGGCGCTGGCCGCGACGACGCCCGCCGCACGCTCCCGCCCGGTCAGGCCCGCGATCCGGACGTACGCGCCGCGCACCTTGAAGGAGCCGGTGCGCTGGAGGTTCTCGCACTTGAGGTGGACGGGCGCGCCGACCAGCCCGGACAGGTAGCGACTGCCCTCCAGCGCCGTGATCCGGGAGACCCCCGACAGCGTCTTCTGCGCGTGGCGCACATCGTCAAGAGTCAGGACGGACAGGGCGGATGAGACGGAAGCACCTTCCAGCGCCCTATCGGACCTTCCGGACGCCCCGAGGCCGCCCTCGTCGCCAACTCGTGCAGCCATGGTGCCCAGTCTCGCAGCTCGCCCCCGGTCCGGCCGCCGCAGAGCCGCACAAACCGACCGGTTTGCGCAGCACCAGTACGGCCGCCCGCCCGGCCGCGTACTCTGTCCCCCATTCCGCAGCGTTTCCCGAGCTTTTCCCCGCCCTTTTTCCGTCCCCGCCGCACGAAGTGAGTCCCAGGCCATGCCCACCCCTCCGGACATGACGACCGACCTCGCACCCGGTGTCCTCGACACCCTCCAGCACCAGGTGGCCGTCTTCGCCCGCCGCGCCGAACAGACCCGGCTCGGTGGCGTAGGCCAGGTCCGCAACTCGATGGACCGCGCCGCCTACCTCCTGCTCAACCGTCTCGACCAGGAAGGCCCGATGGGCGTCAAGGCGCTCGCCGCGGGCATGGGCATCGACTCCTCGACCGTGACCCGCCAGGTGGCGCCGCTCGTCGACACCGGGCTGGTCAAGCGCACCTCGCACCCCGAGGACGGCCGGGCCGTCGTCCTGCAGCTCTCCCCGCGCGGCAAGGCCCGCCTGGAGGAGGTGCGTGCCTCCCGGCGCGAGCTGATGGCGCTGGTGACCGAGGGGTGGACCGAAGCGGAGCGGGACTCCTTCTGCACCCTGCTCACCCGCTTCAACGTGGCACTGTCCGACCTGCACACCGCGCTTCCCCCGGTGCCGCCGACCTCTTGACCCCGCGCGGGTCCCTGCCGTGTCCTTGAGGGCACGTGCCCGTACGGGCACGTGCCACGGAGGCCCCCGGTGAACGAACGGCGTGCGGCCAGGGAGCGCCGTCGCGCCCAGGAGTTCGAGTTGTTCGTCGCGGGCGCGGGCGGTCGGCTGCTGCACGCCGCGCTCCTGCTGACCGGTGAGCCGGGCCGTGCCCACGGCAACGGTGACGGTGTCGACGGCGGCAGCCGTGGCACCACCGAGGCCGACAGCCGTGGCACCGAGGCCGCCGAGCGGCTGCTGACGGCGTCCCTGGCCCGTACATACGCGGACTGGGACCGGCTGCGCGGCGAGGATCCGTACGCACGCACCCGCCAGGAGATGGCGGCCCGCTTCGCGCGGACCGCCCGGCGCTACCGCCACCCGCGAGGCGGCGTTCTGGACCGGCTCGCCCCGCGGGAGCGCCTGGTCCTCGTCCTGCGGCTCCACGAAGGCGTCCCCGAGGAGCAGACCGCGGCCGCCCTCGGGCTGTCCGCGGAGCGCGTGCGGGTCATCTGCACGCGTGCCGTCAGCGCCCTGCGCAGCCGCCCGGCGGCGCCCCCTACCGCAACCCCGTACCGGGCCGCGCCGTGAGCGCGCAGGACCGCAAGGAGGACGAGGTCCGGCGGATGATGGACCTCTCGCACCCGCAGGTCCCGCCGGAGCTGGCCGCGCGGGCCGCTGCCCGGGGGCGCCGGATCCTGTGCGCCCGCCGGGCCGTAGGAGCCGTGACGTGGGCGCTGCTGCTGATCGCGGTCGTGGCCTTCTGGGCCTGGGCCGCGATCGAACAGCCCTGGTCGGCGCCGCCGCGGGACCCGTGACGGAGTCCCGTGGCGTTCGACTCGACCGCCTGTGGGCGTTTAGCCCAGGGCCTGGGTGAGGTCGGCGAGCAGGTCGTCCGCCGACTCGATGCCGACCGAGGCCCGCACCAGGTCGGCCGGGACCTCCAGCGCGGAACCGGCCACCGAGGCGTGCGTCATCCGACCCGGGTGCTCGATCAGCGACTCGACGCCACCCAGCGACTCACCGAGCGTGAACAGCTTGGTGCGGTTGCAGACCTCGACGGCTGCCTCCTCGCCGCCCGCGACGCGGAAGGACACCATGCCGCCGAACGCGCGCATCTGCTTCGCCGCGACCTCGTGCAGCGGGTGCTCGGGCAGACCCGGGTAGTAGACCTGCGTCACCTTCGGGTGCGCGACCAGCAGCTCCACCACGCGCTCGGCGTTGGCGGTGTGGCGGTCCATGCGCACGGCCAGGGTCTTGATGCCGCGCATCGTCAGCCAGGAGTCGAACGGGCCGGCGACGGCACCCATCGCGTTCTGGTGGTAGGCCAGCTCCTCGCCGAGGCCGGCGTCGGCGGTGATCAGCGCGCCACCGACGACGTCGGAGTGACCGCCCATGTATTTGGTGGTGGAGTGGACCACGACGTCCGCGCCCAGCGCCAGCGGCTGCTGGAGGTAGGGGCTGGCGAAGGTGTTGTCCACGACCAGCTTGGCGACGGCCTCGTGGGCGACGGCGGCGACGGCGGCGATGTCGGTGATGCCGAGCAGCGGGTTCGAGGGGGTCTCGACCCACACCGCCTTGGTCTCCGGCCGGATGACGGCGCGCACGGCCTCCGGGCGGGAGGTGTCGGCGACCGACCACTCCACGCCCCAGCGGCTGACGACCTTGGCGAACAGCCGGAACGTTCCGCCATAGGCGTCGTTCGGGATGACGACGTGGTCACCGGGCGACAGCAGCGTGCGCAGCAGGCAGTCCTCGGCCGCCAGACCCGACGCGAAGGCGAGGCCGCGGGTGCCGCCCTCGAGCGCCGCCAGGTTCTCCTCCAGCGCGGTGCGCGTGGGGTTGCCGCTACGGCTGTACTCATATCCACCGCGCAGGCCGCCGACGCCGTCCTGCTTGTAGGTGGAGACTTGGTAAATGGGCGGGACGACGGCTCCCGTGACGGGATCCGGCTCCTGTCCGGCGTGGATGGCGAGGGTTTCGAAGGAATGCTGGTCGCTCATTGAACCGAGGGTAGTACCAGGTTCACCGAAACACTCCTGTTCACTTGTAACCGGCGGATGAACGATCCGCCGGTTCCCCGCGTTGTCCCATCGTCGGTCCACGTTCTCTGCTCTCAGGACGCCTCATGGAGTTTCTGTTCATCCTGCTCGCCCTCGTACTGATCTGCGGGGTCCTGGTGGTGCCCGCGATGCGGCGCCGCCGCGCCGGGCAGGACGCCGTACGGGGCCACCAGGCCGCCGTCGATCCGGCCGGTGCGTACGGCTTCGTCCCCGTCGAGCAACTCGACGTACGGCTGCCCGGCCCGGACCCGGAGCTGCTCGCGGCCGTCGCGGAGGCGCGCCGCACCCAGGACTGGAAGCCCGCCGCCGAGCTGCTGGCCCGCACCGACGCCGCCACCGCCGCCGAGCTGCGCTGGCAGCGCGTACAGACCCTGGCCGGTGCGGCGGCCCAGGAGCTGGCCGAGGCGCCCGGCACCGGCGGGATGTGGCTGCGGCACTGGCGGGTCGTGGCGCCCAAGGACGCGGGCGGCGCGGCCGTGCAGGCCGAGTTCCTCGTCCAGCAGGCGCTGCGCGACCCGTCCTCGCAGGACTACCGCATGATCCTGGAGGAGGCCCGTTCGGTCTGCGCCGAGGCGGCTCTGCTGGCCCCTGGCGACGCGGTCCCGTACATCGTCCGGCTGGGCGTCGAGCGAGGTCTCGGTTCGAGCGAGGCCGAGTTCCAATCCGTCTGGGAGACCGTCGTGGCCCGCGCACCGGGGCACATGGGGGCGCATCTGGTGGCGCTGCGCTACTGGAGCGCGAAGTGGCACGGCTCGCAGGACCGCGCGGACGCCTTCGCGCAGCGCGCGGCGGGCGCGGCCCCGGCGGGCAGCCTGCTGCCCGCGCTGCCGCTGTTCGCCGTGCACGACCACCTGTCCGACGTGAACCTGGTGCGGAGCCTCTACCAGAGCGCGGTGGTCACCCAGGCGATCGAGGCCGCGCAGTTCGCGGTCGCGCACGCGCCGGCCGACCACCCGGTGCTGCCGCACGTACGGCACCTGCTGGTGTGGTTCCTGGTCCGCGCCGACCGCTTCCAGGAGGCGATGGACCAGCTGCGCAAGGTCGACGGCCACATCGGGGCGGTGCCGTGGACGTACGAGACGGACCCGGTCGGGGCGTACGCGACGTACCGTGCGCTGGCCGTGGCGGGCTGGGAGGCCCAGGGCGGAGCGCGGGGCTGAGGCGCGGCCCGAAGCGCGGGGCCGAAGCGCGGTAGCCGGAATGTGCTCCGGCCCCCACACGTTCTACGGACGCCGCCCTCACGACCGCTTGGAGCCGAGATGCTGTTCCACCGCCGCGAAACCCGTCTGCCGTCCCCCGAGGAAGCGCTCAAGGGCCGCCCGGAACCGGAATTCACCCTCCCCGACCGCCACACCGTCCTCGGCAACCCCCTGGCGGGCCCGTACCCCGAAGGCCTGGCCGTGGCTGACTTCGGCCTGGGCTGCTTCTGGGGCGCCGAGCGCAAGTTCTGGCAGACCCCCGGCGTCTGGACGACCCTGGTCGGCTACCAGGGCGGTCACACCCCGAACCCGGCGTACGAGGAGGTGTGCAGCGGCCTGACCGGCCACACCGAGGCGGTCCGCGTCGTCTTCGACCCGTCGGCGGTGTCGTACGAGACCCTCCTCAAGCTCTTCTGGGAGTCCCACGACCCCACCCAGGGCTTCCGCCAGGGCAACGACACCGGCACCCAGTACCGCTCGGCGATCTACACCCACTCCCCCGCCCAACAGGCCGAGGCCGAGGCCTCGGCCGCGGCCTACCAGTCGGTCCTGCGCGCCTCCGGCTACGGCGACATCACCACCGAGATCCTCCCGGCGGGCCCGTTCTACGCGGCCGAGCCGCACCACCAGCAGTACCTCGACAAGAACCCGGCGGGCTACTGCGGCATCGGCGGCACGGGCGTGAGCTGCCCGGTGGGCGTGGCGAAGTCCGACGGCTGACGCGTTCCCCTGCCGCAGCGTCCGCAACGCCCCCGGGCGCCATTCGCCAAGGTCCCGTCTCCGTGGGGACTTCAACGCCAGCCGGAGTCCCTACGGACAGCAGCGAGTCTCAGTGACGCCTGGACAGCGCGTAATGGGTGACTACCGCTGCCCTTCGGCGCTCAGACGTCGGTGGATGTCGGCTGAGCACCGCGCGCGTTGGTCAGGAGTTCGCGGGCGAGGTCCGTGTGGGGGTGGGCCGGGCCCAGGACGCGTTCTCGGGTGGTCAGGACGTCTTCGTGGAGAGGGATCGCCCGGTCGGGGGCGCCCGCCAGTTGGTAGGTGTAGGCGAGGTTGCTGCGGGCCGTGAGGGTTTCCGGGTGGTCGGGGCCGAGGACGCGGGCGTAGTCGGCGGCGCTCCGCTCGTGCAGGGAGATGGCGCGGTCGAGGTCGCCCGCCTCGCGGTACGCGCTCGCCAAGTTGTTCCGTGAGACGAGGGTGAGCTTGTCGTCCGGGCCCAGGAGCCGTTCGCAGTCGGTGAGGTTGCGGCTGTGCAACTCGGTGGCCAGGTCCACATCGCCGGACAGTCCGTACGCGTAGGCGAGATTGGCGCGGGCGGTGAGCGTTTCCTCTGTGGCGGGGCCGAAGACGCGCTCGCAGTCGTCACGGTTCTGTACGAGCAGCGGGACGGCCTTCGCCAGGTCGCCGGCCTCGCGGTAGGCGCTGGCGAGGACGGAGCGGGACGCCAGGGTGTGCGGGGCGTCCGGCCCGCGCAGCCGCGTCGAGGCCGCCACGGAGCGCTCGGCGAGGGCGACGGCCCGGTCGAGCCGGACCGCGCTCTGCAGGAAGGCAGAGGTCTGGAGCCAGATGGCGTCGGTGTACTCGTCGTCCTGGTCGGGCGCGACCCGTGTGGCGAGCGCCTCGATGTGCGGGAGCAGCTCCCGCCATCGCGACCAGCCTGCGACGTTGAACAGCGGGTCCCCCGGGAGGGCCGCGACGAGCACACCGATCGCCCGGTGACGGGCCTTCTCGATCGTCTCCTCGGCGCGGTGGGGGTCCGCCGGGTCGGGGGTGCGGGCCACGGCCTGGACGAGGCGGTGGACGGTGAAGGTCCGCGGGGTGAGCGTGATCATGCTGTACGCGTGCAGCAGCGCCAGGGCCTCGTCGACGGCGATCGGATCGTCGTCGAGGGCCTCGCCCAACTCGCGCGGCACGTCGTCGGGGCCCAGCCAGGCGAAGGTCCGCAGGATGTCGACCGCGAGCGGGTCCCGGGCGGCGATGGCCTGCAAGGTCAGCTGCCAGACGCGGGCGATGGTGCGCTCGTGATTGTCCGTGGCGGACGCGGCGAACATCCGTGCCGGGTAGCGGCGCAACCGCGCCAGGTAAGCGGCCGGGGTGATGGCGGTGTGCTGGATGTACGCGGCGGCCTGGGTCAAGGCCAGGGGGAGATGGCCGAGTTCGGCCGCCAGCTCCGCCAAGGCAGCGCCGTCGTCGGAGCCTCCGTCCGAGCCGCCCGGCTCGCCGATGATGCGCATGAGCAGGTCCGTCGATGCGTCGGGGTCAAGGGTGCGCAGGCCCAAGGGCTGTGCGAGGTGGTGCCAGCCGGTGGCGCGTCGGCTGGTGATCAGATGCTGCCCCGTCGTGAGGGGTCCAATCAGCGGGGCGAGATCGTCGGGGGCCTCGGCGTTGTCGAGGACGAGCAGCCAGCCTTCGTGCGACTGGAGCCATCGCGTGGCCCATGCGGCGGACTCCGCGCTGGTGGTGGCGGTGAGGTCGGCGTACGGGTCGAGGTGCGCGGCGAGATCGGCGAGCGCGAGGGTGATGCCGTCGGGGGTCTCGGCGGGCACCCACCAGACGGGGTTGTAGCGGTCGCGGTGTTGGTGGGCGTAGTGCAGGGCGAGCGTGCTCTTGCCCATGCCGCCGAGCCCGTGCACGACGGTCGTGGCTCCCCGGCCGTCCAACGCGGCGCCGAGCCGCGCCAGGTCCTCGTCGCGGCCGACGAAGACGGCGCTGCGCGGTGCGGGCAGATTGTTCAGCCCGGGTGGTGCGGGCACCTCGGCGGGCGCTCTGACCGCCTCGGCCGGCAGGTGCAGGGTGCGGTTGTCGATCGTGGCCGCGTCGCCGGTGCTGATGATGCCCTGGTTGCTGCCGACGGCCACCGCGCCGGGTCCGGACGCCTCCCCCGGCACCTGTTCCTGGTGCGTCATCGCTGGATCGTGGTGTCGCTTCCGGTGCTGATGATGCCGGAGTTGTGCTGCACGGCGACGGACCCGGCACCGGAGGCGGTGAACGAGGGCCCGGCGGGCGGCAGCAACTGTGCCAGCTCGGCGGTGAGTTCGGGGTCCGCCAGCAGGGCCCGCTTGAGCTGCGCCCGCAACAGAGCCTGGAGGTCTTCGTCCTCGGGCGCGGCGGCGAGCGCGTCGACCGCGCCCTCGATGTCCTCGCGGCTCTCCTCCCGCCGCCAGACGCGTTGCAGGATCCGCTGCCCGAGCGACACGGTCGCGTCGGCCCCGGCGTCGCTCACACGCGTCACCACAGCCGTCCCGTACGCACCGACCGCCGCCGTGACGTACGGCGCTATCTGACCGGCCACCAGCAGAGCGTCCATGACGCGACCTCCCCCGTTCCGCCCACGCGGAGTCCCAGGAGGCTCAACTTACCCGTGCGGCAGGACGAACGGCAGGCCCAACGGCACGCCCGGGGCGGTCAGTCCATGACACCCAGGTCCTCGCGCATGAGACGCCGCATGGCGGACAGCCGGGGTTCCGCCTCCTTGAGGTCGAGCAGGACCTGCCGGGCGTCCTCGCCTTCACGGGCCCGCCCCCGGTCGATCCGCTTCACGGCGGCGTCGCTCGCGGAGAGGACCTTGTTGAGGTGGCGGGACGCGTCCAACACGGCCTCCGGCACGATCATTTGCGCCTCGGCATAACGGTCGCGGTGATCGAGCCGGGCCTCTTCGAGCTGCGCGCGCTCCTGGTCGGTGTAGACGCCGTCCCTGATGCGGTGCAGGGCGTCCTTGAGGAGGGTGTGGAACTGCCCCGTCGCCCGGTTCATCGCCGTGTACGCGGCCCGGCGCTCCTCGAAGCGCCGCCGCGCCTCCTCCGCCCGCCCTTCCTCGGCACGCTGCCGCGCGGTCACCCGATGGGTGACCAGCGGTGCGAACAGGGTGCCCAGCACCCCCACCACGGCGGTGAGCATGGCGGCTATGACAGCGCTCATGCGCAGACCCTAGCGGGGGTCGCACGAGGGCCCGCCACACATTGACCGCCCTACCGGCGAGAGGCCCGGAACCGGAAGCTTCCCTTGCCCACAATCACTTCGGGGTCGGCGAACCCCGCCGCCCTCAGCCGTCCCGTCAGGGTGTCGGGCGGGACGGGCACGCAGGTGTCGCCGAGGTGGACGAGGCGGAATCCCCAGCTGGTGAGCGCGTCGCAGCCGACGAACTCACCGCCCTTGCGCAGCACCCGGTGCGCCTCTGCGAAGAGCGCGTCCTGCTGCCCCGGCGACGGAACGTGGTGGAGCATCGTGAAACAGGCGACGGAGTCGAAGCTCGCGTCCGGCAGCGGCAGGGCGGCGCCGTCACCGTGGATGACCTCGGCCCTGTCCCCGAACTCCCGGCGCAGACCCTCGACGGAGGCAGCGTCGATCTCGACGACGCTCAGGCGCGGCACCTGACGCACCAGGACGCGCGTGGTCGCCCCGTAACCGGGGCCGATCTCCAAGGTGTCGGGCCCGAGCCGGACGTCGTCGAGGGCCCAGGGCAGCAGTTCGTTCTCGATCGCGCGGGCCCACATCCGGGAGCGGCACAGGTGACGGTGAAAGCGGTTCATCGGCATGCTGCGAGGCTAGGAAGCGGTCGGGGGTGTCGGATACGGGCCAGGGAGCCAACCAATGTCGCGAGACGGACAGCCGCACGCACCGCAGGGCGGACAGTTGGTGTCCGCCCCCGGCGGAGCGGTCGTCGTCGGCAGCTTCGCGTTACGGACCGGCGAGTGGTTCGGCCGCCACGCGCACGGCGCGCATCAGCTCGCGTGGGCGCCCCACGGCGTCCTGGCCGTACGGGCCACCGGCCGCACCTGGGTCCTGCCGTCCACCCTCGCCCTGTGGATCCCGGCCGGCGTCCGCCATTCCACGGGAGCGACGAGCCCCGCCCTGATGCGCAGCCTGTACTTCTGGCCGGACCGCTGCCCGCTGACCTGGCGCGAACCCCAGGTGGTGCCCGTCTCCGGGCTGCTGCGCGAGCTGATCGGGCACCTCGCCCAAGGGCAGGACACGCTCGACGCGGACGCGCGGCACCGCGCCGAGAACGTCGTCCTCGATCTCCTCCACCCGGTGTCGGTCACCACCGTGCGGGCGCCGCTGCCCGCCGACTCCCGGGCCCGCCGCGTGGCGGAGGCCCTGCGCGCGAACCCTGCCGACGACCGGACGCTCACGCAGTGGGGCGCGCTGGTCGGCGCGAGCGCCCGGACGCTGGCGCGGGCCTTCGTGTCCGGCACGGGCATGACGTACGGGCAGTGGCGCACGCAGCTGCGTCTCCAGGCCGCGATGCCCCTGCTGGCGGCGGGCTGCACGGTCTCCTCGGTGGCCCATCGCGTCGGCTACGGCTCACCGAGCGCGTTCGTGGCAGCGTTCCGCCGGGGCGTGGGCGTGCCGCCGGGGGCGTATTTCGCACCGCCGGACACGCCCTAACGCCGACGCAACACCGCCGCGTCCGCCGCCTCCTCGCCGCGCGCCCATCCCTCCGCGTCGCGTCCCTTGAGGCGGTGCGCCGTCGTCGTCGGGAAGAGCCGCTCGGCGGTCTCGCCGACCGCCACCTCGCGCGCCGCCAGCACCGGCAGCACCTCCCGGTCCTCCCGCTCGGCCTCCGCCGCGACGTCGCGCGCCGCGTCCGACAGCCGGTCGCGGATGCGGGCCGCGTAGGCGATGAGGAAGGACTGACGGAAGTCGCGGGTGCGGCGCGAGCGGGCGTGGTGGGCGTCGCCGGCCCGGCGCATGGCGGTCGTGGCCTGCACCAGCAGCGACGTGTACATCAGCTCCACCAGCTCCAGGTCGGCCTCGAAGCCGACGACCGTGGAGAAGTCGTAGTCGCTCGTCCAGACCGCCCGGCAGTGGTTGGCGGCGGCGACCGCGTCCAGGAGCAGCGCCTTCGCGGACTCGTAGGGGCCCTCGATGCCGATCCGGCAGGCCGTCGGGCCGTCCACCGGTTCCGTGGAGTGGGCGGCGACCAGCGCCTCGTCGATGGAGTGCCGGGCCATGAG
Organism: Streptomyces sp. NPDC033229; assembly: GCF_055576875.1. NCBI lineage: Bacteria > Bacillati > Actinomycetota > Actinomycetes > Kitasatosporales > Streptomycetaceae > Streptomyces > Streptomyces sp. NPDC033229. The sequence goes on along the minus strand of NZ_JBVIQR010000002.1, from coordinate 119,071 downwards.
CTCCTGGGCCTTCGCCGACAGCGCCTCGGCCTCCTCGGCGAACTCCGTCGACTCCGCCTTGGCCAGCAGGGCCCGGATGCGGGCGAGCATCCGGGGCGCGATGGCGCCGGTACGGGCTTCCGCGCGCCCGGTGCCCGTCGCGTGCGCGGCGCCCGTCGCGTGCGCGGCGCCCGTCGCGTGCGCGGTGCCCGGCAACGGACCGGCCGCTCCGATCTTCGGCAGCGTACCGATCAGCCGCAGCGTCCCGAGCGCGCACGCCGTCGTCTCGAACCGGCTCAGCCGCTCGCGCCCCGCGAACCCCTCCAGGAAGGCGTCGTCGGTCTCCCACCACACGCGGGCGTCCGCGTCCGCCAGCTGCGCGGCCCAGCGCGCGCCGAGCGTGTCCGGCGCGTACCGCCGTGCCTCGGCGGCGATGGCGTCCACCGCGAACCGCACCTCGGCGGCGGTCAGCTCCCGCCGCACGAGCCGCAGGACGTCGGCGGGCTGCCAGCCGTACTCCCAGGCACGCCGCAGGGTCGTCCCGGCGACCCGCAGCACGGACCGGCTCACGGCCTCCCAGCCGGCGGGGGCGGCGCTCAGCGCGGAGGCGGCGGCGTACAGCGCGTCGTCGAGGTCGTCCGGTGCCTGGGCGCGCAGACCGCGCAGGGCCTCCTCGACGGCCTCCCGCAGCCGGGCCTCCTCCGGCAGCTCATGCTGCCGCTGCCGCTTGTCGCGCTTGGCCACGGGACTCTCTTCTCTCGGGGCGTACGGGCTGTACACCCCATTTTCCCGTACCGCCTACGGGGACGGCAGTCGCACCTGGTAGATGCCGATCGACCGCTCGGGGCGGTAGCCGAGCAGCTTGTTCACGGCCCGCATCGGACCGTTGTCGTCGGCGACGGTGGTGGCGATCTCCCGCACGGGCAGACCCTCCTCGGCCAGCAGCTCCAGCATCCGCAGCTTGACCGCCCGCCCGAGCCCGAGCCCCCGGTGGGCGGGGGCCACGGCGGTGTCGTACTGCACGGCCCGTACGTCACCGGGGGCCCGCTGCACCAGCTCCGAATAGCCCGCGTGTGTCCCGTCGGGGGCTACGGCCACGACCGTGAGCATCACCCCGCCGCGCTCGACGATGCTGCTCTGCGCGGCGCGGATGCGGTCGGCGTCCCAGTGGAACGGCTTCTCGTCCACGTCGCCCATGGGACTGTCGGCCATGGCCCCGTGCGCGACCGCGAACGGTTCGGCGTGCTCGACGGGCACGACACCGGTCCAGTGCACGAAGCGATAGCCGTCGGGGAGCCGCGGTGGCTCGACGGTCTCCTCAGTGATGCGCTGCACGTACATCATGAGCGGCAGCGCGCAGGTGCAGCCGTGCGCGACCGCGAACTGTTCGCCCTCTCCCCCGATTTCGATGTCCAGGCTCACGGAGGTGCGTTTCTCCTCGATGAGCACCTCCCGCAACTCCCGCCACAATCTCGCCCCGATCCCGCGCCGCCGCTGATCCGGCCGTACGACGAGCCTGTCGATCCAGGCCGTCGTCCGGTTCTCCTCGTCGTCGAACAGCCGCAGCGCGGCGACCCCGGCGTATCCGTCGCCGTCCGGCATGGGCACGGCCAGCCGCACGTACCGGCTGTGCGCGGCCGGCACGCGCAACGTGCCCGCCGTCTCGACCCGGTCGGGCGCCGGCACTGTGGCGGGCAGGTCATGTGCGTGCGCGTCGGTGACGACGGCGTGCCACGCGTCGATCTCGGCCTCGGTCGGGCTCGCGGTCAGCCGCAGCAGGTCAGTCATCCTCCGCACGGTACGGGCTGTGGCCTGCGCTGTCGTCGGGTTTTCCGATCAACGGGAGGTTCCGGACGTCCCGGAGTCAACGGGGTCAATTCACCTGGCAGACCTCGGCCTTGCACGGGCCCGCCGACACGGCCTCGCCCTGCGCCGGCGCCCGGCGATGTCACCCGCCGTTTCGATCCTGGGCGGCCATGACCTCATCGCCGTGCTCGAAGGCCCAGGCGCCGAATGCGTCGATCGGTCCGAGCAAGGTGCGCTTGGCGTATGCGACGGGTCCGAGGGCCGAGAGCGCCTGAATCCGCATTGCTCCCGGCACTGCGCACTCACCACCAGAAGGACGGTCGCAGCACTGGCCTGACTCCATGCGCAAGCCACTCGGGGAGCGACAACGGGGGCGGGTCCGGCTGGGCAGGCGATTGGCGCTGCTCGGGGCGGTGATCTCCTTCGGGGCGTTCGCGTTGTCCATGTGGGCGAGGCAGGGCCGCCAGGCCGCGGCGCGGACACAGCCGCCGGCCGCCCCCGGCCCTCCGGCCTGGGCAACGGCTCGTAGACCTCGCGGCCGTTCACCGCACCGATTGCGCTTTGACCTTCGCCGCGTCGAATTGGACGTACTCGACCACCGCTCCACCAGGGTGGAGCACCGTCACATTCCGTCCGGTGGGCACTTCGTTGGGGCCGTCGAGCGTCCGGCCGCCCTCGCGCGCGACGACAGCGAAGACTTCCTCGAGGTCGTCGACGACGACGGTGGCCTGCACGGCGCGGAACGGAGCCAGCGCCTCCGGCGTGCCCGCGACCAGCAGGCAGGCGCCCACGGACGCCAGCTCGACGCCCTCGTACGCGAAACGGAGCCCCGGCTCGGCGCCGGTCAGAGCCTCGAAGGTCGGGAGAGCGACGTCCAGGTCATCGACGTACACGCGGGCGTAGGTAGTGAGTACTGCCATCAGGGGACCCCTTGATCATTTCGATAATCCCGAAATATAGAAATGATCGTAGGCTGGGTCGGCGACGATGCCAAGCCTGGTGGCCGACGGAGAGTGCGGGATGCGATCACTGACCCAACCGGAGAGGGCAGACCTGGATCTGGTCGCCGTGCTGCACGCCCTCAGTGATCCGGTCCGCCTGGAACTGGTGCGCCTGATGGCCTCCGACGGCGAGGTGTCGTGCAGTCCGGAGCACCTCGACGTCCCACGCTCCACGCTGTCCAACCACTGGCGCATCCTGCGGGAGGCGGGCCTGACGTGGACTCGCTCAGAGGGCAAGGCGCGCTACATGACCCTGCGCCGCGATGATCTGGAAGCGCGTTTCCCCGGCGTACTGGCTGCCATCCTGGCTTGCGCCCCCTCGCCGCTCCGTGGGTGATCCGCCCCGGGGGGGGGGGGCGGCGGGCCGACCACCGCCGCACCGTGGACGCCATCGCTGGGAAATACCGGGAGCGGCCGGCCCAGCCGGGACCGAGCCTTCCTACTCGTCCAGGCAGTCGGCCAGGAACCTGCACGTCCGCCCGAGGTCCTGCATGTGCACGACCGCCGAGCACAGCCCCGGCCCCCCGTCGTGATCGAGATCCACCCGCACCCGGTCGATCAACGCCCGCCATCGATGCCACGGCCCCGTGCCACGGACGAGACCGTCCGCGATGGCCTGCGCGGCCGGGAGCATGAGCCAGAGGTGGGTACGCAGGGCCCGGGTGATCTCGTGCACCTCCTCGGCGCGGGGGAGCGCCGTCCGTTCCTGGAGGGCACGGCGGACGGTGGCGCGGATGGTGACGAGGTCGAGGGGGGCGTTGTCGCCGGTCATCATCGTGTGGAGTGCGGGCTCTTGCTGAGGGCTCTGGGGGTTCATGGGCGGGAGTTCCTCCAACTGATCAGGGCCGTTCGGCCCACGCTTGATCCGACCGCCCTCAGCCCGGGCGGCAGGGGCCGAACGATCAGCGTCAACTTCTGATCAAGTCGGCAGCACGGAAGAGAGCAGCCTGGAAAGTGCAGGCCACAAACCTGTTCAAGCGACTCACCGGCCTTCGGTGACATCGAGTTAACCGGCGGGCTGTAGAGACCGGTACGTCCGTGCCAGGGTGGGGAGTTGAAATCCTTGAATTTCAGGGGAGGCCCGTCCCATGCATGCCGATCGCACCCCGAACCCCGGCCTTGCCTCGCTGATCACCGAGGCTCGCTGGACGAACGGCGAGCTCGCTCGCCAGGTCAATCGCGTGGGCACAGAGATGGGCCTTGCCCTGCGTTACGACGACTCCTCGGTGTGCCACTGGCTTACAGGGACGAAGCCCCGACGTCGCGCCCACCCGGCGATCCTCGAAGCCTTCGCCCGCCGGTTGAACCGACCCGTCACGCCGGCCGAGGCGGGCTTGGGCGAAGGCGGTGAGTCGCGTCCCGCCCCGGAAGACGGCGTGACCGGTCTCATCGAGCTGGGCGGCGCCGACATGGACCCCTCGCGACGAGCCGTGCTCGGGGCCGCAGGGCTGTTCTCAGTCGCTCTGACCATCCCGCAGTATCAGGATGTCGTCGGCCGCTTCGAGACGATGAGGCGCAATCCTCGTACCCGTATCGGATACGGCGAAGTGGAAGCCGTGGCGGCGATGACGGAACGCATCAGCGAGATCGACGACATGTTCGGCGGCCGCCGCGCCCGTCCCATGGCCGCCGCGTTCCTGGTCAACACGATCGCGCCCTATCTCCAGGCCGAGGCGTCGGAAGACGTGCGCAAGGCCATGCTCTCGGCAGCGGCCGACCACCTCTATCTCACCGGCTACATGGCGATGGACGAGCGGGCGGACGGCCTTGCCCAGCGGTACTACGTCAAAGCACTGGAGTTGGCCGGAGCCGCACAGGACCACCTCACCTACTGCACGACCCTGCGCGGGATGAGCGTCCAGGCCGTCGATCTCGGCCATGGCCCTCTCTCGCTCCGTCTCGCCGACTCCGCGTCCGCCGCGTCCCCTGAGGCGGGGCCCCGCATGACGGCCTTCCTCTCCGGACAGCAGGCGCACGCCGCCGCCCAGACCGGTCACCGCGCCACCGCGCTGGCGAAGATCCGGGAAGCCGAGATCGCGATGGAGAAGGCCGAGTCCAAGGCGAAGGCGTTCGGCTCGTACGACCCGTCATCGCTGGCCTACCACGTGGCTCAAGTCCGCTATGCGCTCGGCGACAAGGAGGCGGCGATCGAAGCGCTGGAGGAGTCGGACCGCACCCGCTACTCGATCTACCGGCGCGGGCGCGTACGACACCTCGGCTTGCTGGCCGAGAGGAAGCTGGAGCTCGGCCGCCTGGACGAGGCATGCACGGACTGGCATCGGGTTCTCAACGACTTTCCGCACGTGCAGTCAGGGCGGTGTGACGACCGGTTCCGCGCGATGATGGCCGCCCTCCGCCCCTATGTGAAGAACGCCCGCGCCAGGGAGGTGTACGACCGGGCCAGGGCCATAGCGGCCTCTCCCCGGCCTTCGGCCCGTGAGGCGTGACAAGGGCGCGGTCAGCGCCGTACGAGCCGGTCCGGGTCGAAGTCCAGCGGGAAGGGTTGCTCGACGCGGGTGGTCTCGCCCGCTTGGACGAGGCGGTCGGTGTACGTGCCGCGCTCCAAGCGGCCAAGGTAGAGCCGAGGCGTGGGAGCGAGTTCGAGGCGCCAGTAGTGGGGGATGCCCGCAGCGGCGTACAGGGCGGGCTTCAGCTTGCGGTCGGCGACCCGGGTCGACGGGGAGGCGATCTCGATAACGACGAGGACGTCATGCGAATCGACTGTCAGGCCGGCCGACGCCGCAGCCTCGGCATCCACCACGGCGATGTCCGGGATGAGCAGCCCATCAGGCACGACGACGTTGACCGCTTCCAGGACCTCCACCGGGGCGGCAGCGGCTTCCGCAGCAGCGTCGAGGAGGGCGGCCAAGCGGTGGCTCGCGCGCTGGTGCGGCACACCGGGGCTGGGGCTCATCACCAGCGCGCCTCCGACCAGCTCGATGCGGTGGTGCGGATCTTCGGGCAGGGCCAGGACATCGCTAAGGGTCCACGGCCCGCTGTGGTCAGCGGCGGCAACGCTCACGCTTCCTTTCACCTCCTCTGGGCGGCTGGTCACCAGTGTGGCCCGGCAGTGGGGCCAGTGTCTGCCGACCAGCGGTCCAGGTCTGTATCCATCGGCTTTGCAGGAGCCGGACGAACGGCCCCGTTGGCTTCTCGACCCCGTCATCCCACCCGACAAGCCCTCACCCCGCCACCCCACCCCGCAGGACCGCCCTTACCGTGGCCGCGCCCCGGCGCGTCGCCTGGATCGCCCCCGAGACGTCCTGCGCCGCCTCCGCGCGGTCCTGGCGGCATGCCGGGCACAGGCGCTCCCCCGCCACCGGTGTGAACAGGCGCGGTTGCGTGTGGTCCCCCTGGCACTCCCGCATGTCCGCCGCCCTCGGTGCCGCGCAGGCCAAAGGCTTCTGCTCCGCGAACGACGGCGCCTCCGGCATCTTGCGCAGCAAGCGGTCACGCAGCAGTCCCGCCGCCGAGTGCACCGGCTTCGGCAGGCCCGACGTCAGGTCGTCGCGGAGGTCCCGCAGCGTCGCGCCGCGCAGGAGCCACTCCCCCGCCAGCGGGGCGAGCGCCCGGACGTCGCTGCCTGTCAGCCGCAGGCGGCGATCCGTGTGGGAGAGGGCCGCGAGGGCCTGGGCGCCGCGTTCCACCAGCGGAGCCGGGACCTGGCCCGGCGTCACTTCAACCGCTCGCGCAGCGACTTCGGAAGCGAGCCGGGTGGGAGGGTGGTCAGTCTTCGCCCCCGTGTTGTCCTGGGAACGACCGACGGACCGACCCTTCGGCTCACCGGCGACCGGGAAGGCGTCCGTCGGTGGAGCGACGACGGGAAGGCCGTCCCTCACGGCCGCCGCCTCCTCCGCCGTCAGGCATACGTTCGACACCATCTGCGTCGTCGACCACTGGCCGCCTTCGTCCTGCGACTTCCACTCGAACACATAGCCTTCGGCGACCAGTTGACGCTTCGCCAGGGTGAAGGACCTCTTCCCGATCCTCGCCCGTTCCGCCGTCTCCCACAACGGCTGATCCATGCCCTGCGGCAGCGACAACTGCCACATCAGCAGCCGAACGGCATTCGCCGACAGCCGTGGGTGGCGGATGATTTCGTTCGGCACCTGGGAGAAGAAGCGCACAGGGGCGATAACATGCCTGAGCATCCTTAAGGACCTTGTCTCCTTGCGGGTGTAGGCCCCCCTCGCCGGTTGCAGCCGGCGCCGGGGGCCGCTTCGTTACCGTACGAAGCCGCCCGATTACCCGCACCGTAGCGCACGAAAAGGCCCTCCCGGCGATGTTCCGCCGGAAGGGCCCCTTCTGTGCTACAGGCTCAGGATCACGCGCCCGTCGCGCTGCCCGCGACCCACGCGTTCCAGTCCATGTTCCAGCCGTTGAGGCCGTTGTCCGGAGCGATCGTCTTGTCGTTCGAGTTCTTGACCTCGACGATGTCACCCAACTGCGAGTTCTCGAAGAACCACGCGCCCGACGTCGACGGGTCGTCGGCGCCCTGCTTGTCCGCGAGACCGACGCAGCCGTGGCTGGTGTTCGCCGAGCCGAAGATGCCGCTGCCCCAGTAGTTGCCGTGGATGAACGTGCCCGACGTGGACAGGCGCATCGCGTGCGGCACGTCCTTGATGTCGTACTCGCCCTTGCCGTCGCCCTTGGTGAAGCCGACGGTCGAGCCGTCCATCCGGGTCTCCTTGAACTTCTCGGAGATCACCATCTTGCCGTTGTACGTCGGGTTCTCGGGGCTGCCCGCGGAGATCGGGATGGTCTTGATGACCTTGCCGTCGCGGACCACCGTCATCTGGTGGGTCTTGACGTCGACCGTGGAGACCTGGGCGTGACCGATCTTGAACTTGACCGTCTTCTTCTGCACGCCCTTGATGCCCGGCGCGCCCTCCACCCCGTCGAGGTCCAGCTTCAGGGTGACGTCGGAGTTGGCCTTCCAGTACTCCTGCGGGCGGAAGTCGATCCGCTGGTCACCGAACCAGTGACCGACGACCTTCTGGCCGCTGCTGGAGTTGACCGAGATGGCCGACTGGACGGCCTTGCGGTCCTTGATCGGCTTGTCGAAGTTGATCGACACGGGCATGCCGGCGCCGACGGTCGAGCCGTCCTCCGGCGTGAAGGAGCCGATGAAGCTGTTCGTCGGCGAGACGGTGGAGAAGGAGGAGTGCTCCGTCGCCTTGCGGCCCTCGGAGTCCTTGGCCTCCGCGACGACCTTGTACTTGGTCGACCGCTCGAGCTGCTTCGCGGGCTTCCAGGACTTCTTGTCCGGCGATATTGAACCTTCGACCGGGGTGCCCTTTTCGGTCGTCATCTTGACGCTCGTGAGCTCGCCGTCACTGACGGTGACCTGGGTCGCATCGCCGGTGATGCCGGCGTTGGTGGTCCCGCCCTTCGGCGTGATCTTGATCTGCGCCTTGGACGCGTCCTTGGCGGCAGCGGCGTCGACCTGGTTCTGCGACTTGCCGGAGCCGCCGCTCTTGGCGTCGTCGTCGCCTCCGCCGCACGCGGCGAGAGTCAGTACACCGCCGAGCACGGCGGCCGCGGCCACCAGGCTCTTGCGGCGCTTGCCGTACGTCATCACACGCTTCTCCATTGCTCCTGGACCCCGAAATCCCGAGCCGAATCGTGGGGCAACACGTATCCCGGCTACTGCTTAAGGAACGCCTGCACCGTTTCGTCCGTTCCACACCTCGGGAAAGTGTGGGCAAGACCACGCGGAACCACGCCAGTAAAAACCCTCCGGCGCCCAACGGGGAAACCGGTGAGGCCGATCCGGACGGTGTCCACGCGGACAGGTCGGTGGGGGCCACGACTTCCCCCGGATCCATCTGTATCACTAACATCGGGTCAGTCGGGATTCACACAAGATCCACGACCCCCAACTCTTCGTCACTTCAAGGGGGATCATCCCGTGACCGCACGCCGACCGCTGCTGACCGCCGTCGCCGCCGGTTCGCTGCTGTGTGCGGTGTGGTTCGTACCGACCGCCAACGCGACGGCAGAACGTGCCGACCACGCTTCCGCGGCCTCACAGGACCGCGCCGCTTCGGCGCCCCGGCAGCAGTCCACCGGATCACCCGCGTCCGGCTCCGTCGCCGGTAGCGAGCAGCTCGCCCTCGCACATACGGGCGGCTTCGACACCACCCCGTACGTCGTCGGCGGCATCGCCTTCGTCGGCGCGGGTGGCGCCCTGGTCACCGCCGCCATGCGCAGGTCGCGCCAGGCGGATCGGTAGCTTCGTTCGACCTCTCCATTCGACCGCGGAACGTCTCCGGGCGAAAGGGCCGAAAGGCCCTGCCGGGCGGGGGCCGGGGGCCCCACCACCCCGACAGGGCCGGGTCAATCAAAGGTAAAGCCGCAGGTCGGAGCCTGGTATAGGGCCGTGCTACGCCAGCGGGCCCGTCACCGTCTCCGCCGCCTCCACGAGCTTCCCCGCGCGGACGAACGCGTCGGCCGCCGCCAGGTCGGGCGCGAGGAAACGGTCCTCTCCCGGGCCCTCGACCCCCGCCGCGCGGACGGCGCGCAGCACCGCACGCGTGGCGGGCGCGGGCTCCAGGCCCTCGCGCAGCTCGATCGCGCGGGTCGCGGCGACCAGCTCGACGGCGACGATCTTGGACAGGGCGTCAACGGCGGTACGCAGCTTGCGCGCCGCCGACCAGCCCATGGAGACGTGGTCCTCCTGCATCGCGGAGGAGGGGATCGAGTCCACGGAGGCAGGGACGGCCAGCCGCTTCATCTCGCTGACCAGGGCGGCCTGCGTGTACTGGGCGATCATCAGGCCCGAGTCGACGCCCGGGTCGCCCGCCAGGAACGGCGGCAGGCCGTGCGAGCGGTTCTTGTCCAGCAGCCGGTCCGTGCGGCGCTCGGCGATGGAGCCGAGGTCGGCGGCGGCGATGGCGAGGAAGTCCAGGACGTACGCGACGGGGGCGCCGTGGAAGTTGCCGTTGGACTCCACGCGGCCGTCGGGCAGCACGACGGGGTTGTCGACGGCGGCGGCCAGCTCGCGGTCGGCCACCAGCCGGGCGTGCGCCAGGGTGTCCCGGCCCGCGCCCGCGACCTGCGGGGCGCAACGGATCGAATACGCGTCCTGGACGCGCGGCGCGTCGTCCTGGTGGTGCCCGGTCAGCCCCGAACCGGCCAGCACGCGGAGCATGTTGTCCGCGCTGGAGCCCTGGCCGGGGTGCGGACGAATGGCGTGCAGCTCGGGGGCGAGGACCTTCTCGGAACCGAGCAGCGCCTCCAGCGAGAGCGCGGCGGTGATGTCGGCGGAGGTGACCAGGCGGGCGAGGTCCGCGCAGGCCATGACCAGCATGCCGAGCATGCCGTCGGTGCCGTTGAGGAGCGCGAGGCCCTCCTTCTCCCGCAGCTCGACCGGCTCGATGCCGTGCGCGGCGAGCAGCTCGGCGGCCGGGCGCAGCACGCCGTCGGGGCCCTCGGCGTCACCCTCACCCATGAGGGTGAGCGCGCAGTGGGAGAGCGGCGCGAGGTCACCGGAACAGCCGAGGGAGCCGTATTCGTGGACGACGGGGGTGATGCCGGCGTTGAGGATCGCGGCCATGGTCCGGGCGACGAGGGGGCGGACGCCCGTATGGCCGGAGGCCAGGGTCTTCAGCCGCAGGAACATCAGTGCCCGGACGACCTCGCGCTCCACGCGCGGGCCCATGCCGGCGGCGTGCGAACGCACGATGTTGCGCTGGAGCTGGGCGCGCAGGTCAGGGCTGATGTGACGGACGGCGAGGGCACCGAAGCCGGTGGAGACGCCGTAGACGGGATCGGGCTTGGCGGCCAGATCGTCAATGATCTGCCGCGCCGCGGCGACGGCCGCGATCGCCTCGTCCGCTACGACGACCCGGGCGCCGTCGCGCGCCACGGCGATCACGTCCTCCGCGGTCGTCCCGGCCGTCCCCACCACCACAGTGTGCATATCCATATTCAGGCACCCTAGAGACTGAATCGCTTACTGTCACTAGGTCTCGGCCAATGGCCTTCCGGCCTGTGCGTTCGTCTGTAACAACGCGGAAGGGGGCCGGGATCATTTCGGCCGCGGGCCCGCTGTGCCGCCTGCGGCGGCGAGCGCCCTGCGGGCGCGTCCTCAATCTCCCCAGCTACCGCTGGGAGGTGCCCCCGGACGGGCTGCATTTCAGCCCGTCCGGCGATTGAGGACACCCCAGCGCGCCCCCGCGAAGGGCACCGCACTCCCACAGGGTCACGGCCTGCGGCCGCGGAAACGGCGGCGTTCGGCCTGCGGGGCCGCGGGCGGGCGGTCGGCGAGACGGACGACCGGGTCCTCGGGGCCGCCCTCACGGCCCGCGACGACCGGCTTCAGCTCGCGTGCCGCCTTCGCGCGGTACTGGGCCGCGTCCGCGAGGCGGAAGAGACGGCGGGCGGAGCGCACGTCCCCGATCGGGTCACCCGTCGAGGCGATCCCGCAGGCCACCCCCTCACCGAACTCCAACTCCGCCGCCCGACGGCACAGTTCCTCGGCCACCCGCACGACATCGTCCGCCGGGTGGCCCACCGTCAGCAGGCAGAACTCGTCACCGCCGAGCCGAGCCGCCAGCGCCCCCGGCAGCTTCGCCCCGCACAGCGACAGCACCGAGCCGAACCGTTCCAGCAGCCGGTCGCCCACCGCATGGCCCAGCGTGTCGTTGACGCGTTTCAGCCCGTTCAGATCACACACCACCAGGCTGACGACCACACCGTCCGCCAGGTGCCGCTCCACGGCCTCGTCGAGCCGCGCATCGACCGCACGGCGGTTGGCCAGACCGGTCAGGGGATCGGTGAAGGCGAGCTTGCGGACCTCCTCCAGCCGCTCGGTCTGCGCTATCCCCGCCGCCGCCACGGCGGCCAGGACGGTCGCGAAGTCGGCGTCCGCACGGTCGAACGCGGGCGCGCCCGGCGGGCGCGCCACATACAGCTCGCCCCATGCCCGCCCGTGCAGCACGATCGGGGCGACGACACAGCTGCCGCGCCCCCGCCGCCGCAGGCCGTGCGCCCGTCCGGGGCCGTACGCGTCGAAGCCGCCGACGGTCTCCTCCCCCGAGGCCTCGGCGGTCTCCACCCAGGCGTGCGGCTCCCCGCCGCCCACCCACTCGTCGTGCAGGAACTCCGCGATCTCCGGGAAGTCGTGCACGGGATAGGACTCGTCGACCGGGAACCGTTCCTCGCCCTCGGCCCGCTCACCGGCGTTCACCAGCACCCGCAGCCGCCCGCGGGCCCGCTCCCACGCCGAGACGGCCGCGAACGTGCCCTCCAGGGCACGTCGCGCGCCCTCGGCCGCGGCGTCGACGGTTTCCAGCGGGGTGCGCGCCGCCGCCATCGCCTGCGCCAGTTCCACCACGGCGCGCAGCCGGCCGTCGCACTCCCCGTCACCTGCCACCCGAGCCTCACAATCCGTCGCCGCGTGCAGCCTTCGCACTCCAGCGTAAGAATTGTGGACCCGTTCTGCCCATTCCGCTTAGCTGCGCAGCCATCGGATTTCTCCGGCATTGACGCTGATGAGCGGGGCTACGGGCTTACTACTGGCCCGGCCAGCTCGGCGTCCGCTTCTCATTGAACGCGGCCACGCCCTCCGCGCGGTCACCGGAGAAGGCCACGGACCGCCACGCGGCGTCCTCGACCTCCAGCCCCGCCCGCAGGTCCAGCCCGTGCCCGAGCCGCAGCGCCCGCTTCGCGGCCCGCAGCCCCACGGGCGAGTTGGCGGCCATCCGGTGCGCGAGCGCCAGCGCCTCCGTGCGGTCCTCGCCCTCGGGGACGAGCTGGTCCACCAGGCCCAAGTCCCGCGCCTCCTCGGCCGGCACGCGCCGCGCGGAGAAGATCAACTCGGCGGCGCGGGCGGCACCCACCCGGCGCGGCAGCAACTGCGTCCCGCCGCCGCCGGGGATCACGCCCACGGACACCTCGGGCAGGCCCACCACGGCCGTGCGGTCCGCGACGATCACATCGCAGGACAGCGCCAGCTCGAAACCGCCTCCGAGGGCGAAGCCGTGCACGGCCGCGATGGCCGGAACAGGCAGCTCCAGGACGCCGGTGTAGGCAGCCCGGGCGTGCGGACGCTGGCGCCCCAGGTCGGCGTCGGTGAAGGAATTGCGCTCCTTGAGGTCCGCGCCGACGCAGAAGGCCCGTTCGTGGGTGGAGGTGAGGACGACGACCCGGACGCCCGGGTCGGCGGCGAGGGCGGCGGTGGCCTCCGCGATCCGGCGGCCCATCTCCGTGGAGACGGCGTTCATGGCCTTGGGCCGGTCCAGGGCGAGCTCGGCGACGTGGCCGTGCCTTTTGACGGCTACCCATTCACCGAAGCGTTGTTCACTCATGTGATGACCTCCGCGGGGGTTAACGACCGTGAACCTGTCGCGTTGGATCATCGCATCGGTGGGGGGTGTCCTCAATCGCCGGACGGGCTTGTTTTTCGGCCCTCCGTGGTCATCGGACCGGTCAAAGATGCCTTCAAGCGCCGGACGGGCCGGGTTGTACGGCCCTCCGTGCTGGATTTCGCGGCCCGCCCTCGTCATCGAACCGTCAAAGACGCCCTCAAGCGCCGGGCAGGCCTGATGTGCGGGCGGGCTTGATCGGGCAGGCCGGACTCAGTTGCCCCTGCGCGTCAGCAGCCAGGGTTCGACCACGCCCAGGCCTCGTACCGGGCGCTGCCACATCGGCTGGAGGGCGAAGCGGTACTTCTCGATCTCCTCCGGGGACGCCGACGCCGCGGCCTCCGCCTCCGACTTCGGGGCGTCGCCGTTGCGCGCGAGCTCCTCCGCGAAGGCGCCGTCCACCAGCACCGCGTCCTTCGGAGCTATTGATGTCAGCCGGGAAGCCAGGTTCACCGTCGTGCCGAAGACGTCGCCCATCCGGGTCGTGACCGTCCCCAAGGCGATGCCGACCCGCAGCTCGGGCATCGTGTCGTCGTGAGTCAGGGTCTCGATCAGGCGCAGCCCGATCTCGGCGGCGGTGCCGGCGTCGTCCGCCGCGTAGAGCACCTCGTCGCCGAGGGTCTTGATCAGTCGGCCGCCGTGCGCCGCGACCAGGTCGGCGGCGGTCGTCTCGAAGGCCTCGACCAGCTCGCCCAGCTCCTCCTCCTCCAGACGGCGCGTCAGGCGGGTGAAGCCCACCAGGTCCGCGAAGCCGACCGCGAGCCGCCGGTCGACCATCTCCGCGTCGTCCTGGGCCTGGACGACGCGGCCGGTGGCGGCGGCCAGCTGACGCCGCCAGACGTAGATGAGGAACTCCTCCAGCTCCGGCAGCAACAGCTCGACCAGCGGATACGTGATCTCCGTGCGGCTCATGCCCGGTTCCTGCGGCTCCGTCAACCCCTCCAGGAAGGAGTCGATCTGCCAGTCGGCGAGCCGTGCCGTGGTCTGCCCGGTGGAGCGGGCGACCTGGACGGCCATGGGCTCGCTCAGCAGGCCCGCCTCGACCAGGCCCGCCAGTCGGCGCAGCGCGAGCACGTCCGCCTCGGTCAGGGCCTTGGCCTGGCCGATGTCGGCGAAGCCCATGGCGCGCCAGAAGCGGGAGGCCAGATCCATGGACACGCCGGCCGCCCGCGCGGCCTGGAAGGGGGTGTAGCGGCGCTCGGCACCGAGGATCAGCGCTTCCAGCCGGAGCGCGATGGGGTCCCCGCCCTCGTCGGCCGAGTCCCCCTCCACTCCCCTGCCCAAGGCATCCCGGTGCGAGGTGTCCCGGGCCGCCCGCGAAGATTCGCCCGCGGTCTCCCCGGCAGCCCCGCGCGCACCACTGTTGTCCTCCCCCGTAGCCCTGACGGCACGGGAGGTGCCCCCATCGTCGGCGGTCACCGCCCGCCCCCTGTCCGATCCGTGCGCACTGCCCTGCCGATCGCTGCTCGCCTAGGTTCTGGGCACAACGATACGGCAGGTGTGCCGTAGCTCACTCTCTTGACGGTATCGGCTCACTCTTCCCGCCCACTGTTCCGGCCCCTCTTCGTCTCGCCCCGGTGAAGCACTCGGGCCCACTCGCGGCGCGTGGTTCACTCCTCCGGCCGCGCCGGGCGCAGATGGACGATGTCGCCCGCGCCGACCGGTTCCTGCACACCGTCCCTCGTCGCGAGCACCAGCCGGCCGTCGCCGTCCACGGCCACCGCCTCCCCGAGCAGCTCGCGTCCGCCGGGCAGTTCGGCCCGTACGGTCCGGCCGAGCGTCGCGCAGCCGGCCGCGTACGCCTCCTGCAGCCGGCACGCCCCCGGGTCGCCCCCGGCGCGCCGCCACTCGCCGTACCACTCCTCGACCGACCGCAGCACGGCCCGCAGCAGCGGGTCGCGGTCCAGCACCTTCGCCCCGGCGAGCGCCAGGGAACCCGCCGTGGGCACCGGCAGTTCGTCGGCGCGCAGCGAGACGTTGAGACCGATGCCGATGACGACGCTGTCGCCGGTCCGCTCCGCGAGGATGCCGCCCGCCTTGCGCTCGGCGCCCTCGACCTGGACCAGCAGGTCGTTGGGCCACTTCAGGGCCGCGTCGACGCCCGCCGCGCGGGCCAGCGCCGTCGCCGTCGCGACGCCGGTGAGCAGCGGCAGCCAGCCCCACCGCTCGGCCGGTACGTCCGGGCCGGGGGTGAGCAGGAAGGAGAAGAACAGCCCGGAGCGCGGCGGCGCCGACCAGGTGCGGTCGAGGCGACCGCGCCCGGCGGTCTGCTCCTCGGCGACGAGCACCGCGCCCTCGGTGCCGCCGGAGGCGACGAGGTCCGAGTTGGTGGACCCGGTGGTCGCGACCACGTCCACGGACGTCCACAGTCCGTCGGGGCGCAGCAGGCCGCGCCGCAGGGACGTGGTGTTGAGCGGGGGGCGGTCGAGGTCGGACCAGGGGTTGCCGGAAGCGTCGGAGGGCGTCATAACAGCCACCATAGGAGGGAAACCACAGCGAACCGGTGTGGCCAACGACGCACTTCCGCAGCGCACCCGCGCCGATACGCTACGAACCGGTAGCCAGTCGGTAGCCAGTGACCCCCGCCCCCTCAGGACGAGCAGGAGCCGCATCCCGATGTCCGAGCCAGACACCAGTGGAATCGACGGTATCGACATCCACACCACCGCCGGGAAGCTCGCGGATCTTCAGCGCCGGATCGATGAGGCGACTCACGCCGGCTCCGCGCGGGCAGTGGAAAAGCAGCACGCCAAGGGCAAGTTGACGGCACGCGAGCGCATCGAGCTGCTGCTGGACGAGGGCTCGTTCGTCGAGCTGGACGAGTTCGCCCGGCACCGGTCGACCAACTTCGGCATCGAGAAGAACCGGCCGTACGGCGACGGCGTCGTCACCGGCTACGGCACGGTCGACGGCCGCACGGTCTGTGTGTACTCGCAGGACTTCACCATTTTCGGCGGTTCGCTCGGCGAGGTCTACGGCGAGAAGATCGTCAAGGTGATGGACTTCGCCCTGAAGACCGGCTGTCCGATCGTCGGCATCAACGACGGTGGCGGCGCCCGGATCCAGGAGGGCGTGGTGGCCCTCGGACTGTTTGCCGAGATTTTCCGTCGAAACGTCCACGGTTCGGGTGTCATCCCGCAGATTTCCCTGATCGTCGGCCCCTGCGCGGGCGGCGCGGTGTACTCCCCCGCGATCACCGACTTCACCGTGATGGTCGACCAGACCTCGCACATGTTCATCACCGGCCCCGACGTCATCAAGACGGTCACCGGCGAGGACGTCGGCTTCGAGGAGCTGGGCGGCGCCCGTACCCACAACACCACCTCGGGCGTGGCGCACCACATGGCGGGTGACGAGAAGGACGCCATCGACTACGTCAAGGCGCTGCTGTCCTACCTCCCCTCCAACAACCTCTCCGAGCCCCCGGCCTACCCCGAGGAGGCCGACCTGGAGACCTCGGAGACCGACCGCGAGCTGGACGCGCTCATCCCGGACTCGGCGAACCAGCCGTACGACATGCACACGGCGATCGAGCACGTGCTGGACGACGGCGAGTTCCTGGAGACGCAGGCGCTCTTCGCGCCGAACATCATCACCGGCTTCGGCCGGGTCGAGGGCCACCCCGTCGGCATCGTCGCCAACCAGCCGATGCAGTTCGCCGGCTGCCTCGACATCAACGCGAGCGAGAAGGCCGCGCGCTTCGTGCGCACCTGCGACGCCTTCAACGTCCCGGTGCTGACCTTCGTGGACGTCCCCGGCTTCCTGCCGGGCACCGACCAGGAGTACAACGGCATCATCCGGCGCGGCGCCAAGCTGATCTACGCCTACGCCGAGGCCACGGTTCCGCTGATCACCGTCATCACCCGCAAGGCGTTCGGCGGCGCGTACGACGTCATGGGCTCCAAGCACCTGGGCGCGGACCTGAACCTCGCCTGGCCCACCGCGCAGATCGCCGTCATGGGCGCCCAGGGCGCGGTCAACATCCTGCACCGCCGCACGATCGCCGCGGCGCCGGAGGTGGAGCGGGAGGCGCTGCGCGCCAAGCTGATCGCGGACTACGAGGACGCGCTGCTCAACCCGTACGCGGCCGCCGAGCGCGGTTACGTCGACGCGGTGATCATGCCGTCCGAGACCCGCCGCCACATCGTGCGCGGTCTGCGGACGCTGCGTGACAAGCGCGAGACGCTGCCGCCGAAGAAGCACGGCAACATCCCGCTGTAAGCAGTCGCAACCACCGGCCGAGGAAGGGAACCGCTCGTGATCAAGGTCGTACGGGGTAACCCCACCCCGGAGGAGCTGGCCGCCGCACTGGCGGTGGTCCAGGCCCGCGCGGCGGCCCGCGCCGCCGCCGCGCCGGAGGGCGAGGCCCGGCCGGAGTGGGCCGCCCCGGCCCGCCTGGTCGGGGCACGGCGCACCCCCCGCCCGGGCGCTCGCGCTTGGCGGACGACGTACTGGCCGTCCTAGGCCGTGTCCGGCGCGTCGGGTGAACGGGCGCTGCGGCCCCGTGCCGCCCCGCACCACCGCTACGCGGCGGTGTCCTCAAGCGCCGGACGGGCTGCTGTGCTGTGTCCTCAAGCGCCGGACGGGCTGGTTTGGCTGAGCGAGCCCAGCCGAATCAAGCCCGTCCGGCGCTTGAGGACGCGCCCGCAGGGCGCCCGTCGCCGCAGGCGGCACAAACAAGATC